>QKAX01000173.1 GCA_003246255.1 Demequina lutea
GCTGCTTCCGCGATGCTCAGGTCGCCTTCGACGACCGCGAGCACGATCACTAACCGCTTGTCCTCATCGCCCATGCACCATCATCGGGACTGTCAGAGATGTCCCGACACATCTGCCGCACATGTCCTGACATCAGACACTGTCCCCGCTACCACTCGACGAAGGCCCGGACCTGATGGCCCGGGCCTTTGTGTTGTGGTCACCGAGCGGCGGCGTCACGCCCTGCGCTGTTGCATCGGCACCAGGTGGCGCGCGAGGGGAGTGCGCGAGCCGCCCTCAAGCTTGTCGCACAGCGCAGCGATCTCATCCAGCGGCACAGGCTTGCTGAACAGGTAACCCTGCGCGAGCTCGCAGCCGTGACGCAGCACGCGCTGCGCGGCAGTCTCCGTCTCCACGCCCTCGGCCACCACCTCGATGCCCAGAGCGTCGGCCATGCCGATCACTGCCTTGACCACCGCGTCCTTGCGCTCATCACGGCCGGCAGGTGAGATGAAGGTCCTGTCGATCTTGAGGATGTCCACCGGCATCTCCGTGAGGCGCGCCAGCGAGGAGTAGCCCGTGCCGATGTCGTCGAGCGCGATGCGGACCCCCAGCCGGCGCAGCGCTTCGAGATCGTCCACGAGGGACGGGCTCATGGTGGGCATGAACGTCTCGGTGAGCTCCAGCACCAGGTTGTCGGGCGCCAGTCCCGAGTCCTCAAGCGCCACGCACACGGCGTCGGTGAACCGGCCGGTGCTGAGCTGGCGGCCCGACACGTTCACGTGGACAGAGATGGCGCGGCCCCCCGCGCGGCGCGCGAGACCCGCGGCGAAGTCGCACGAGTCCCGCAATACCTGCAGACCCACGTTGACCATGAGACCAGTGGACTCAAGGGTCTCGAGGAACGCCTCGGGGGAGAGCAAGCCCTTCGTGGGGTGGTCCCACCGCAACAGCGTCTCGATCGCGACCACCTTGCCCGACGGCAGATCGACCACCGGCTGGCCAAACAGCACGAACTCGCCTGCCTCCACGGCGCGGGAGAACTCCGGCACCAACTGAGTGGTCTGGTGGGACTTCTCATCCAGCGCGTCGTCGTAGGAGTGGGACCGGTTCTTCCCCGCCCGCTTGGCCACGTACATGGCTGCGTCGGCCTGCGCCAACAGCGAGTCCTGGTCCATCGTGTCCGTCGCCAGTGCGTAGCCAATGGACACGCCAAGGTGGTGCTGTCCGTGGGGCGTGATGACCGGCTCCTCGAGCGACGCGATGAGCCGCTCGGCGACGTGCCGCAAGGTGCCGTTCCCCGCCACGTCCACCGCCACCACTGCGAACTCGTCGCCGCCCATGCGGGCCAGAGTGTCGTGGGGGCGGATGATCGCGGCGAAGCGCTCGGCAACGAGCTTGAGCACGGCGTCGCCTTCGGGGTGGCCGTATGCGTCGTTGACGTCCTTGAACCCATCGAGATCGCAGAACAGCACGCCCAGCGCCTTGCCGGGCCGCCGTGTGAGCGATTGGAGCGCCACGGTGAGGCGATCGCGCAGGAGCACGCGGTTGGGCAGGCCAGTGAGCTCGTCGTGCAGCGCCTGGTGCACCAGTTCCGCCTCGGCCTGCTTGCGCGCCGTGATGTCCTCGACGAGGCACAGCAGCTTGACGTCCGACTCCACCTCGGGGTCCAGCAGGCGCACCGACATGGTGCCCCACTTGAGGGCGCCCTGCTCGGTCACGAACCGCACCTCGAACGTCGCCGTCGGGACGTCGCCGTCGCCCACCGCGTGCGCCCAGCTCTCGAACGTCGCGACATCGGGCAGGTGGACGAGACTGTCGAGGAACCGGCTGCGAAGGTCTACCTCGTCAAGTCCGGTGAACACCTCAGCGGTGGTGTTTGTCTCGACGATCTCGCCGCCCGCGCTCCAATCGACGATGAACATCGCCACAGGGGCCGTATCAAAAGCTGTCCTGAAGCGGCGTTCAGACGTGGCGAGCCGCTGCTCGGCCTCCGCCTGCTGCGTGACGTCTGACGCCACCACCAGGAAACCGCCACTCGTGGTGGGCGTGATGGTCACGTCGACCACCACGCGCTCGTCGTTGGCATCTACCCACAGGCAGCGGCCGGTCTCGTTCATGCCCTCGCGAGCCATGGTCGCGTGCATGTCGTGGGGCGTCGTGCCGTGCGCCCGTGCCTTGGTCGCCAGGTTGTTGTAATCGTGCAACGCGGAGATGTGGAGCCCCACAAAGTGATCATTCGGCAGCATGAGCATGCGGGTGGCGCCCTCGTTGGCAAACCTGATGATGCCCTCGGAGTCGCAGGCCAGCAATGCCTGCTGCGTCGTGGCCGAGATCATCTCGGAGTATTCGCGGTGGGCCTCGCCGAGCTCCTCGGTCGAGGCGCGCTCCGCCGTCACATCGCGCGCCGTCAGCACGGCGCCGCCCTCCCATTGCGTGCCCTCGCCGCCGCGCAGGGGCGAGGTGGCCATGGAGATGGTCCGCACGGCACCGGTGACGCGATCCGTCACCACCACGTCGGTGTCGGGGGTGGTCTCGCCCGCGAGCGCGCGCGCCACTGGATGCGTCGCCACCGTGATCGTGTCCTCTGCCCCTGGGTAGCGCACCTCGAACCGCACGTCCCACTCGTCGTCGGCCACGCACGCGGGCGTGGAGTCGGGGAACAGCCGGTACGACGCAGGGTTGCGGAACAGTGCACGCCCGTCAGCGCCGTAGACGGAGATGGCGTCGGAGCTTGAGCGCAACACCGAGTCGAGGAGGTGGGCCTCGGCCTCGGACGCGCGACGCGCCTCGAGTGCGGCGCGCTGCGATGATCGCAGCGCCTCCTTCTGCATCACCACAGCCCACGAGACTCCGGCAAGCACCACGCCGAGGAGTTGCACCCGCATGGACCGGATCGAGGGATCCAGGCTGCTGAACGGGCCGCTTCCGTGCAGGGTGAAGAGCGTCGCCAGGCTGCTGGCCAGCAGCAGCGGCGGGACAGTTGCCTGCGCGCCAAAGCGAAGAGCCGCCCAGAGCGTGGGCACGAGGACGACGAAGGCGAGCGGCAGGCTGCTCTCGTTCCCAAACACCGTGACATGGGTGGCGAACGTCGCCGTCAGCACCGCGGCGTACTCAAAGGGACGCCGGGAGATCTCGCGCCACAGCCCGTCATCACGTTCCTCGTGGGTGCGCATGACGAGGATCGCTGGCAGCACCACAAAGGTTCCCGCGGCGTTGCGCATGAACCAGCTGAGGAACAGCGGCAGTGGGTCCGCTCCGGTGGTGGTAACCGCCGCGAGCGGTCCCATCCCGAGCGCAAGCGCCGGTCCAACGACGCTTGCGGCGCCGAGCGCCAACATGTCGCGCAGGTTCCTCACGCGGCGCCATTCGGTGGACGACCAGTGACGATGGAGGGCGCGCAAAGTCCACAGCGTCGCCAGGCCTTGCAGGGCGTTGCTTGCACCGAACGCGAGGCCTAGCAGTGCGCCTGTTCCCGTGGCAAAGTTGAGGACACCCGACCCGACAAAGATGAGGGCAGCGGCGATGGAGACAAGGCGAGTTCGGCGCGAGACCCACACGAGCCAGGCCGCGCCCACTCCCGCCGCGGGCCACACCAAGGAGATGCCGCTCGCCGCGTCGGCGGTGAGACGCCCGGCCGCCACCGCGACGGCATATGCGACGGCGAATCCGCCCATGACAAGCCACGTGCGCTCCGCTTCGCGCCCCCTGGACGTCACGCGCGCTCCTCTCCCGGATTCGTGCTGGTCGCTCCCGTGCACCGGAGTTCACCGGGCGCACCGGATGCCCCATCGGCAGTTCTCAGTCAACTCTGAGAACTTGGCGCTATCTGCGCGATTTCCCAGCGTTCTTCCTGGCGGGCGAACGGGTTCGTCCGATAGGAAGGACACCAAAGGCCGCGCGCAGGGACGGGGCCGCCGATGAGGGAGCCATCAGTGGGAGTTCGAGTGGGACGCGCGGTGCGCGCGACGCTCGTGACCCATGCGCCCTTTGCGGCGGGCTATGTGCTCGCGATGTGGGTGGGTCGCCTGACGGCGCCCATGGGCAACAACGTGTCTCTGGTCTGGCCGGCCGCAGGAGTGGGTGCGCTATGGATCCTCTTCGCCGCACGGCGTCGCCACAGCGTGCCGTTCGCCGCCGCGGCGCTGGGTGGCGCGGCGCTGCTTGGCAACGCGCTCACTGGTAGCGGTTGGGTGCTGGCGGCGGTGTTTGCCACCGGCAACGCGGTCCAGGCACTACTGACCCTGTTCCTGTTCAGGTGGTGGCAGCGCATGCAGGCACGTCGCACGTGGTGGCGCCTGCGCAGCGTGGGCGATGTGGCGAGGCTCGGCGGATCCGTGGTCGCCGCCACTGTCGTGGCCGCGCTGATGGGGCCGGTGGCCGTCACTCTTCAGACCGGCGCGGACTACGCCGCACTTGCCTCCGTGTGGGTGCTGCGCAACGTGGTGGGCAGCCTGTGGATCGTGCCGCTCGTGGTGAGGCTCTTCGACGACGGACTGCCCCAGGCGTCGCGCCCGTGGAACGCGTTCAAGGCTCACGCCGTGGAGGTGGGCGCGCTCGCCGGCGCGAGCGTGGTGGTGTACACGCTGGTGTACGGCTCCCAGACGGCGTTCGTGTTGTCCTTTGTGCCGATCTCGCTCAGCCTGTGGGCGGCAATGCGGCTTGACACGACCCTGGTGGGACTCCATAGCGTCTTTGTCGCGTTCGCCATCACGCTGCCCACCGTCCTCGGCAGCGGGCCCTTCGATGGTTTCTCCAGCGAAGACGGAGCCCTGCTCGCGCAGCTGTGGATCTTTGCGACCTTGGTGTTCACGTGGCTCATCTCGACGCAGCGCACGGAACTTGCCGCACTCCTCGCGGAGGTCCAGCGCGAGCGCGAGCAGAGCGCGCAACAGGCCGAGTTGCTGGGAGCCGTGTTCGGAGCGACAGCCGACGCCATCACCGTGTTCGACGCCTATGGCAAGCCCTTCATGCGCAACGACGCGAGCATGCTGATGTTCGCGGGTTCGGACACCGACATCTCGCCCGTCCACGCGGACAGCGAACGGTCCCGCGCGCGCTTCCTCGGCCGTGATCGGTTCTACAGCCTCGACCCCGAGCATGCGCTGGTGCCGGCCGAGATGCCGTTGCCGCGAGCCCTCGCCGGCGAAGTGGTGATGGACCAGGAGGTGGGCTTCGTCCCGGCGCATAGTGATGCTGAGAGGGTGCTCACCCTGAGTGCCTTTCCCATGCCCGCCGTGGCCGGCCAGGACGGCGGCGCGGTGGTGCTTGCGCGCGACGTGACGGGCGTCTACGCCCAGCAGGACGCGATTCGCAGGGCTCGCGACGACTACGAGATGTTGCTGGCAGCCGCCACCGAACAGGCGATCCTCGCGTGCGACGCGAGCGGCGTGATCCGGCTCGCAAACGCCGGCGCGGAGAACGTGCTGGGCCTGAGCGAGGCGCAGCTGCGAGGCACCTCGATCCTGTCCCTGCACGATCCTTATGACCTGGTGGTCGCGGCGGCGGAACATCGCGTGAGCGTGGAGGATCTTCACGTGCACCTCGCCGACTCGCACCGCAAGGCGTCGCGCAGGTGGGTCATGGCAACGCCTGGCGCCAAGGTGGTGGCCATGACAGTGACCAAGACCCCGGATGGTGGCTTCTTGTGCGTCGCCTCCGATGTCACTGCGCAGGTGGAGAGCGAGGCGCGCCTCCAGGACTCGGAGGCGCGGTTCCGGCATGCCTTCGATACAGCTCCCGTGAGCATGTTCATCGTGGGCTTGGAGGGCGACGACAGGGGCCGTGTGCTGGAGTGCAATTCCACCTCGCTCGCCTTCCTCGATCGCGATCGCGACGGCATCGTGGGGGAGGAGCTGGACGCGTTCGCCTACGGTGACGATGCCGCGGGCGTGCACCGTTGGGTGGCCGCGTGTGCAGAGGGCCATAAGGACCACGTGCGCGCCGAGGTGCGCTTCTCGCAGCCGAGCAGCGCGCCGGCCTGGGGCCTCATCTCCGCCTCGGTGGTGGACTCGGGCCTGGGTGCGGCGGGAGCCGCTGGCCGCTACCTCATGGTGCTGGTCGAGGACGTCACGGCGCGCAAGGCCGCCGAGGATGCGCTCGTGCGGCAGGCGTTGCACGACGACCTCACGGGGCTGCCCAACCGCGTGCTTCTGAACGACCGGCTCGAGTTCGCACTCCGTGCGATTGTGCTGGAACCCGAGCTGAGCGTCGGCGTGTTGTTCTGCGACCTCGACGGCTTCAAGGACATCAACGACGCCTACGGCCACGGCGTGGGCGACGAGGTGCTGCGTGAGGTGGCCCGCCGGTTCGAGGAGGCCATCGGCCCTCACGACACCGTGGCTCGCCTGGGCGGCGACGAGTTCGCGATCGTGTGTCCCGACATTGACGACCCTGCGCGCCTGCGCGACATCGCGCAACGCCTGCTCGACTCGCTTCGTGAGACCGTCAAGTCCACGCGCGGTGACCATCACGTGGGGGTCTCCATTGGCATCACGTGGGGGGACAGGGACGCCGACGAAGAGGTGTTGCTGTCGCAAGCCGACGCCGCGATGTATGAGTCGAAGCGTCAGGGCAAGAACTGCTTCCACATGTACGACGAGGCGCTGCATGCGCGGAGCCTGCGCTCGTCCCAGTTGATGCCCGAGTTGATCGCCGCTCATGAGAACCGCGAGTTCATCGTGTTTGGTCAGCCTGTCGTGTCTCTCGAGACCGGGCTCGTCGTCGCCATCGAGACGCTCATGCGGTGGCGGTCGCCCACGCGGGGGCTCGTGCCACCGGGTGAGTTCCTCGACGTGCTCGAGACGAGCTCGCTCATGGTGCCCGTGGGGTCGTACGTGTTGGACGAGTCGTGCCGCATCGCTGCGGCCTGGCCCCCCGCTCCAGACGGCTCCCATCCGCTGGTGCACGTCAACGTCTCGGGCAAGCAGCTCGCCGCCGGAGGCTTCGTGGACGTGGTGCTTGGCGCGCTGCGACGTCATCGTCTCTCCGCCGACCGCCTGGTGATTGAGCTCACCGAGACGCACATGCCGCATCTCACTCTCGAGTTGCTGGAGGACCTCGTCGCGCTGCGCGAGAAGGGCGTCAAGATCGCTCTCGACGACCTCGGCACTGGCTACTCGTCGCTCGCGCGCCTCACAGAGTTGCCCATCGACGTGCTCAAGATCGATAGGGCATTCGTCCAGGGCATGGGGTCCGACGATCGCTGCGACGCTGTGGTGCGCGCGGTGGTGGGCATGGCAGATGCGATGGGAGTCGATGTGGTGGCCGAGGGCGTCGAGCGCTCCGATCAGGCCGCCGAGCTTGCCCGGCTGGGGTGTGCCTATGCACAGGGATTCATGTACGCAAAGCCGTACCCCGAGGACCTCCTTGCCAATGCCGTGGGCACCACCTTTGACGTCATCACCGGCGCGCCGCTGCGCGGTCATGACGTGTCAACATCGGTCTAGCGGGTCGCGGGACCTCTGGGCCGCTGGGCCCGTAGGACCGTCCCGCCAGCGCGAGTACGCTGGTCCCTCGTGTGCGCCGGATGTGCGCCGCGGGAGGCACAGATGATTGACACCGCCACGCAGGGGACTGCACGCCTGGGGACGCGCTGGTGGCAGGGGCGCACGACGCTCCTCATCGCCTTCGCTTTCTCCGTGATGGCAGACCCCGTCTCCTCGGTGGCCTATGCGATCGAGGCGGCGCTCCACGCGCTTGACGGCAGGCTTCACCTGCTGGTTCCCGCCATGGTGGTCGTGGTGTTCATCGTGGCTCTCGTCGTCGCGTCGTATCACCATCTCGTGGCGCGCTTCCCGGAGGGCGGCGGCTCCGCGGCCGCGACCGGGAGTGCCTTTGGCGAAGGCCTCTCGTTTGTCCCCATGGGCGCGTTGGTGGTCGACTTTGTGCTCACCATCTCCATCTCGGTGGCTGCCGGCGCCTCGGCGATCGTCTCGTATGTGCCGGCGCTCGCCCCCTATCGCCTGTTGCTCGCTCTTGGCCTGCTGTGCGTGGTCGCGTTTCTGATGCGCTTTGGCCACCTTGGCCGTGCGGTGTTTGCGCTGCTGACCATCGTGTTTGTGGTCATCGCCGTGGTGGTGCTGGTCTCCACGCTGGACGAACCTGCTGGCGTCGCACCGGCAGAGCCCGGCCTGCTGCACGGCGCGCCCCTCACAGTGATGCTCGCGTTCCCCGTGGCGATGGCGCTCGCGACGGGAGTCGAGGCGCCGTCCTCGGCGATCGCGCAATTGGCGCAGCTCGACGACGCGGGCCGCCGCTCGTTTGGCCGCTGGGCGCTGTGGCTCACGCTGGGCATCGTGGGCACGCTGACCATCGGGCTTGCGATGGCCGCCGTGCACCTTGGCGTCGGTCTTCCCGGCGACGACTCGACGATGATGGCCGATCTGGCGCGCGCGGGCTCGTCCCATGGCGTGTTCACTGCCTTCCAGGCTGCGACAGCGCTCCTGCTGCTCTCTGCCGCCAGCTCGTCATTCCAAGCTGGACCGGGCCTCCTCAAGGCGCTTGCGCGGGGCGACAACTCGCGCCACGGAGTGCTCCCCGAGTGGCTGGGCCGCACCAATGCGCACCATGTGCCGATGGCGGGCGTCTTCGTGTTCTTTGGTGCCTCCGCGCTCGTGGTGACGGCCGCCGGCGCGGCCGAGCAGCGCCTCGTGCTGTTCTACGCGGTCGCCGTGTTCGTCTCGTTCCTCATGGGCCTCCTGGCGATGGCAAAGTTTGCATGGCACGACAGGGAGCCGTTCTGGGTGGCGCTCAACCTTGTCGCCGCATTGGCTGTCGCATTCACGCTCGTGGCCAACTCGTTGCGGCCCGCCGCGCTCGGCTCGCTGGGCGCGACTCTGCTCGTGGGCGGCGGCCTCTATCTCGCATGGGTGCGAGCCGGGAAGCCGCGCGGCGCATCACGCGCCGTCGCGGAGGCCGAATCCGACGAGTAGTCACCGGCTGTTCACCCGACAGTTGCGCGGCCGTGGGTGACTCTGCGCCGTCGCCGCACTACTCTGCGAGCGTGACCACCGCCGCGCCCTCCTCGCGTCGCCTCGGCGTCGTCGGAGCCACTGGCGTGGGCGTGGGCTCGATGCTTGGCGCGGGCGTGTTCGCCGTGTGGGCGCCCGCGGCGGCGGCGGCGGGATCGTGGCTTGTGGGCTCCGTCGCTCTGGCCGCCTGCGTGGCGGCGATCAACGCCTTCTCCACGGCGCAGCTGGCGGCCCTTCACCCGGTTGCGGGGGGTGTGTACACCTACGGCACGCGCGAGCTCGGGCCCGTGTGGGGATTTGTGGCGGGAATTGGCTTTGTGCTGGGCAAGACTGCCTCGGTGGCCGCGATGGCGCTCACGATCGGCGCCTATGCGTGGCCCGATCTGGCGCGACCCATCGCGGGAGCGGCAGTGCTCGCTGCGTGGCTACTGAACGCACGCGGAGTGACCCGCACGGCGGCGGCAGCCACTGCTATCGCCGCGACGGTGCTGGTGGGTTTGGGGATCGTGAGCGGGGCCGCATGGTCGGTACCCGAGGTTCGAGACGCGGCGCCGCAGGGAGGGATCGGGGGCCTCCTCGAGGCGGCTGCTCTCGTGTTCTTCGCGTTCGCAGGTTATGCGCGGCTCGCCACGCTGGGCGAAGAGGTGCGGGACCCCCGCCGCACCATCCCGCGGGCCATCGCGGCCGCGATGGTGGTGGTAGTGACCGCCTATCTTGTCCTCGCCGCCACGCTTCAGCACTCTCCCGGCATCGTGGCGCTCGCAGGGTCACGCGCGCCGATTGTCGAGGCGGTCGGGTCATCCGCTCGCTCATGGAGCGCCGGCATCGGGGCGCTGGCTGCTCTCGCCGCGGGCGGCGCCATGCTCGCCCTGCTTGCGGGCCTCGGCCGCACGTCGATGGCGATGGCGCGCGAGGGCGACCTTCCTCGCGTGCTAGCCCACACCAACCGATCCGGCGTGCCGGCGCTCGCGGAAGGCGCCTCGGCCATCGCCGCCGTGGGCCTCGCGTGGTGGGGCGAGCTCGGCTTTGCGCTCGCGATGTCGAGCGCGGCGGTGCTCACGTACTACGGCGTGGCGAACGCCGCGGCATTCGCCGCCGCTCGCCGAGGAGGCGGATTCGCCGTTCCTCGAGTGGTCTCCGCGCTGGGCGTGGTGCTGTGCGCCGCGCTCGCGCTGTCGCTGCGACCGGGCGCGGTGGCGATGGCCGCTGCCGCCTGCGTGCTGGCCCTGATGGTGCGTGCGGTGCTGCGCGCGGAATCGCGGCGTCGCCGGGCGCGTTGACGCTCACATCGTCGAGCCAGGGAGGTCCCGTCATGAAGGCAACATGGAACGGTCGCATCATCGCCGAGTCCGCCGTCACTGAGGTGGTGGAGGGCAACCATTACTTCCCCCGAGAGTCCATCAAGCCCGAGTTCTACCGCGAGTCAGCCACCACCTCGGAGTGCCCGTGGAAGGGCCACGCCGAGTACTTTGATGTGCTCGTCGACGGCGAGGTCAATGCGGATGCCGCCTGGCATTACGACGCGCCGAAGGACGCGGCCAAGCAGATCGCCGGGCACGTTGCCTTCTGGCGAGGAGTGGTCGTCTCGGAGTAGCCGCCGCTCGGATCGCGGCTAGGCGCCCACGGCGGCCGTGGCGGCAAGCCAACCCAGCGCGCCAGCGCCGATCCCGGCGAGTCCCGTCACCGCCAGATAGCCGATCGCGGCTGAGGCCTTGCGCTTCCACAGCACCACGGCATCGACCGCGAGCGTGGAGAACGTGGTGAGTCCGCCGGCGATGCCGCCACCCACCACCACGGACGCGAAGCCGCCAAGGTGACCACGATCCACGAGCGCCACTGTGGCTCCCAGGAGCGCGGTGCCGAGCACGTTGGCGAGCAGCGTGGGCCACGGGTACGGGTGGGCGCCTCGCAGCGTGCTGAGCCAGTACCTCAGCATCGCGCCAGCCCCACAACCCGCTGCGGCGGCGGCCAACTCAAGTGGAGTCACGCTCGTGCCCCCGGGTCCTCGCCCATGACCTCGTCCTCGAGTTCGCGGGCAGTGAGGCGACGCTCGCGCGCCCCGCGGCTCAGGGCGAGCTTGTCGCCTCCCAGCCAGCCGAGGCCGGCGCCCGCGGCGCAGACCGCGAGAGCGATCACGAGCAACGTGCCGGCCTGCACGGGGGCATCGGGATGGGGGGCAGCCATCGACGAGAAGGTGGTGAACCCGCCCATGAAGCCGGGGCCCACCAGCGGGAGCCAGCGCGGCGCGACGTGGGAAGAGAACCATCCCATCACCACGCCCAACAGCAGCGAGCCCACCGCGTTGATGGCGAGAATGTCCCACGCCCAGTGGTGCGTGGGGATCGCGGCGTCGATCGCGAGGCGCGTCGCGCCGCCCGCGGCCGCTCCTACAAAGACGAGGCCGTAGACCCGCGTGGTCACCGCGCGGCGAGCCACTCGTCGGCCGCCGCCAGTTCCGCAGGAAGTGCTTCCTGAATTGCGTTCGCAATGGCACGTTCCACGACGGCCCCTACCAGCGGTACCGACGCCTGGACGTCGCCCGCGAGTCCGAAGGCGGTGCCGCCATCGGCCAGGGGCTTGAGGACGACGGCGCCGCGCGCGTGGCCGGGCGCGCCCGCGATCTCAATCGCGAAGGTGCCCTCACGGTCGGTCGGATCGCCGTTGAACTCCGCTGCGGCCCACGCCTCGGTGTAGCGCACGGTGATCTGCGAACCGACCATGGCGCGGAACTCTGGGGGAATGGTCGTTGACGGCAACGTGCGGCGGAGCGCAAGGGTGAAGGAGCCGTCATCCTGGTGGTCCACGAGCACGTCGAAGTCCTGCGCGCCCGTTGCGCGGGCACGTTGCGCATTGAACTCCTCGTTGCTGAGCATCGCCACCACCTCGTCGACGCTTGCGTCAAACCGGTGCTCGAAGGTGATCTTCATGGCCCTCCTCTTGCCGCATCCAGCGTATCGCGGCGGCCAGACGGCCGTGCGCCTCCTAGGCTTGTCCCGTGGCCACGCTTCGCGAAATTGCATCCCAGTACGGGCAGATGTCCGACGTCGAGTCCGAGTGGTTGTCCGAGGTGGTTGCCGACTGGCAGATCATCGCCGACCTCTCATTCGCTGACCTCGTGCTGTGGAGGCGCGTCGACAACGGCTTTGTGGCGATGGCGCATTGCCGTCCGTCGACAGGACCCACCGTGCATCAGGAGGAGGTCGTGGGTACTCGGGCCGCCGCCGGCCGCATCGCCCACCTCGAGGCCGCGTACAGGACTCGCGAGATTGTGGTCTCGCGTGAGCCTCGCTGGGACGAGACCTATGCCGTGCGCGAGGAGGCCTTGCCGGTGGTCATGCGCAACAACGAGGTGGTCGCCGTGCTGACGCGCGAGGCCTCGATGGCGGCGCTGAGGTCCTCGAGCCGCCTGGAGATCAACTACAAGGGCGCTGCCGACGATCTGCTCCGCATGATCACGCGCGGCGAGTTCCCGGTGCACACCTCGGTGACGGGGCCCAAGCGCGGCGCCCCGCGCGTGGGCGATGGCGTGGTGCGTTTGGATGCACAGGGCGTGGTCACGTACGCGAGCCCCAACGCGCTGTCCTGCTTCCACCGCCTGGGCGTGACGGGCTCGCTCATGCACCGCTCGCTGCCTCGCGTGGTGGCGGCGATGGTCAACGACCGCGGCCAGGTCGACGAGACGCTCGCGATGGTCACGGCTGGACGTGCAGCATGGCGCACGGACGTCGAGGCGAACGGCGCCGCCCTGTCGCTGCGCGCGATCCCTGTCACGGAGCGCGGGGCGCGAGTGGGCGCCGTGCTGCTGTGCCGCGACGTGAGCGAGCTCCGCCGTCGTGAGCGGGAGTTGCTCACGAAGGACGCGACCATCCGCGAGATCCACCACCGCGTGAAGAACAACCTGCAGACGGTGGCGGCGCTGCTGCGCCTCCAGTCGCGACGCGTCGAGGCGCCCGAGGCCAAGGAGGCGCTCGCCGAGGCGATGCGACGTGTCTCGACCATCGCGATGGTGCACGAGACGCTGTCTGGCACCCTCGACGAGCTGGTGCACTTTGACGACCTCGTGGCCCGATCGGCGCGCATGGCAGCCGACGTCGCGTCGCCAGGCGTGCAGGTCAAGATTGTGCGCGAGGGCGACTTTGGGATGATCCCGGCGCAGTACGCCTCATCGCTTGCGTTGGTGATGACCGAGCTGGTGACGAATGCCGTAGAGCACGGCTTCGAGGGCCGCGAGCACGGCACGATCGTGATCGCGGCCGAGCGCGACGGTCAGGTGCTGCGCGCCTCGATCCGCGACGACGGCAAGGGCATCACGGTGGAGCCCTCCGGCCTGGGCTCCCAAATTGTGCGCACCCTCGTCACCAACGAGCTTCACGGCACTATCGAGTGGACCACCATTGATGGAGGCTCGGAGGTGCGCATCGAGGCGACTGTCGACTCGGAGTAGCGGCGCCCGCTCAGACTCGCAAGCAACGACAACGGCCCCCGCACCCTCCCGAGGGAGAGGCGGGGGCCGTCGACGTCGTTGCTGTCGTGTGCCTTACTTGGCCGCGCGGCGCGCACGGGCGGCGCGACGCTTGAGCGAGCGGCGCTCGTCCTCCGACAGGCCACCCCACACACCAGAATCCTGGTTGTGTTCCATGGCCCACGCGAGGCACGTCTCGCGCACGCCGCACGAGTTGCACACGATCTTGGCCTTCTCGATCTGCACAAGCGCTGGACCCGTGTTGCCCACGGGGAAGAACAGCTCGGGGTCGTCGACGTCAAGGCATGCTGCGCGGTCGCGCCAATCCATGAGGTCTCCTTACAAAAGAAAAAGGCGGCGGTCCAGGTGATGGTGGACTCGCCGCGTCGTCGCGGATCTGACGTCCATGTTCGCATTGTTAACAACAGATGACAAGGGTCTACTCCTGTAACCTCGCGCATAATTCGCTAAGAGAGGTTGGAGACGATGCACAAACCCCGTGGGGCATACGCCGTGCTCGACGCGATCGCGCTCGTTCTGCTGGCTCTCGAGACGCTCGCGGTGGCGGTGATTGCGGTCGGTTACGCCGTGTACGCCCTGCTTGAGCGCGATTTCTCCGGTTTGGGATGGTCTCTGGCCGCGGTGGCCGCGATCATGGCGGCCGGCCTCGGCATCTTCACCTGGGGTTTTGCCGGGAACAAGCGTTTCGCCCTTGGCGGAGTGGTCACGTGGCAGCTGATGCAGGCGAGCGTGGGCGTGTGGCTTCTCGGCTCGATCCCCGCCGTGGGCTTGATGCTCGTGGTGGCGGCAGCGCTCGCCGCGTGGTCAGCTGTGCGCCGGCAAGTGGCGCGGGGCCGCGCCCCTCTCAGCTCGGACGCCGAGGGCCCGGCGGCGTAGTCGCAGCCTCGTCTCGCCAGCGTTGGATCGCGGCGTCGCAGAGCCAGGTGCCGGGCGGGGGATCACCGCGTCCCGGCCATGCCGGCGGGGTGGCAGTGGCGATCGCGTCCGCGATGCGCGCCTCGCGCAGCTCGCCGGCGTGCCGCACCCATGCGTGTCCGCGCGACAGTGAGGTGCCAGGCGACGCGGCGCCCGTGAGGTCGGAGGCATGCTGCGGTTCGGCGTCGTCGAGCGCCACAAGCCACTCGGCGGCAGCGAGCGTCGCCGCCGAATAGACGCCCGAGGAACGCGACGAGGCAACCGCGGCTCTGCACGGTGGGGCGCCTGGCCCGCCGAGCAGCAGCCGGTCGAGGGCCTCGGCCGCGTCGCGTGCGAGCGCGTCTGCGTCGTCAACGATCACGAGTGGCCTACCCCCTGACCTTGCTAGGGCGGCGGCCGCCTCGAAGGCGGTGCGCGCCTCGCGCGGAGTCGCGGCGACAGCGACATGGTCAAGGCGCGCGATGCGCTGCAGCGCGCCGCGCTCGATGTCTCCCACGACAAAGAGGCGCAGCATGTCCGGCGGCTCGGACCATGCGCTCGTGCCCGCGATGATCTCCATCAGCGCTCCGCGTGAGCGGGACGTGGAGCCGACCGCGAGGAGGGTCCACGCTCGCCGTGGCACGATCCATGGCTCGCCGGACGCTGACCACACACCGACCTGCATGGGCGCTGGGGTCGAGCCCTCTCGGGAGGGCTCCAGGCAGAGGTCGGCCCACCGTGGCGGCCAAGTGGGCGGGCTCCCGGCCCTTGCGACAGCCCGCGCGAGCCTCTCCGCTGCCGCACGGCTCACATGGCATGGGTCGAGCGTCACCGTGCTGTCGCCGACGCGCAGCTCCCACTCCTCGTCCCGCGCCTCGAGCGCCGCCCCGCCATCGACGGGACCGCCATCGACGGGACCGCCATCGACGGCGTCGCCGTCAGCGAGGCGGCACGCGGGTGAGGCATCGTTCGGAAGCCACCGGAGCCATGACTCGTCGGGCCGCGCGTCGCTGGGCGCGATGCCGCGCGCCAGCACCACCGCACGCCACGCCTCGAGGGCCTTCGGCCCGCTGACCATCACGCCGCCACCCCACCACTGGGGCTCCGTGCGCCTGGCGGCTCTGGCCTCCGGCTCGAGGTGAAGGAAGCGAGCGCGAGCGCGCTCGGCAGGTGCTGTCGGATCCGGCACTGTGAGGTCCGGCACTGTGAGGTCGGGCGCCGTCGGACCAGCCGCATGGGCGTGGTCATGCGCGCGGCCGGTCGCTGCGGTGGCGAACCGGCTCCAGAAGGCGGCTCCCAGCCGCGACAGCATGCCTTGTGCGAGCGGTGCACGCTGAGGGGCATCAGTGCGGAACTCGACGACGGCGCGACCCACCGCCACGCGGTCGCCGTTCGCAAGGCGCGCGAATCCCGCCGTGCGGCCACGGCGCCCCGACTCGACGCGGGTCAGGCCATTCACGCTGCCCAGGTCCAGCAGCCGCGCGCCGGTGGCAGTGGGCACGACGCGTGCGTGGCGCGCGCTCACGGAGGCATCGCGAAAGCCTGGAGTGGAGCATCCGAGCACGGCGGGGCCGGCAACCCGCACCTCGTGGCCGGCGTCCGGCCCCGCAACGCTCACGAGTCGCGGCCCGTTCCAGCCCCACGCGGAGGCGTCCGGGAGCGCCGTCAGCAGCGCCGCATGCCCCACCTCGGCCGAGTCGATCCGCGCGTGCGGGGCGACGCGGCGCTCGCCGTGCCACACCTCACGTGGCGGCACGCCTGCAGCGGCGAGGGCATCGGCGATCGTGGCGTCGGTGCCGCAACTGATGTCCGCCTCGGCGGAGCCAGTGAGGCACGCGGAGATGGTGACAATCACCCGCCCACGGTGACGGTGGCAGGGGCGGCGCGCCCGGCGTCGCGCCCGTGCCTGTGGAGAGAGTTCCCTACGGAGACGTGGGGGCGACGGGCTCCACCGAACCGTCAGGCTGCACTATGCCCGCGTACCACGTGACGGTCTCTCGGGCATTGACGCGAGGCATGTGTTGCAGCGCGTACTCGCCCCGGTACATCAGCGCGTCGATGATGGGAGGCGCGTCCGCAGCCGCGCCGACGAGCGCCGGGTCTTGCGTCAGCACGATGGGCGCCTCGCCCCAAATCTGCGCCATCTGAGCCAGCGCCTCCGGCTCCGGGTCGACCAGGGCGAGCACCTCAGGCACGTCGCACATGACCCGAATCGTCCCAAAGTACTGTGACCTGCCCGCGAGCACCACAGGCCTGCCGTCGATCACGTCGCACAGCTCGGCCGAGATCCCGAGCGCGCCATACTGCTCGATTGACCACACGTAGACAGCTGGCGCGACGGGGTACTCATCGCCCGGCTTCACCGAGATCCACGTGGTCATGGGCAGCGCCAGCATCGCAAAGCCAGCCCAGGCGGGCGCCCGCAAGTCCCATGCCGGCCACCTCTCCACGATCCGCGCGGCGACCCACCACGCGCCTACGCCAGCGGCGATCGCGAGCCCGGGCATCGTGATCGGCTCAAAGCGACGAATCGCCCACAGCTGATCCGGGATGATCTCGGGGGTCACCACGTACATGGCCGTGGGGGCCGCGACGGCGCCGAGGAACGCGAAGCCCTCTGCATTGCCGTGCACGGCCCGATACGCGAGCACCCCAAGGCCCACGGCGGCCAGCGCCATCAGCGGCCACGTGTAGTAGTACGACATCCAGGTGAGGGTGCTCTCGCCGTACGTGCGGGAGGGGTCGATGGGCAGGTCGGCGAGGCGCTGGAACGCCTCCACGACCGAGTTGGCGAAAGTGTCGGTGTCTGACTCGGTGCCGCGACGCGCCACCATCCACAGTGGTCGCGAGGCCAGCACGGCCACGGCGGCGGCTGTTCCCCAGCCGGCGATTGATGCGACGTGTGTGCGGTGCCTTCCCACCCAGGCCGCTGTGCGAGCGTGGCGACGGGGCCCCCACACCAGCGCGACGATCACCACCACGGCGAGTCCCGCGCAGTACACGGCGCCGACGACGAGGGCTTGGTCGCCCAGGCGCGCGAGGTACGCGTGTGACCAGCGGTACAGCGAGGCATAGCCTGCGGCCAGCACCAGCACCTGCGGCACGATGAACGACGGCAGCAGTCGGCGCGCCTTGGGACTGCGGGCGACGGCGGCGAGCCCGATGCCCATCAGCACTCCCACGGCATAGGCGGCACCGTCGATCCTCACCAGCGCGGTGGCTCCCGACGCGATTCCTGCGGCGATCATCGGCCCGTGCCGGCGGGTGGAGAGCCCGCGCCACGCCCACGACACCGCCGCGACGATGAGCAGCAGCGTGAGCGGCTCGCTATAGGGGGAGCGGCTGAGCCCGATGTGCGACACGGTGAGGGCGAAGGCCCCGGCCGACGCGGCGGCAGCAGCCGGCTTCATCATGCGGCGCGCGAGAGCGAAGACAGCAAGCACTCCTACGCCGCCCACGATGGCGTTGAAGGCGAGCACGCCGTGCACACCGGCCAGCCAGCCGCCCACCGAGAGCAGCGCGGGCAGCGCCTTCGCCCCCTGCGGCTGGATGACGTCGCCATAGATGTTCCACGCCTCCCACGCATCGGGAATGACGTTCGCCTGAGTTGCCGCGGCCTCGACGCCGCCCAGCGAGGGGATGTCTGTCGACGGATGGTCGATGAGCCAGATCCCGCTGAGGGCCAGGAAGCCGGGATCGCGCGACACGACGATGTACTGCGACGACAGCGCAATGCCCAGCACCGTCCACGCCGCCGCACCGCCGACCACCCAGAGCGCCGCGCGGCGGGCAGCGAGGCCCGCCACCGCGATCGGCGGCACCGCGCGCCACAAGAGCCAACCGACGACAAGTGCCAGCGGCAGCGTGGTCCACGGACGGTGGATGCCGAGCGAGACGGTGGCGCTCGCGGCGAGCGAGAGCGCGACGAGGCCCAGGACAGCCGCCTCAGGGGCTCGTGCAATCCACGTGGGCGGGCTGCTGCGGCGCGACGCGCGATGCGAAGGGGTCGTCACGTCGGCACACTATCAATCCAGCGTGCGGCACCCCGCGCTCACGTCGTTGCAAACTTGCGGTGCGCGGGTAAGGTGGGCCCATGGCGAGAATTGTCTTGGTCGAAGATGACCCGACCATTTCAGAACCCTTGACCCGCGCTTTGGGCCGCGAGGGCTACGAGGTGGAGTGGCACGGAACCGGTCAAGGCGGAGCGGGAGCAGCCGCAGGCGCAGACCTCGTGATCCTCGACCTTGGGCTTCCCGATATGGACGGCGTCGATGTGGCGCGCCGCGTGCGCGACCAGGGCCTCACAGTGCCCATCCTGATGTTGACGGCTCGGGCGGACGAGGTGGACCTCGTGGTGGGTCTCGACGCCGGCGCCGATGACTACGTCACCAAGCCCTTCAGGCTCGCCGAGTTGCTGGCGAGGGTCCGTGCGCTGTTGCGCAGGCGGGGCGAGAATGACCCGTCGGGCGAGCTCGAGGCGGGAGGCGTGCGCGTCGATGTCGCGGGTCACCGCGCGTACCTCGACGAGGCGGAGCTGCAGCTGAGCGGCAAGGAGTTTGACCTGCTGCAGGTGCTCGTGGCCCACGCGGGCCAGGTCGTGTCGCGCGAGCACCTCATGCGTGAGGTGTGGGACGCGGATCCCCACGCGCCATCCAAGACGCTCGACATGCACGTCTCGTGGCTGCGCCGCAAGCTCGGCGACGACGCCGCCAAGCCGCGTTTCATCACCACTGTGCGCGGCATGGGCTTCCGCTTCGAGAACGACTAGCCGGTGCGTCGGCGCGTCCTGGGGGCCACGCTCTCCGCACTCGCGGTGGCGATGGTCCTGCTGGGCATCCCCCTTGCTGTCTTCGCGTTCCAACTTGTTCGTGACGACGCGCTGCGGGAGCTTGACGCGCGCACCTCCACGGCCGCGCGAGCGATCGAGGTGCGCTTCCTCTCTGGCGAGACCCTCGACGAGTCGATTCTTGAGAACTACATCGGTACAGCGCAGGGAGCGCCTCGCCACATTGCTGTGAGGCTCCCCGACGGCACCGAGTTGGCTGCGGGCGATGAGCCGTCACCCTCGTATCGAGGCTCCTATGCCACGGATTCAGGCGTGATCGTGTTGATGTCGGCAGCGCGTGCCGACATCTTCTGGGAGGCCACGCGGGCCGTGGGGCTCGTGCTCGCCGTTGGCGTCGTGGCTGTCGTCGCCGGGGTCACCATGGCGTCGTGGCAGGCGAACCGTCTCGCCGCGCCCCTCGTGTATCTGGCCGCCTCGGCCGAGCAGATCGGCGCGGGTCAGACGAGGCCAAAGGTGCGCGCCTCGGGTGTCGAGGAGATCGACCTCGTGGCCGAGGAGCTTGTGAGGTCGGCCGACCGCATGGCGGCGAGGCTGAGCGCCGAGCGCCAGTTCGCGGCCGACGCGTCGCACCAGTTGCGCACGCCGCTCACGGCCCTCAGCATGCGGCTCGAGGAGATCTCCGCGCTCACCACCCAGGATGACGTGCGTGCTGAGGCCGAGGCGTCGCTCGAGCAGATCGAGAGGCTCACTGGCGTGGTGGACGAGCTGCTCGGCCGCACGCGCAGGGCGCTCGGCTCGGGCACTGAGCTGGTGTTGCTGGACGAGGTGTTCACGCAGCAGCGTGCCGAGTGGGCGCGGGCGTTCGCGCAGGCTGGACGCGAGTTGGTGATCGCGCCTACCGAGGCGACTGTGTTCGCCACGCCGGGGGGCTTGTCTCAGGTGCTCGCGACGCTGATCGAGAACTCGCTTCACCACGGTGGGGGAACCACCACCGTGATTGCCCGCGAGTCGGGAGCCAACCATGCGACAGTGATCGAGGTGGCCGACCACGGTCAGGGTGTGCCCGATGATCTCGCCGGTCGCATCTTTGAACGCGCGGTGACGTCAGGCAAGGGCACGGGGCTGGGCCTGGCCCTCGCTCGCGACCTGGTCACCGCAGACGGCGGCAGGCTCGAGCTCTCGCAGCGAGTGCCGGCCATCTTCTCGGTGTTTCTGCAGGGAGTGCCGCGCATGGTGGATCTCAACACTGTGGTGCCGCACGGCCGCTCCCGCAAGCGCCGCGGCCGCGACGGGTCGGACGCCTAGCTGGCCTCGACGTCGGAGCTCGTGACGGACGGGGGACCCGCCGCATCCGACGTGCGTGCAAAAACGAAGAGCGAGAAGCCCACGTAGCGCGCCACGGTCCCCAGGCCGATGCCAACGAGGCTCGACAGATTGTCGGCCCACCACGACGTCCATCCGAGGCCGTGGTGGGTGAGCGCCACGGCACCCGCCTCGAGCAGCAGCGCCACCCCGTTCACGGCGCCGAAGAGCGCGAGCTCCTTTGCAGGCGTGTGCCTGCGCCGACCGCGGTAGGTCCACCCCCGATGCGCGATCCACGCGAAGACGATGGACGCGAGCGTCGCGATCACCTTTGCCGTCACCACGCGGTCGTCGTCTCCTGCCACGGCCGCAGCGGGGGAGAGGGGGCCGAGGCGCAGCGCGTTGAAGACTCCCAGGTTGACCACGATGCCGGCGACGCCCACCGTGCCAAAGCGCGCGAGGAGGCCCGCGCGGGCGCGCAACCATGCGACGGCACGGTGCGTGAGCGAGCTGGTGGTCACGAGCCCCGAGCCTAGTCGCCGGTAGGTTAGGACCATGACGCGCGTTGCTGTGGTGGGTGGCGGCCAATTGGCCAGGATGATGGCGCCGGCGGCGACTGCCATGGGAGTGACGCTGCGGGTGCTCGTGGAGTCCGCGGACGTCTCGGCGGCGCTCGCGGCGCACGAGACGGTGGTGGGCCTGCCTGGTGACGACGAGGCCGTGCGCGCCCTGCTTGCCGAGCCGCGCCCCGACGCGGTCACGTGGGAGCACGAGCACATCCCGGATTCGCTGTTCGCGATTGCCGATGAGCTGGGCGTCCCCTCTCGGCCGGGTCGCGAGGCGCTGCTGTACGCGCGCGACAAGATCGCGATGCGCGAGCGGCTGGACGCGCTGGGCCTGCCTAGCCCTGCGTGGCGCGTCGTGGAGACTGAGGACGACGTCGCCGACTTCCTGTCGGTGCACGGCGGCGCAGGCGTGCTCAAGACGGCGCGCGGCGGCTACGACGGCAAGGGTGTGAGGATCGTGCGCCACCCGGCTGACGCGTCGGACTGGCTCGCGGCCGCGGCCGACGGCGGTCCCCGGCTGCTGATCGAAGAGAAGGTCGCCTACGATCGCGAGGTCGCGATGCAGGTGGCTCGCCGCCCCCAGGGAGAGGTGCGCGCGTGGCCGCTCGTGGAGTCGATTCAGCGCGACGGCGTGTGCTCCGAGGTGATCGCGCCCGCACCGGAGCTCACGCCGGAGCTGCAGCACGAGGCCGAGCGCATCGCGCGGCTGATTGCGACCGAGCTCGACGTGACGGGAGCGCTCGCGGTGGAGATGTTCCAGGTCGGCGGTCGGCTGCTCATCAACGAACTCGCGATGCGGCCTCACAACTCGGGACACTGGACCATTGAGGGAGCCGTCACCAGCCAGTTTGAGCAGCACCTGCGCGCGGTGCTGGACTGGCCGCTGGGCGGCACCGCAGCACTCGCGCCCGTGACAGTGATGGCGAATGTGCTGGGCGGAGCGCGCGAGGACCTGCTGGGCGCGTGGCCGGGCGTGCCGGACGCCGATGCCAAGGTGCACCTGTACGGCAAGGGAGTGCGCGCCGGCCGCAAGGTGGGGCACGTGACGCTCATGGGAGACGCCGTGGATGCGACGCGCAAGCGTGCGGCGGAGGTCGCCGCGTGGATCAGGGACGGAGGCGACGCATGAGCGCGCTCGTGGGGCTCGTGATGGGCTCGGACTCGGACTGGAACGTGATGAGCCTCGCCGCGCAGGCGCTGGACGAGCTGGGCATCCCGTACGAGAAGGACGTGGTGTCGGCACACCGCATGCCCCAGACGATGATCGACTACGGCAAGAGCGCCGAGGAGCGCGGCTTGCGCGTGATCATCGCTGGCGCGGGAGGTGCCGCGCACCTGCCCGGCATGCTGGCGTCGGTGACGCCGCTGCCGGTGATCGGCGTGCCGGTCCCCCTCAAGTATCTGGACGGCATGGACTCGCTGCTGAGCATCGTGCAGATGCCCGCGGGCGTGCCCGTGGCGACGGTGTCCATCGCGGGGGCGCGCAATGCAGGCCTGCTGGCCGCGCGCATCCTGGGAGCTGGAGAGGGCGAGTTTGCGGCGACCCTGCGCCGTCGCATGCGCGATTTCCAGGCGGAGCTCCAGGCCCAGGCCGAGGCGAAGGGTGCGGCGCTGCGCGAGCTGTAGCGCGCGTGCGGCACCCGACGGCCCCAGAATCGACGAGAGGCCCCCTCCGTGACCGGAGGGGGCCTCTCGCGCGTTGGTGGGGCTCAGCCCACGTTGCAGGTGTTCAGGATGCCGTCCTGGCTGTTGGGGTCCACCGAGGCGGACGTGGCGACGGCACCCGCCGCGGCGGGGCCCGCGTTGGCCACCTGCTGCGCAGGTGCGACGGGGCCATCGGCGGCCGCCGTCGCCGCCGCCTCGTTGGCAGGCGAAGCCGACTGCGAGTCGAGCAGGGGCGCGATGGGCTGGTCGGTCGCGAGGGCGCTCCAGACCGCGTCCGCGGCTGACGTGAATTGCACGCGGTTGGGGTCCGCGGGGTACGTGCCGATGGGCGCCGTCGCCATCACGATTCCGGCGCTCGGGTCGAGGTTGCGCAGCGAGAACCCCAGGCCCGCCACGTAGGTGAGGTCACCCATCTGCGGGTCAACCGTGAGCGAATCGGCGACCGCGCCCAAGAAGTTGGTGATGTCCTGCGGCCGATACAGCATCTCGGCGCTCAGCACTTTCTTGGCCATGTTCTTGAGGAACTCCTGTTGGCGATCGATCCTGTCCAGGTCCGAGCCTGACACATTCGCCCCGTGGCGCATGCGCACGTAGCTGATGGCCTGAGAGCCGTTCAGCACCTGCGGTCCGGGCTGGAGGTACGTGCCCGAGTAGGGGTCCGCGTACTCGACGGGGATGCACATAGGCACGCCGCCGATAGCGTCGACCATGTCCCGGAAGCCGGCGAAGTCAATCACGGCGAAGTGGTCGATGTAGATGTCGGAGAAGCCCTCGACGGTCTTGATGACGCACGCGGCGCCGTCGGAGTTTGAGCCGTGCGCCGCGCCGTTGGCGAACGCGGTGTTGAACTGGCCGAACCAGCCGCGCTGCGAGGTGCCATCCGAGCGATCGCAGTCGGCGATCTGCACCATGGTGTCGCGCGGGATGGAGACCAGCTCGACGCGTGTCCTATCGGCCGAGATGTGCATCAGCAGGGTTGTGTCGTTGCGGAGGCCTGCCTCCTCGCCGCCGATGGCGGCGTTCTCGCCGGAGCGATCGTCCGATCCCATCAGCAGGATGTTCACTGCCTTGCCGGCCGCGCCGTCCACGGGGTTGGCCACGATGTCGGGACGGTCGGGCCCCAGCAGCGGCGAGATGTCCTCTGTGGTGATGCGCGACTCGAGCTGCGCCGCGTACGTCTGCGTGAAGACGGCACCGAATGCCGCGGCCCCCAGCACTGTGAACGCGAGGTATTTGAGCACGGGGTGGCCCGTGTGCTTGGTCGCGTGGCGCGCACGCACGTACTGGGTCTCGCTCATTCGCGGCAACTCCCATCTGGCTGGCAGTGTCATAGTGTAGGGCGCGTTGCCCCACACCCCAGGAACGCGCGCGATCGCGGAACGGTTGGGGTGCGACCCCGGTTCCCATGCGACATTCCTCACCGTGAGTTACCGTTGACTTGACGGGGCGGGATTACACGAGTGTAATTCTGTGCAAACGGGGCGATCCCCGCGGCGATTCGGAGGACGGGCACATGTGGAATCTTTACGGGGAGTCCCTGCCGTCCGACGCGACCACCCGCGTAGAGATCGCGCCCGTCGTTGACATCTTCGCTGCCGACGAGGACGGTCCGCTCTCGTGGCAGGACCGCGCGCTGTGCGCCCAGACTGACCCCGAGGCCTTCTTCCCCGAGAAGGGCGGCTCGACTCGCGAGGCCAAGAAGGTGTGCCAGTCGTGCGATGTGAAGTCTGAGTGCCTCGACTACGCACTTGCCCACGACGAGCGTTTTGGCATTTGGGGTGGACTGTCTGAGCGCGAGCGTCGCAAGCTCAAGCGCCGCGCGGTCTAGGTTGCGGCTGCCTGATCCGAGCGCCCCATGAGCACGCCCTTTGTCAGGGCCGTGCTGGTCACCGACGGTAGAACCGATCACCTGCCCGCATTCTTCGCCGCGTTTGAGGCCGTCGCCGAGGTCCCACCCCGGCTTGAGGTCGTGCTGGTCAACGGCGCCGAAGTAGACATCCCTGCGTCGTTGGCGGTCACGATTGCGCGCATCGACTCGTCCTCCTACGCGGAGTCCCTCACCGCGATCGTCGGCTCCACGGCGCCGCGCGAGGGTGAACTGCTGTGGTTGCTGCACGACGACTCGGCGCCATCGCCCGGCATGCTCGACGCGCTCGTCGCCGCCTCGGCCAAGCGTCCCCGGGCCGCCGTCATCGGGCCGGCGCACGTGCGATGGACGGATAGCTCGCGCCTCATCTCGCTGGGCACCACCGTGTCACGCGTGGGAGCGCGCCGCGTGGGCCTTGTCGTCGAGGACGATATCAATCAGGGCCAGCACGACTGGCGCGAGGACGTCATGGCGGTGTCGCTCGCCGGTGCGCTCGTGCGAAGGGACGCGTGGGACGCGCTTGGCGGTCTTGACGCCGGCTACCGCGGCTACGGCGACAGCCTTGAGTTGTGTCGACGTGCGTGGGCGGCCGGGTGGGACGTGGTGGTGGTACCGCACGCACTGCTGAGGCATGCACAGGACGGCCTGCACGGACTCCGCACCGGGCACGGCGATCGTGCGTCCACGCACGCGACGCGACGCACCAGCGAGTGGCATCACGCGCTCGCCTGGGCCCCGTGGTGGGCCTCCCTCTTTGTTGCGGTCCTGATCCCCCTCAGTGCGTTGGCGCGGTTCCCCATCCGCATCGCGCAAAACGTGCCGCGTGTGGCGTTCGCCGAGTTGGCTGTGCCGTTCCTGGTCCTGACCCGCGCGGCGTCGATCGCCTCGACTGTGCGTGGACGCTACCGCGCCAAGGCGACCGGGCGCATCGACTCGAGGCTCTTTGCCTCCGCACGGCAGGTGGTGGACGCGGTCCGGCAGCGTGAGTTGGGGAGTCTTGAGCGCTCCAGAGCGGCACGCGCGCAGAGCGAGATGGTGCGAGCTGAGGCCGAGCGTGCGGCGGGCCGGCAGCGCCTGGGGCTGTGGGTCACGGTGGTGGTGGCCGCGGCGGCTGCCGTCGCGCTTTCCGCCCGCTGGGTGGGCGAGGTCGGCTCCGGCGCCATGCTCTCGGCGCCGGGCCTCGGCGCGAGCGATGTGTCCCTCGGCACTGTGTGGGCGCGGACCTGGACCGGATGGTCTGACACGGGCCTCGGCGGGCCCGGCATCGACGGTGCCTTCGCGGGCCTCATGCTTCCCCTGGCGCTGGTGCCCGGTGGCATGCGGGTGGGGATCGCCGTGCTCCTTAGTGCCGCACCGCTCGCGGCCGCCCTGTGGGGGTGGTGGGCGGCGGGCCACGCCACCCGCGGTCCGTGGATTCGCGTGGCCGCGGCCGTGGTGTGGGCGCTGTGGCCCCCGTTCCTCGCGGCGATAGCAGACGGCAGAGTGGGCCCGGTCTTGGCCCACCTCGCCCTCGCTGCGGCGGCTATTGCGGCCGCTCGCGCGACCGGCTGGCGCAGGGGCGAGTTGATTGGCGGCGGTGAGGAGCTCGCGCCGCCAGCGCCGTCCGCCTCGGCGAGCCTGGCCGGCGCGCTCGCCCTCACAGTCGCCACGATCGCGCAACCCGTGCTGCTCTTGCCTGTGGTGCTGCTTGTCGCCGTGCTGGGCGCGCGCGCAGGCCGATTGCGGTGGCGCGTGTGGAGCATGGCGGGCGTCCCGCTCATGCTGGGAGCGCCGGGCCTCGTGGCCGCCGCACGCCACCTTGACGCGCCCACGGTAGCGCTCTCGATCATTGCGCGGGAGCCAGGCCCCGGCGCGACATTCGAGGGCAGCATCTGGATGACGGCCCTCGGCGCGGCCGATCCGGCCAGATGGGCGGGCGACCTACGCGCGGCCTGGCCGCTTGGCGTGGCGGCCGCAGGCGTCGTCGCGGTGCTTGCTGTGGCAGGCCTCGCGTCGCGCAGGGCCGCCAGGCCGGCCTCCTGGGGTCTCGCCATCGCCGGACTGGGCGTGGGGGTGTCAGCATGGTCGGCAAGCGCCACCGCCGCCTGGGCGGATGGCGCTGGACACGGCGCCATATCTGGCTGGCCGGGCACGGGCTCCTCGCTGGTCGCCCTCGGAGGGTTGATCGCAGCGCTCTCAGCTCATGGCGCGGCCCTGCCACGTGTGGGCGCCAGGTTTGCCGTGGCACGCACTGTAGGGGCAGCCGCCGCGACCCTTGCCGTCGGTGCAAGCCTTGGCGCGACAGTCATGATGGCCTTGCCCTCGTCGCCGCGAGGATCCCTCACCACTGCCGACCCCCATGTGCTTCCGCTGGCTGTGCCCCTCGACCAGTCGGGGGCTGCGCGGCAGCGCGTCCTCGTCCTTGCCGATGCCGGGGGCACCGTCTCGTACGACGTGCTCACCACCGACGGCGACACCCTGCTTGTCGGTCGCGCGGATGTAGGCCCCGACGGCGCCCCGCTGGACGGAGGGGGAGCCACCGTGGGGATCGACGCGCTCGCCGAGGCCGTCGCTGCGGCGAGCGTCTCGGGTGCCGCCGACTTGTCGCCGTTCGTTGCGTGGGGCATCGGCACCATCGTCGTGGCACCTGGCGGTGACAGGATTGCCGGCGCTCTCGACCAGAACGGCCAGGTTTCCCTCGCCGGAGGTTCCGAACGCGGCAGGACCTACCGGCTCAACGATGGTGGAGTCGAGCGCGCGTGGATCGAGGCACCCGATGGCGAGGCGTCGCCACTCGAGTCGGGTGCCACGTGGGGCGAGACCGCTGCGGTGCCGGCGGGCGGCGGCACCTTGGTCATTGCCGTCCCGGCCTCGGCTGGATGGACGGCGCAGGCCGACGGGGTCGAGCTCGAGCCGATTGACGATGTGTGGGGACGGGCATCGTTCGCGGTGCCGGCGGGGGCGCAGCACGTGAACTACTCGTACCGCGACCCGCTGCAGCGATGGTGGTGGTGGGCGAGCGCCTTCGCGCTCGCGTGGGCGCTCGTTGGCTCGGTGCCGCTCAGGCGCTCCAAGGAGGTGACTGCATGACGCGGTCCATCATCGCGCGCCTCGTCGCCGGGGCATCGGTCGCTGCGGGTGCGGCGGCTCTTGCCTACGCCTCGACCCCGGACATCAGTGCCGCGCAGCCCCGATCGTTCGACGTGCCCACCCCGGCCCCTGTGGTCGGTTGCCCTGGTCAGCAGGCGGTCCCGGTGGGGGACGTGGGCGCTGGCGGTGAGCTCGGCTCGGCTCCTACCGATAGATCGTTCCAGCTCTGGACCCCCACCGAGGGGGTGGCGGCCGGCGACGGATTCGTGGCGCAGGCGGCGGTGGGCGTGCAGATGGAGCGCATTGGAGACGGTGACATCGAGGGGTGGTCGGCGCTCACGTGTGGCCAGCCGCAGTTCGACCAGTGGCTTGTGGGAGGCGCGACAACGCTCGGGTCGAGCGCGCGCCTGGTGCTCACCAACCCCTCGGCGGCCCCCACCGAGGCGACCATCACCGTGTACGGCGCGCTGGGCCAGGTCGAGGACTCGGCGGTGGTGCCAGTGGCGCCCGGTCAGCAGGCCGATCGGCTGCTCGAGGGCGTGGCGCTTGAGCAACCGTCCATCGTGGTGCGGGTGCAGGCGTCTGGGCCCGGCGTGGTGGCTGCTGTTCAGGACTCCCGGCTCGACGGCTTCCAGCCGGCCGGCACCTCGTGGGTCGGGGCGAGCGACCTGGCTCAGCAACTCGTTGTTCCCGCCATGGGGCTGGGCGCCGCCGACGCCACGTCGACCCTCCGCATGCTGGCCCCCGAGGGCGCGACGGTGGACCTCACCCTCGTGTCGCAGCAGGGGATTGAGGCCTGGTCGACGGGGGAGGCGCTCACGTTGGAACCGGGCGAGGTGACAGATATTGCCGTGCCCGCCGGCGTGCTCGGAGCTCTCGAGATCGAGGCCGACGCGCCGGTGGTCGCGGCCGCCATGACCTCGGTACCGCGTGCAGTGGCCGAGGGCCTCGAGGGCGACGTCGCCGCCGACATCACCTGGGTGCCGGCCCGGCGCGGCGGTGAGCGGGAGCAGATAGGCGTGGTGCCAGTCGACGGTGCGCGGCTCGCCGTCTACTCGCCGTTTGGCACGACAGCGGTGTTTACCGATGCTGGCGGAGCCGAGGTGGCATCGGCGTCGATACCCGCACGCACCGTGCAGTGGGTGGAGGTCGACGCCGCTCCCGGCACGGTGATCTCGTCGACGGCGGATGTGTCGTGGGTGTTCATCGCGACGAGTGACGAGGGCTATGTCGCGTCAGCGTCGCCGTCGAGCGTGGGTGTGGAGGCGCTGTCGGCGAGCGTGATCACGGCGCCATATCCGTCGCCCGACTACTCGTCGCGGCCGTAGTCCGGGTCCACCTCGTCGGGCCTCATGCTCAGCAGGTGCGCCACCTGCTCCGCCAGAATGTCGCGGACAAGGCCCGGGATGTCGTCCGAGCCCGCACGCTGCTCAAGCGGGCGGCGGTACAGCACAATGCGCGTGGGCGCGCCAAATTCGCCAGGGAAGACACGTCCGAGCGGCACCCCGGATTCCCACGGAGCCGGGTCCGAGGGCGGCACGTCCTCGACGCCAAACTCGACGCGACCCCAGTGTTCGCCCCAGCGGCTGCCGAGGCGCTCGGAGAGTTCGCCCACCAGTTCGTCAAAGCGCTCGGCGCGCGTTCGATAGCCGGGCAACGCCGGGGGAAGCAAGGGTCGCCGCATGCCCCGGCCGTGCGCGTCTCTCCTCATGAGGCGACCCTAGCGCGAGGCGTCGGCGTGGTGGCGCGACTGACGCGGAAGGCCCGGGTACCGTCGTGGTGTGATCGTGTCCCGCCAGTGTTCCAAGACGGCCTGCTCGCGCCCTGCGGCGGCGACGCTCACGTATGTGTACGCGGACTCGACAGTGGTGGTGGGTCAGTTGTCCACTCACGCCGAGCCGCACAGCTACGACCTGTGCGCGCAGCACGCGCAGTCCTTCACCGCCCCGCGCGGCTGGGACGTGGTCCACATCCACCAGGAGTACGAGGAGCGCGGCCCGTCCGAGGACGATCTCGATGCGCTGGCGCGGGCTGTCCGCGAGGCCGGCAGGCAGCCGGTGGCGCCTGAGCTGCCAGCGGTTCAGCCATCGCCTCCGCTCGCCTCTGAGCCCCGCCGCGGACACCTGCGCGTGGTGGGCACGGACGTCTGACCCGAACGCCCTCGGCGGAGGCTAGGCTATCCGCGTGACGTACCCCGATCTCAGTTCCCTGATCAAGTCGTACGACGTGCGTGGCGTCGTGGGTGAGGACCTCACCCTCGATGTGGCCACAGCCGTCGGCGCCGCCTTTGCCGATGCCATCGTGTTGCCCGAGGGCGAGACGCGAGTGGTGATTGGCCACGACATGCGCGACAGCTCGCCCGGCCTCACCGACGCGGTGGTGGACGGCCTCACGAGCCGCGGCGTGGACGTGGTGAAGATGGGGCTGACGTCCACTGACGGCCTGTACTTTGCCTCGGGGCACCTGAACCTGCCGGGCGTGATGATCACGGCGAGCCACAACCCCGCCGCCTACAACGGCATGAAGATGTGCCGCTCGCGTGCGAGGGCCGTGGGAGAGAACTCGGGCCTCGGCGATGTGCGCGAGGTGACAGCCCGCTACCTGGTGGACGGCTGGGAGCGCGCCGACGCCGCCGGTACCGTGACGGAGCAGCCGCTCATCACCGCGTACGCCGAGTTCCTGCGCGGCCTGGTGCCGCTGGAGAACGGCCGACCGCTGAAGGTGGTGGTGGACGCCGCGAACGCGATGGGCGGCTACACAGTGCCGATCGTGCTGGGCACCGAGGGCGGCCTCGAGGCGCTGCCGCTCGAGATTGTTCCGCTGTACTTCGAGCTCGATGGCACGTTCCCCAACCACGAGCCCAACCCGCTCGAGGAAGAGAACCTGCGCGACCTGCAGGCGGCCGTGAAGGCCCATGGCGCCGACATCGGCCTCGCCTTCGACGGCGACGCCGACCGCTGCTTCGTCGTGGACGAGCGTGGCGAGGTGGTGCGGGCATCGGCCATCACCGCGCTCGTGGGCCTGCGCGAGGCCGAGCTGGAGAAGGCCGCGGGACGTACCCCCAACGTCGTCTACAACACCGTCTCGTCGATGGCGGTGCCGGAGTTGCTCGGCGAGGCGGGCGCCACCACGTGGCGCTCCAAGGTGGGGCACTCGAACGTCAAGGCCATCATGGCGCGCGAGGACGCGGTCTTTGGTGGCGAGCACTCGGCCCACTTCTACTTCCGCAACTTCTGGTACGCCGATTCGGGCATGCTCGCGGCGATGCACGTGCTGGCGGCGCTTGGCGAGTCCGATGCCCCGTTGTCGCAGCTGCTCGAGGCGTACGACCCGTATCCGGCGTCGGGCGAGATCAACTCCGTCGTGGCGGACGTGCAGGAGGCCCTCAGCCGCGTGGTGGCGTCATTCTGGACCGAAGGCGTCGACATGGACGACGTGGACGGCGTGAGGCTGTCGCACTGGGAGTCCGAGCCCAAGTGGTGGATCTCTGTGCGCCCCAGCGGCACGGAGCCGCTGCTGCGGCTGAACGTGGAGGCCGCAGATCGCGTCACGATGGAGCGCATCCGTGACGAGGCGCTCGCGGTGATTCGGGAGGGCTAAGTGTCAACCGAGGGTGGGAACAAGGCCGTTGTCGCGGCGCTGAGTGCGAACCTTGGCATCGGCGTCACCAAGTTCGCGGCATTCCTGCTGACGGGAGCCTCGTCGATGCTGGCGGAGTCGATCCACTCGGTCGCCGACTCCGGCAACCAGGTGCTGCTCCTTGTGGGCGGGCGCAAGGCCCGCAAGGAGGCCACCCCGGACCACCCGTTCGGCTTCTCGCGCTACCGGTACTACTACGCGTTCCTGGTGGCGGTGGTGCTGTTCACCCTCGGTGGACTGTTCGCTCTCTATGAGGCGTGGCACAAGTTCCAGCACCCGGAGCCCATCGAGTCGTGGCACTGGGTGCCGATCGTGGTGCTGCTGGTGGGCATCGCGCTCGAGGGGATGTCCTTCAGGACTGCCGTCAAGGAGTCGAACCCGCTGCGCGGCAACCAGAGCTGGCTGACCTTCATCCGCCGGTCGCGCTCGCCGGAACTGCCAGTCATCTTGCTCGAGGACTTCGGCGCGCTCGTGGGCCTCGTGTTCGCGCTGCTGGGCGTGGGGCTCACCCTTGTCACCGGCAACGGCATGTGGGACGCCGCAGGCACGGGCATGATCGGCCTATTGCTGGTGGTCATCGCCGTGGTGTTGGCGCGCGAGACGCGCGAGATGCTGCTGGGCGAGTCCGCAACGGCCGACGACGTGGCAAAGATCCGCACGGCGCTCGCCGAGGCTGGCTATCCCGACGTCATCCACCTTCGCACCATGCACCTCGGCCCCGACGACATCCTCGTGACAGTTAAGGTGGGCGCTCAGGGCGTCGAGACGCTCACGGAGCTCGCCGATCGGACCGACGACGCCGAGTCGCGGATTCGCGCCGCGGTGCCGGCTGCGCGGCTCATCTTCATCGAGCCCGACGTGAGGCACGCCACCACCACGTAGCCGGCGGTTCGGCGCGTCGTCGGCTTGCTGAGCGCTAGTTCTCGACGTCCTGGATGCCGTAGGGCAGGCGCGAGAGGCGCAGCGTCTCGGCGTGGTTGATCTGGTCGGCTCGCACGCCGGCCGCATACTCGCGGTCTCGGCGGGAGGCCAGCACTGCCGCAAGGAACGTCTCGGGGTGCGTGCCAGCCGGGGGCGCTGGAGCCACGTACTCGCCCACGCGGGCGGCAAGGTCGAGCCCAAAGCGCATGCGTGACTCGTGCGACATCTGCGCGGCGCGGCCAAGGAACAGCCTGGCAGTGAGCGCGAGGCCGTCCGGGAGCCTGCGCATGTCGGCTGTTGAGGCCCACTCGGCGAGGCCGAACGGCATCACGATGGGCGGCAACGCCGTCCGCCCGCCACGCGTGCGCATGGAGTACGTGCCCACCAGCATGTCGCCCAGCCGCTTTCCCCGCTCCGAGAGGAACGACGCGGTGGCCGCCACCATCCCGAGCGTCATGTAGATCTCCAGCAGCCCCACGAGGGCACGGCCAAACGCGTAGCGCGCGGAGATGGGGCCACCATCGTCGCGCACGATGCGCAGGCCCACGGCAATGCGGCCGATGCTGCGCCCACGAGTGAGGGTCTCCACTGTGGCGGGCACCACGACAAACCACAGCACGGTGAGCGAGATGGCGATCGCGCGACCCAGCGCCGCGTTCGACACGGCAATGAGGGGGTTGATGAGGGAAGCAAGCACGGAGTAGGTGACGAGCATGACGATGCCGTCGATCGCGCCCGAGGCGACACGCATCACCACGGATGCTGCCCCGGCATCGATCTCGACGCCCTCGCCCAGGATGATGTTGTCGTTGACGGCCACGTGACCTCCTCATGTGGCAGGCTACCTGAGTGGACATCGATGCGTTCTCCGCCGTACGGGAGACAAAGTGGCGCCGACTTGAGCAGCTCAGCAGGGCACGCTCGCGCTCCGGTGCCGAGGCCGATGAGATGACGCGCCTGTACAGGTCAGCGGCGAGCGACCTTGCGACCGTGCGTTCGGCCGCGCCCGAGCCCGCGCTCGTGACGCGGCTCTCCATGCTGCTCGCGGGCTCGCGCGTGTGGCTGACGGGCGCGCGCCACATCCGTTCCGGCGACATCGGCCGCATGTTAACCCTCTCGCTGCCCGCCGCGCTCTACCGCGTGCGCTGGTGGGGAGTGGTCACCTCGCTGATAGTGGTGGTGCTCGCGTGGGTCGCGGGTTACTACACGCTGCACCATCCGGACGCGCTCAACCTGGTGGGGGATGCGCAGACGCGGCAGACGATCGCTGACGAGGAGTTCGCGAGCTACTACACCGAGTACGACAACACGAGCTTTGCCGCCACGGTGTTCACCAACAACGCGCTGCTCGCTGCCCAGTGCATCGCGTTCGGAGTGACCGGCGTGTATCCGCTGATCCTGCTGTACAACACTGTGCTGCAGATTGGCGTGGCGGGGGCCGTCATGGCCGAGCACGATGCACTCGACATCTTCTTCCAGCTTCTCGCCCCCCACGGGCTGCTGGAGCTCAGCGCCGTGTTCATGGCCGCTGGCGCCGGCCTGCGCGTGTTCTGGACGCTCCTGGTGCCGGGCGGCCGTCCCCGCGGCGAGGCGCTCTCAGAGGTCTTCCGCACGCTGCTGCTCGTCGCGTTCGGTCTGGCCATGACCCTGTTCGTGTCGGGCCTGCTCGAGGGCTACGTCACGCCGTCCACGATGCCGTGGCTCGCGAAGGTCATCATCGGCGCGCTGGCGTGTGCCGCGTTCTGGGTGTGGGTCTTCGTGGGTGGTCGAAGCGCGATGCGTCGCGGCTTCACCGGCGATGACAACAAGGAGTTCACCGCCGAGGTGGCGCCGTACGCGGCATAGCGGCACCCGCTCGCCCCTCGGCGGCTACAGCCTGCCCGATGCCTTGAGCGCCAGATAGATATCAGCCAGTCGCGGCGCAAGATCGTCGGGGAGCGCCTCGACCACCTCGGCCCCGCCCTGACGGATGCGCGCCGCCACGGCGTCGCGCTCGAGGCCCGCACGCGCCGCTGCGGCGGCCGTGTAGACCTCTTCGACCGATCCGCGGCCGGCAATCATGGCGTCTTCTTCGGGGTCGCTCACCGACGCCACGACCACCTGGTGATGGCGCTGCAGCGTGGCGATGGCCTGCAAGGCACCCGAGTCCATCAGTGACTCGTCGAGCGTGGTGAGAAGCACCACGAGTGCCCGCTGCGACAGACGCTCGCTCGCAAGGCGTACCAGCGCCGACCAGTCTGTCTCTGCCAACACGGGTTCAACGGGGGCGAGGGCCGATGCCAGCACAGGCATCAGCGCCGCATCGGACGGGCCTTGAGCACGGGCTCGCTCCACACGATCGAACGCGGTGACCTGCACGCGGTCGCCCGCGCGGGAGGCGAGCGCGCTGAGCAGCAGACACGCCTCCATGCTTGCCTCGATGCGCGGCGCACCGCCCACACGAGAGGCCGAGAGGCGTCCGGTGTCGAGCACGATGAACACGCGGCGGTCGCGCTCGGGCCGGTAGGTGCGCACCACGACGTCGGCGCGGCGACCGGTGGCTCGCCAGTCGATAGTCCTGACGTCGTCGCCAATCACGTACTCGCGCAGCGAGTCGAACTCCGTGCCGGCGCCGCGCATCATGACGGGGCTCAGCCCGTCGAGCTCGCGTAGGCGCGCGAGGCGAGCGGGCAGGTGCTTGCGCGAGGCGAACTCGGGCAGCACGCGCAACACGGTATCCACCGGCAATGACTTCTGGCGCCCCGCGAGCCGCAACGGGCCCTCGATGCGCAAGGTGACGGCGGAGCCCTCCCGCAGGCCGCGTCGGCGCGGCGTCAGCGGCGTGACAAAGCGCGTCATCTCCCCGCTGCTGAGCGCGAAGCGGTGACGATTGGGCCCGGCCCCCGCCGAGGGGGCCCACGCGTCGCGAACTGCGCCTCGCGCGCGTCGGCCCGAGAGGTTTGCCACTGTCACTGTGGACGCGGTGCTCTCGGTGAGGCGCACCGAAGACGGCACCTCACGGCGGACTCCGAGCGACCTCGTAGGCGGTGCGAGCAGCGCGTCGAGCAGCGCCAACGCGAGCACGCACAGCACCCACAGCCAGGCCACGCCGCGATCAGCGAGCAGGAACGCCGGCACCGCCCCTAGGGCCGCGAGGAGCGCCGTCCAACCAGTGATGTACATGGGCCTAGCGGGGCACTGGCACGGACGCGAGCACCGACTGCAGCACCGAGTCACGCGTGACGCCCTCGAGCTCCGCCTCGGGTCGCAACTGGATGCGGTGGGACAGGGTCCACGCGGCGAGTGCCTTGACGTCGTCGGGCGTCACGAACGCGCGGCCCCGCATCCATGCCCACGCGCGCGCCCCGGCGAGCAGAGCTGTCGCGCCACGGGGAGACACGCCCAGCGACACCGATGGGGTCTCGCGAGTGGCCCTGGCGAGGTCCACCACGTAGCCGATGACGTCGTCAGAGATCTCCACGGTGGCCACCTCGCGGCGGCCCGCCTCGAGATCCTCGATCGAGGCGACAGTCTGTACGCCCGCGGCGCTCAGGTCGCGCGGGTTGAAGCCATCCGCGTGGCGGCGCAGCACCTGTGCCTCGTCGGCGCGCTCGGGAAGCCCGATGGGCAGCTTGAGCATGAAGCGGTCGAGCTGGGCCTCGGGCAGCGGGTAGGTGCCCTCGTACTCGACGGGGTTCTGCGTCGCGATCACGAGGAAGGGGTCGGGCAGCTTGCGCGACTCGCCGTCGACTGACACCTGTCGCTCCTCCATGGCCTCGAGCAAGGCCGACTGCGTCTTGGGGGGAGTGCGGTTGATCTCATCGGCGAGCAGCAGGTTGGTGAACAGCGGGCCCTCGCGGAACGAGAAGGCCGCTGAGCGCGCGTCGTACACGAGCGAGCCGGTCACGTCGCCCGGCATGAGGTCGGGCGTGAACTGCACGCGCTTGGTGTCGACGCCGAGCGTCTGCGCGAGCGTGCGCACCAGCAGCGTCTTCGCCACGCCTGGCACGCCCTCAAGCAGCACGTGGCCGCGGCACAGCAGCGCGATCACCAGGCCGGTGACTGCGCGGTCCTGCCCCACGACTGACTTGCCGATCTCGGTGCGGATGCGGCCCAGCGCGTCGCGTGCGACGGACGCGGGTGCCTCCTCGGCGGCCGGGGGCGGCGGCGGGGGAGCCTGGGGCGGCATGCCGCTCGGAGCCAGCTCGGGCAGCGCGTTCTCGGAAGGCGTCTCGCTCACGACCGGTGTACCTCACTCTCTAGGGCGTCGATCTGATCGATCAACGTCATCATCTGTGACTCGTTCTGCGGCGCGGGGCCGTACAGCAGAGACGCGACAACGTCGCGGTGTCGGCCGGTGGCGCGCACGATCGCGTTCACGAGCACCTCGCTGTCGGAGGAACGTCCGACGCCAAGCCTGCGTCCCATGCGCACTGCTGCGGCCGCCCGCAGGGACGCGGCGGCGCGCCCGGTCGCTCCGGCCGCACGGTAGAGGCGCGCCCGTCCGCGTGTGGCCTCGGAGGCCCTGATCACCACTGGCAGCGGCTCGCGCACGAGCGCGCCGAAGCGCCGCGCCCGCCACACGGCGACAAACACGAGCGCGAGCGCGAGCGCGTAGAAGGCGTTTCCGGTGCCGGGGGGCAGGAAGTCCGCCGAGGGGTCCACGTCGGGAGGCGAGTAGTCGCCGGCCCTCGACCAGGTGAGGAACGAGCCGTCGGTGAACGAACCGAGGTACCAGACGGCCTTGTCATGGCCGCCGATGAGGTGCAGGCCCAGCGCCGCGTTCCCCTCGTCGAGCACGGAGCCATTCGTGAGACTCTCGGGGCTCGCGAAGAACGTGACGTCTCCCTGGCCCTCGCGGTGCACCGCCACATACGCGGCCGAGCCCTCCGACTCGAAGCACGTGGAGGCGTCTTCAGGTGCTCCCACATAGGCACGCCCGTCGGTGGAGACGGATCCGGCTGCCGCGGCGGCGCGGCTCGTGCACGCGGCGGTGAGGGTAGTGGCGCCGCTCATGACCGTTGCGAAGCTGTCGCTGAGCTCGGCCTGCAGCGCCGCGCTGTCGCCCAGCACCACGATCGGACCCGGGTACGCCAAAATCGATTGCGCCTGGAGGTCGAACAGATCGGCTCCACTCGCGATCACGAGGGTCGTGCCCATGGGATCGCCAATGTTGGCCGCCTGCAGCTCGCTGATCTGTCGCAGTGCGACGCCCCGCTCGCGCGCCACCTCGGCGAGCGCCATCACGCCGTTTGCGTCCGGGTTGTGGATCGACAGGTCCGTGTAATCCCTATCGGAGCGGGTGAGACCCACCGCCACCAGGGCCACCACAAAGAAGCCGACAACGAGCATGACACCTCGCGACGACCTGAGCCGCGCCCCGACGCCCGGACCCCGCGCGACGCGCACGTAGTCCTGGGCGGCTCCTGAGTCGGTCATCGTCACAGGCGCACCGTCGCCTTCACGCTGGCGGATGTCACCTGGAGCTGGCGCAGTCGCTGGTCTGCGGCAGACGAGCCATGTGCGTGGCCGTAGCGCACGCCGTCGAACAGATCCGCCGCCCAGTCGAAGTCCGCCCCCAGGTGAGGGGCAGCGGCGCCGGCTGCCATCGCGAATTCGTACGCGGTCATGCCGGGCACCACCGGCACCCAGCCGGCCTCTTCGATAGAGCGCACGATAGCCCTAAATCTCTCCACGACGGCGGCGTCCCAATCGCCAGCCCTGGCCGCATCGTCGGCGGCGTGGAGCATCGCCTCGGCGGTGCGCTCGTCGTCGTCAAAGACCGCAGCCGAGGCCTTGCGCCGCCGAGACGGGCGCAGCGGACCGAGCAGCAAGAAGAGGACGACGGCAATCACGAGCGCCACCACCACGATGCCGACCACAGAGCCAGGAACGCCCCAGAGGCCGGCCTGGCCGGTGCCAGCGTCGATGCCGTTCAGGATCCGCTCCACGAGGCGATTGAGCCATGCCCACACGGAGTCGAGCCACGACTGGCCACCCGAGGAGTAGACGTCCTTGTCCAGCTCGTCCCGCAGCCACTGGCGCGCGGTGTCGGGGTCGGGCGTGAGCGGCGGCTCCCAGTGCAGTGCTGCCACGCTAGAGCCCCGACCCTGGAGAACTCGCGTGGTGGGCCTCGGCCGCGCGCGCCATGTCGAACGCGAGTCCCTCCTTGCGGAACCTCATGTCCAGGTACACGAGCGCCTGCGCCGAGCCAGCGAAGGAGTACTGCACCACCACGCTCGCGAGCATGGAGAGCACGAACACGGCGATGAAGGCGGCGGCGAGGGTCACGTCGCTCTGCGGGCCGGCGATGCTCACAGCAAGGCCAACGAACTGTGCGCCAAAGCTAAAGACCTGCTGGATCGCGTAGTTGATGGCCATGATGACCACCACGATCAGAATGGTCCACCAGAACCGCCCGGGCACCAGCTTGATGGCGCGGCGCATCGCCACGATGGGGCCCCTGCGCTCCAGCACAATCACGCCGCGCGCCACGATCAGGTAGACCATCACGACAGCGGCTGCCGGGAGCACCAGGAGGAGCACGAGCGCGAGCGTGACAAAGATGCTCATGCCCGTCCCGCCCGCCGCGATGTCGACGATCACCGGGGTGACGGCGAGCGCATACACGAGCATGACGGCGCCGCCCATCATGGCCGTGACTCCCAGCAGCGACCAGAACCGTGCCAGGGTCTGCTTGAGGGCGTCGCCCATCGACACCTTGACGCCGAGCGCCGCCTGCGCGACTCCGGGGATCACCACGGCGGAGGAGAGCAGGTCCGAGAGGATCCACATCACCACAGCGAGGGCCGCCGCCACGATCGTCTCCGGCGCGGGCCTGAAGTCCGCTGAGGCGTACATGAAGAAGTCGGCAACGCCGCCGTCCATCACTGCCAGCCAGATCGCCGCGGCCGTCACTGCTGTGGAGGCAAGGAACATGATCAAGGGGGCGCCCACGATCGCGCCCCGGTTGAACCTCATGGCCTTGAACGGCACTGTCAGGAAGTCGCCAAAGGGCAGCGGGCGCAGCGCCACGATGCCGGGTTGCCATGAGCGGTAGGTGAGCGGCGCGGCCGCCGCCTGCGCGACAGTGCCGGCGGGGCCAACGGGGCCAACGGGGCCGACGGGGTGAGAGGCGGGTGGCGGCGGCGGGGCGCCCCAGCCGGCGGGGGGCGCGGGCCGCACAGGCTCGCTACCAGGTGCGGCCCAGTCTCCGCGCGGCTGTTGTGGCTCCGTCACTGCCCCTCCTCGCTTTTGTGGCTATCCTGCCATGCCGCGACACGCAGACGGCGTGCCGGTGCGGCCCGTCGCGGTGGCGGAAACGGGCGGCGTGGCAAGATGGCGCTATGACAGCCAAGATCCTGGTGGTCGACGACGATCCTTCCGTGGCGGAGATGACCGGCATCGTGTTGCGTGCCGATGGCTTTGACCCGGTGTTCTGCGATCACGGTGACCGCGCCCTGGACGTGTTCCGTGCCGAGCAGCCCGACGTGGTGCTGCTCGACCTGATGCTGCCTGGCAAGAGCGGCATCGACATCTGCCGCGAGTTGCGCGCTGAGTCGGGCGTCCCCATCATCATGCTGACGGCGAAGTCGGACACTGTGGACGTGGTGCTGGGACTCGAGTCGGGTGCCGACGACTACATCCCCAAGCCGTTCAAGCCGCGCGAACTCATTGCGCGCGTACGGGCGCGCCTGCGCAGGAACGACAACGCGACCCCCGCGATTGTTCGCATCGGGGACCTGGAGATCGATGTCACTGGCCACCGTGTGATGCGCGATGGCGAGGTGATTCAGCTCACGCCGCTTGAGTTTGATGTGCTCGTCACGCTCGCACGCAGCCCTGGCCAGGTGTTCACGCGCGAGGTGCTACTGGAGGACGTGTGGGGCTACCGCCACGCCGCCGATACTCGCCTCGTCAACGTCCACATTCAGCGCCTGCGCGCCAAGGTGGAGCGCGACCCCGAGAACCCAGAGATTGTGCTGACAGTGCGCGGCGTGGGCTACAAGGCGGGTGGCCCCACCCCGTGAGGCAACGCGTGCGCGCCGTAGCGGCGGCCCTGGCCGCCCCACTGCGCGTGCTCTACACCAAGTGGACGCACTCCATGATGGTGCGCGTCATCACGTCCACCCTGGTGGTGGGCCTGACGGCTGTCGCCGCCCTGGGTGCGTACGTCACCACCGAGATCCGCGACGGACTGGTGGACAAGCGCGTCGACCGCATCTTGGCGGAGGCGGCGCGCGATGTGGAAGGCACCCAGCAGACCATCGACGCCTCTACCGCCGAGACCCCGGGCGATCTGCAGGCTCTCGTCTATGCGCAGTTCATTGCGCTCAGCAGGCTTGGCGGCGACGGCCGCAGCATCGTGTGGCTGCGCGCGCCGGGCAACGACTCCAACGTGGTGCTCACGCCGCCGGGGACTGACCAGCGACTCGTGCCGATGATCACCACCCAGCTTCGCCAGGCGCTCGAGCCGGGAGGCAGCCAGTTCTGGCAGTTCGCGTCGATGCCGGATACGGGTGTGCCAGCCGTGGTGGTGGGTGCGCCCATCGACCTGCGCGCGGCCGGGGACTACGAGCTCTACTTCATTTATTCGCTCGCCGACGAGCAGGACACCCTTGGCCTCATCCAGCGGGTGCTGGCCCTGGGGGCTGCGGTGCTCGTGGGGCTCGTGCTCTTCATGACCTGGACTGTGACGCTGCAAGCCGTGCGCCCTGTGCGAGCGGCCGCCCGCATCGCGGCACGGTTGGCAGACGGTCACCTCACCGAACGCATGCGCGTGGTGGGCAACGACGAGATGGCCACGCTCGCACGCACCTTCAACGAGATGGCCGGCTCGCTGCAGCGGCAGATCAACCGCATGGAGGATCTCTCGCGCCTGCAGCGCCGCTTCGTGTCCGACGTGTCGCACGAGTTGCGCACGCCGCTCACCACCATTCGCATGGCCTCCGACGTGCTGCACGATGCGCGAGACGGGTTCGAGCCGGCTGTCGCGAGATCTGCGGAACTGCTCGCGATGCAGCTCGATCGCTTCGAGGCGCTGCTCGCCGACCTCCTCGAGATCTCGCGCATCGATGCAGGCGCCGCGCAGCTCGACTTCGAGGAGCATGACCTCGCGGACATTGCGCGCGACCAAATCGAGGGGCTCTACGTGGCCGCTAGTGATCAGGGCGTGCAGTTGCGCCTGTGGGTGCAAGCCGGCAGCCACGTGGCGTCGATGGACGCCCCGCGCGTGGGGCGCATCGTGCGCAACCTGCTCTCCAACGCGATCGAGCACGCGCAGGGCGGCCCTGTCGACGTGGCCGTCGCGTCGACCGAGCGCACGGTGGCAGTGGTGGTGAGGGACTACGGCGTCGGTCTCTCGGAGTCACAGGTGTCGCGAGTGTTTGATCGCTTCTGGCGTGCGGACCCCGCCCGTGCCCGCACCATGGGAGGCACCGGCCTCGGCCTGTCCATCTCGCGCGAGGACGCGCAGCTTCACGACGGCGCTCTTGAGGCGTGGGGGCGTCCGGGCGAGGGCGCGGCGTTCCGGCTGATGCTGCCAGCCGGGTCTCGTGGGCTCGGCGTGCGCGAGCCGCTACCGCTCACCATGAGCGAGGCGGACTTTGAGCGTGTGGGCGAACGCGTGCCGCTCGCGGCCGAGGCGGTGGGGCTGTGAGGAAGCGACTGGCGGCCGTGATGGTCGCGCTTGCGCTCGCGGGATGCGCGACGATCCCCACCGATGGTCCTGTCAAGGCGGGCGACGCCGACGTGGCGCAGGCGGGCGACTTTGTGCCGCTGCTGCAGGGACCGGAGCCGGACGCCTCCGCGCAGGCGATCGTGCTGGGCTTTCTCGGCGCCTCGGCGGGCGGCTCGGTGCAAGGCTTCGAGAAGGCGCGCGAATACCTCAGTCCCGCGGCGCAGGCGGCGTGGGATCCGCTCTCGCAGGTCACCATCTACGACTCGCGGCAGGTGGAGCCGAGCTTCGACGAGGCGACCGGCACGTTCGTGTACCGCGTGCCGGTGGCGGCCACTGTGGACTCGTCGGGAGTGATGACCGAGGCCTCGTCGGATGTGCAGGCCGACGTCACCTTCCGGGTCTCCCAGGATGAGTTTGGCCAGAACCGCATCTCGAGCCTGGCGGACGGCATCGTCATGTCGGCGGCCGATTTTGAACGGTTCTTCCGCCCCATTCGCCTGTATTACGCAGCGAGCGATGGCTCCACGATGGTGCCGGAACTGCGGTGGTTCGCAGCGAATGACCAAATCGCGACGGCCGCGACGCGCGAACTTATCCAGGGACCCTCCGCGTGGCTTGCCGACGCCGTGGTCACGGGCTTCCCTGCGGGCTCGGCGCTTGACGTGGATGCTGTCCTCGTGGCGGATGGCATGGCCGCCGTGGATCTCGCGGCGGGCTCGGCTGGCGACGCGGCTCAGCGCGTGTTGGCGGCTGATCAGGTAGCGCTCACCCTGAAACAGATTTCGGCAGTGCAAGAGGTCGAGGTGACGGTGGGCGGCTCTCCGCTGGTGCCCGACGACTCGACTGTGTTGCAGCCTGCGGTGTTGCCGGACGAGAACGCGGCCGTCATCGCCGACGGTCGGCTGGGCCTCTTTGACGGCACGTCGGTCACGGTGACCTCTCCCGATGCCGGCGTGGTGCCCGCTGGCGCGTCGCACCTTGCCATGGCGTACGACGGCACCACGGTGGCGATGCTCGTGAACGGTGCGGTGGTGGTCTCGAGAGTGCTCGCCGACTCCGGCCCGCTGGTGGCGTTCGATGACGCGACTCCGGCGCTCGTGGATCCAGTCACTGTGCCCACCTCGCCTGTCTTGCAGGGGGCCAACCTGGTGGGCCCGTCCTTCGACACCTCCGAGTGGCTCTGGTCCACCGAGTCGAGGTCGGACGGCATTGTGTGGGCGTCTCTCATCGGCGGCGAGCCCGTGCAGCTCGACGCGGCGTGGCTCGCGGGGCGCGAGGTGCAGGCGCTCTCGGTCTCGCGCGATGGATCCCGTCTTGCGGTGCTGAGCCGCGCGACCGGCACCGTGCAGACTCTCGAGGTGGCCGCGATCTATCGCGACGCGTCGGGAGTTCCGCTTGGCCTCGGCGCTCCGCTCGAGATGTCGCCCTCGGTGCCCATGTCGATCGACGTGGCGTGGGCAGACGAGGTGTCGCTGGTGACGCTGGGGACGGACGCTGGGCAGGTGCTGCAGGAGGTCGTGGGCGGGTGGACCACCATCGAGGCGGCACCGCTGCCGGCCGGATCGTCGTTCACCGCGCGCAACGGCGCGCGCACGCTCGTGGCGGTCGAGTCCGACGGTACGCTCGTAGTGAGGGCTGGCACCACGTGGTCGCCTGTCGCGGAGCGCATCGCAGACGTCGCGTACGAGGGCTAGCCGCGCGTCGTCCCCGGGCGGCGCAGCGGGCACTCGTCCACCGGGCTCGTGGCGCGTGGATGCCCTCGCGGTGCCGCGCACCACAGTCTGGGTCCATGACGCCTCAGCATCCGCTCGTCGCCGCGGCGCGGGACCTTGCCCGCCTGGTGGTCCCCGTCGCGTGCCCGGGCTGCGGTGCGCGAGACGTGTTGTGGTGCGACGATTGCGCCGCGCCGTGGTGGGAGCCGCCGCTCAGATCCGAGTCGTCGGCCCCGCGGCTTGCCACGTGGGATGGGGCGCCCCTGCCGGTGTGGGCGATAGCGCCGCTTGAGGGCAGTGCCCACTCGCTGGTGGTGGCGTGGAAGGACGGGGGACGGCGCGACCTCGACGTCTTCTTCTGCGACGCGATGCGACGTCAGGCGCTCCATGTTGCCCCGGCGCTACGGGGGCTGGGGCGAGTCGCTGTGGTGCCGGTGCCTTCGCGGAGAGCGTCAGTCGCGCGGAGGGGTGCGGACCTCCCGGCGATGCTCGCACGCGCCGCGGCCGAGGGGCTTGTCGCGGGCGGTCTGCAGGCCGCGATGCTGCGGGTGTTGAGCATCGGCGCGGGGGAGCAGCGGGGCGCAAGCGCTCGCGCGCGGTGGCGCCAGGCCTCCAGCGTCAGGCTCGCCGGGCCGGGGCTGGCTCGCCGCGCGCGCACGGCGGGCGCGGCGATTCTTGTGGACGATGTGCTCACCACCGGGGCCACGATGGCGGCCGCGGCGCGGGCGCTCGACGTGGGACTTCTCACAGTTGCCGCAGGATTCTGCCTGGCGGCCGCGCCGTCACTTGGCGCGCGGCGGCATGTCACAGTAACGTAAAGAAACGACCGCAAGGGTCGCACCTTCTGAAGTGGGAAGGGGTGATGCCAACGGCGCGAAGAGGCGCCTTGTTCCACCCCGACATGCCGCGCCATAGCGGCACCATCTGAAGGAGCAGTTGACATGGACATTTCCATCGTGGGACGTCACACCCGGGTGAGCGACGACATGCGCGAGCGCATCGAGTCCAAGATGGCCAAGATTGAGGCGCTCGCGCCCAAGGCCTCGCGGGTAGACGTCCATGTCGTCCATGAACGCAACCCCAAGCTAGCGGCGGACTCCGAGCGCATCGAGATCACCCTGTACGACCGTACGGTGATTCGCGCCGAGGCCTCCGCCGACGACCGCGTCGCGGCCCTCGAGCTGGCGGCCGCGCGTATCGGCGAGCAGCTGCGCAGGCTTCGCGAGCGTCACGCTCACCGTCATCAGGGCAAGCCGGGTCTTCACGCAGTGGTGAAGGCCGAGGCCTCCGCCGGTGCCACCCCCGTCGAGAGCGTCGAGCAGTGGGAGGGCCAGCCGGACTCCGCCGTGCGGGAGATTCCGCTCGACGGCACTCCCATCGTGATCCGATCCAAGACCCACGCCGCCCAGCCCATGTCGGTTGCCGATGCGATCGACCAGATGGAGCTCGTGGGCCACGACTTCTTCCTGTTCATCGACTCGGAGTCGGGGCTGCCGAGCGCTGTGTACCGCCGCCGCGGCTGGACCTACGGCGTGATCCACCTCGACCAAGAGGCCGAAATGGAGGAGCGCGAGAGCGCATAGCCATCCACTGACGCGCGAGGGCGTCACTGACTTCTCACCCGCGAACGGGGGCTCGGCCGGTGGTCGGGCCCCCGTTCGCGCGCCCTCTAGAGTGCGCTTGTGCGAACTCGTGACTTCTTTGCCGTGGTGGTGGCCGCGAGCCTATGGGGCGGCGGCGGCGTGGTGGGTCTCAAGCTCGCCGAGCACGCGGGCATTCATCCGCTGTCGGTGGCCATGTGGCGCATGCTCGTGGGAGGACTCACGCTGGTGGTCGCCCTCGCGGTGTCAGGGCGGCTCAGGTTTCGTTTGGGGCGTGCCGCGTGGACTCGCATTCTCCTCACCGGCGCGCTGACAGCGCTGTTCGAGGCAGGCTACTTCACGGCGATCGCGATCGCGTCGGTGGGACTCGCGACGCTTATCGGCATCGGCTCTGCGCCCGTGTTCGTGGCGCTCTTCGACTGGCTCGTGCGTCACGAGCGTGCCGATCGCCTGACGCTCGCAGCGCTCGTGCTCGCATTGGCGGGCCTCACTCTCTTGCTGTCGGGTTCACTCGACATGGGAGGCAATGGCGCGTGGGGTGCAGTGATCGCGCTGGCAAATGGCGCCGTCTTTGGCGCGATCACGGTGGTCAACCGCACCCCGGTGCCAGGCCTCGACCCCGTGCCGCTGACGGGCCTTGGCTTCACTGCTGGAGGCCTGTTGCTTGTCCCCGTGGCCCTGATCCCCGGCATCGGCGCCCCGTCCGATGCCGTGGGCTGGGGGTGGACGCTGCTGCTGGGCATCGCGATCACCGCGCTCGCGTACGTCGCGTACCTGACAGGGCTCAGAACTGTCCCGCCGTTCGTTGCCACCATCGTGGCGCTCCTCGAACCGCTCATCGCGGCGCTGCTCGGGGCCCTTGTGCTCGGGGAGCGGCTAGGGGTGGTCGGTATGGTGGGCGGCGCACTTCTTGGAACGGCCGTGGTCTTGTTGCGCCCTCAGCGTGACGAACCCGAGTCGATCCACTGAACACCTAGGATGGTGGGCGGCCCCACGCAGGAAGGCGGGACAAGCATCGTGGCAGTCATGGATCGGATCATCCGCATGGGAGAGGGACGCCAGCTGCGGCGTCTCCAGAGGGTCGTGACCCTCACCAACGGACTCGAGGACGCGTACACCGAGCTCTCAGATGAGGAACTCCGCGGCCTCACCGCCGACTTCCGCGAGCGCGTTGAGAACGGCGAGAGCCTCGACTCGCTGATGCCCGAGGCCTTTGCTGCGGTGCGCGAGGCGTCAAAGCGCACGCTGGGCATGCGTCACTTTGACGTGCAGCTCATGGGTGGTGCGGCGCTGCACGGCGGCAATATCTCCGAGATGAAGACCGGTGAGGGCAAGACCCTCGTGGCCACTCTGCCGGCGTACCTCAACGCGCTCACGGGCAAGGGCGTGCACGTGGTGACGGTCAATGACTACCTGGCCACGTACCAGTCCGAGCTCATGGGCCGCGTGTTCCGTTTCCTTGGCATGGAGACCGGTTGCATCGTCGCCGGTCAGGACCCCGCCACGCGCCGACGCCAGTACCTCGCCGATGTCACGTACGGCACCAACAACGAGTTCGGCTTTGACCACCTGCGCGACAACATGGCACTGGACCCCTCGCAGCTTGTCCACCGCGGCTACCACTTTGCGATCGTTGACGAGGTGGACTCGATCCTGATCGACGAGGCTCGCACCCCGCTGATCATCTCCGGCCCCGCCAGCGGCGACAACGGCAAGTGGTACGTCGAGTTCGCTCGTATCGCCGCCACCATGAAGGTGGACGAGGACTACGAGGTCGAAGAGAAGAAGCGCGTGGTGGGCATCCTGGAGCCTGGCATCGACAAGGTCGAGAAGGCGCTGGGCATCGAGAACCTGTACGAGCCCCAGAACACGCCGCTGATCGGCTTCCTCAACAACGCCATCAAGGCCAAGGAGCTGTTCCGCCGCGACCGTGAGTACGTGGTGCAGCAGGGCGAGGTGCACATCGTCGACGAGCACACGGGTCGTCTGCTCAAGGGCCGCCGCTACTCCGAGGGTCTGCACCAGGCGATCGAGGCGAAGGAGGGCGTGGCCATCAAGGCCGAGAACCAGACGTACGCCTCCATCACGCTGCAGAACTACTTCCGCCAGTACTCCAAGCTCTCCGGCATGACGGGTACCGCCCAGACCGAGGCGGCAGAGCTGTACTCGACCTACGGCATGAACGTGATCCCGATCCCCACGAACCTGCCGATGGTGCGCATGGATCAGCCGGATCTGCTGTTCAAGTCCGAGCAGGCAAAGTACAACGCGATCGTCGCGGACATCGTCGAGCGCAACAAGAACGGCCAGCCGATCCTCATTGGCACCGTGTCGGTGGAGAAGTCCGAGCAACTGAGCAAGGAGCTGCGCAAGCACGGCATTCAGCACTCGGTGCTCAACGCCAAGCAGCACGAGCAGGAGGCCAACGTGGTGGCCGAGGCTGGCCGCAAGGGCGCCGTCACCGTGGCCACCAACATGGCGGGTCGCGGAACCGACATCATGCTTGGCGGTAACCCCGAGTTCCGCGCGGTGCAGGAGATGCACGAGCGCGGCATCGACCCTCAGGAGAGCCCTGAGGAGTACGAGCGCGTGTGGACGTCCGTGCTGGCCGAGGCCAAGGAGGCCGTGGCCAAGGAGCATGACGAGGTGCTGGAGGCCGGCGGCCTCTACGTGCTGGGCACCGAGCGCCACGAGTCGCGCCGCATCGACAACCAGCTGCGCGGCCGTTCAGGCCGTCAGGGTGACCCGGGTGAGTCCCGCTTCTACCTGTCGCTGCAGGACGACCTCATGCGCATGTTCCAGTCGGGCCTTGCGGCGACGATGATGAATTCGTCCGCGCTGCCCGATGATCTGCCGATCGAGTCAAAGATGCTCACGCGCGGCGTGCGCTCGGCTCAGGCTCAGATCGAGGGCCGGAACGCCGAGATTCGCAAGAACATCCTCAAGTACGACGACGTCGCGTCCAAGCAGCGCTCCACCATCTATGGAGAGCGCCGCCGCATCCTTGATGGTGAGAACCTGCGTGACCAGGTGCGCGGCTTCATCGACGACGTCGTGGGTGGCGCCGTGCGGGCCGCGACGCTCGCTGGCGCTCCCGACGACTGGGACCTGGAGACGCTGTTCAAGGACCTGCGCACCGTGTACCCCGTCTCGCTCACGCTGGAGGAGCTCGAGGAGGAGGCCGGCGGCCAGCGCTACCTCACAGCGCCGTTCCTTGAGCGCGAGCTCACCGCCGACGCCCGCGTGGCGTACGAGGCCGTGGAGGACCGCATTGGTCCCGACCTGATGCGTCAGGTGGAGCGCCAGGTGCTGCTGCAGGTCATGGACATGAAGTGGCGCGAGCACCTCTACGAGATGGATTACCTCAAGGAGGGCATCGGCCTGCGCGCGATGGGTCAGCGCGACCCGCTCATCGAGTACCAGCGCGAGGCCCACCAGATGTTCGAGGCCATGGCCGACGCCGTGAAGGAGCAGGCGCTACAGGTGCTGTACCGCGTGGAAAAGCGCGAGCAGGCCCCCGCGCCCACCGGGCCCACAGTTGATGCCGCCAGTGCGGCTCAGACGGCCTCGACGGCGCCCCGCGCAACGGCCCCGGCCGCTGCTGCACCGCAGGGCACCGGCGGCCCCGCTGGCGCCCGCCGCGCCGCGCCGATGGGCAGCTCCACGGGTGGCGGGATGGTGCAGGCGTCGATGGGAGCGCTGACGTACTCGGGCCCGTCAGAGGACGGCTCGGGCAAGGCGACTGTCACCAAGGGCGCGTCGGGGAAGGGCAAGGGCAAGGCCGCCACTGGCGCAGTCTCCAAGGCCGAGGCCGATGGCAACACGTTCCCCGGCACCGCCAAGAACTCGCCGTGCCCCTGTGGCTCGGGCAAGAAGTACAAGCTCTGCCACGGCAAGAACGAGATCTGACCCCGCGCTCGACGCGACGAACGCCCCGGCCCCGACGGCCGGGGCGTTCGCGCTTTCCCCCTCCTAGCCGATCTCCATCACTGTGATCAGCCAGCGTCCCCCCAGCGCCTCGAGGCGCATCGCGATCGCATGCACCCTTTCTCCCTCGGTGGCCACCACTGACGCCTCGACAGCGGTGGCGCTGACGCGGCACAGCCGCACGCGCGCGATGCCGATCTCTCCGAGTGGCTCGTACCCCGCGCGCCGAGAGACCGAGCGCTGCTGCAGCAGATTCTCGCGAATGCCTGGCTCGACCCAACGGGTGAGCTGCTCCACGCCGTCGGCGCCTAGTGCGACTGCCAGCGCCGTGCGAGCCACAGTGCACACCAGCGCAGTGGGGTCGCCTAGCGTGGTGGTCCTCGCGCGATAGGCGGCGGGCACGATGGCCGGGGGCGCGGTGACTCGCATCCCTCGGAGCGGTGCTAGGGCCGCGGGCGCGGGCGCGCCGTCACGCGGAATCGCGTGCGCAACGGCGCTCATCGGGCCACCTCCGCGGGGATCACGAGAGCGAGGCCGGGATGAATGAGTCCCGGGTCAGCGCCGATCGCCTCGCGGTTGGCGTCGTAGATCGTGTGCCACGCGGCAGTGATCTCGGGGTCGGTCGCGTCATTCCCGATCATGTGCTGGGCGATGCGCCACAAAGAGTCACCCTGTTGCACCACATAGGAGTCGGCGGGCGGTTCCTGTGTCGGAGGTCGTGGTACAGGGTCGACTGGGGGTTGGGGGGCCTCTGGCTGGGGGGTCACGGTCATGGTGCCGGCGGCCGAGCCCCACCCAGCGTCCGGTGCTGGCGGCGCGACATCGACTGGTTGCTCCGCTGCTGCGTGTGCGCCGGCGCCCCACCCGGCCGTGGGCGCGCCGGTCTCCATCGCGAGCGCAGGCGCCGCGAGGCCCGAGGTGAGCCCCACGCCCCAGGCGAGAGCGACGAGTCGACGCCACGCGACAGGCGCGAGGCCGCGAGGCAGCGCCCGCCGCCCTCTGCTGGCCGCGCCGGAGAGCGCGATCGCCAGGGCGGTGAGCGTGAGGTAGGCCGCCACCGCGGTGCCCAGCGCTGACGCGCCAAGGGCGATCGCGTCGTCGACCTCCCATACCCGCGGCCACGTCAAGGCGAGGTGCCACGCGTGGCGCCCCAACGCCCAGCCCGCGGCCGGAACCGCCAGTGTCGTGATCCGTGCGGCGAGCCGCGCGACCCGCAATCCGATCCTCATGTGGTGTCCCCTCGACGTCTTCGGCATCATTTGATGCAGTTTGATGAGGTTAGATCTACACCAGTACACTTTGGTTGTCCACCGGAAGGCCCCGCCAAGTGCTCGACGTCGCTACGGTGGGGGCATGAGATGGGGGGAACTCTTCGCCGACCTCGAGGCTCAGATGGAGGCGGCCGAACGCGCCAGTTTCTTGGCTGACGTGCAAGATCTGACGCGCTCCGAGCGCGCGGGCGTGGAGCTTGCCGCGAGAGTGATGCACGCTCACGGCACCACGGTGGCCATCACCACGCGCGATGGAGAGACAGTCCACGGCATCGTGGTGGACTCCGCGACGCAATGGATTCTGATGGGGAAGACGGGGCCCCAGACCCTCGTGCCGGTGCGCGCAGTGGTCCAGATCGGCGGGCTCGGCCCCCGCACCGCGGCCGTGGGGGACGTGTCGCGCAAGTTGGGGATCGGTCACGTGTTGCGCGCGCTCGCTCGGGATCGCGCGCGTGTGGTGGTCGAGACCGGCGCCACGGCCGTGCAGGGCCTCATTGGCGGCGTCGGCGCCGACTATGTGGAGGTGGCCACCGGAATGGAAGCGATGACTCTCGTGCCGTTTGACGCGATCATGCGCGTACGGCAGGCCGCCGCGTAGCGCCTGGTTGGCCTCCGCGTCGGGTGGTGCTGCCCGGGTTAGCCCTCAGCTTGCCCAGCGTCGATGCGTGCGCGCGTCGCCTGGTACTGGCGCGCGATGTAGTTCTCGAGCTCCGTGGCCTCGACGCGCCACTGCCCGCGCCCACCCACCTGGATGGCGGGCAGCTCGCCCGAGCGCACCAGGGCGTAGGCCTGCGGCGAGGAGATGTTCAGGACCTCCTGAACATCTGGAAGCGTGAGGAAGCGCGGACTCATGCCGCCATTGTGACACCGGGTGCTGACGCGCGAAAGTTCTCCACAGCCGAGTGGCGGCATCGGGCCTGGTAGGGCACGATGGGCGCGACGAGAAGGGGGACTCGGATGGCTGACGCACCCGTAGCGGGCAGGCTTCGCAGGCCGGGGTGGAAGGATCCGCGGCTGCTCGGAGGGCTGTTGCTTATTGCGCTCTCGGTGGCGGGCGTGACGTCTGTGGTGAGCGCCGCGGACCGCACGGTGCCGTACTTCGCGGCGAGTCGCACGCTCACTCCGGGCACTGTGCTCGGCGAGGGCGACGTGGTCGTGGTCCACGTGGCGGTGGCCGGAGGCGCGTATGTCCAGGCGGAGGACGCGCCCTGGGGCCAGGTGGTGACGCGCACTGTGGGCTCCGGCGAACTGGTGCCGATCCGCGCTCTCGCGGAGGCCGATGACTTTGACGGGCGTGCGATCGCCGTCACGACCGCGCAGCCACTGGCGACAGGCGTTGTCCCCGGCTCGTTCGTGGACGTGTACCTGACGCGCGAGGGTCCCACGGGCGAGCCCGTCACCGAGCTCGTGGTGGACTCCCTAGTGGTCGAGTCCATCGACGAGGCGGCCGGTGCCTTCGCCAGTTCCGACGCCGAGACCGTGTACCTGGTAGTGCCGTTGGCTCAAGTCGAGACGTTGCTCGACGCCGTGGCGACGCACGGCGAGATCTCGGTGGTGGGTATCGCGGGGGCGCACTCGTGACGGTGCGGGTGCTGATCGCCGTGAGCGGTGCGCGCGAGGTCCCGGTGGCGGCCGCGCTGGGTGCGGCGCGGGGAATTGACGTTGCCCGACGCTGTGCCGACCTGAGCGAGGCGGTTGCCGCGGCGTCGGCTGGTGTGGGATCAGTGGTGGTGCTCTCAGAACAGGCGTCGCTTGATCGCGGCGTCTTGGGCGAGTTCGCGGCAGCCGGGGTGGCCGTGGTGGGCGCGCCCGCTGGGCCGGACGCCGCCGAACAGCTGCGCAGCCTCGGCCTGCGGGACCTCATTCCCCACGACGCTGATGCCGACGCTGTGGTGGCCATTGTCGAGCGCGTCGCGCAGTCGTTGCCCGAGGCGATCCCCCTGGTGCCGCCTGCCGTGCAGCAGTCCCACGGCAGCGAGGGCATGGTGGTGGCTGTCTGGGGCCCAGCCGGAGCGCCAGGACGCACCACAGTGGCGCTCAACCTTGCATACGAGTTGGGGCCGCTTTGTGGCGCGCTGCTCGTGGATGCTGACACGTACGGCGGCGCGGTTGGTCAGGCAATTGGGCTCGCTGACGAGGCTCCCGGGCTCGCGGCAGTGGCGCGGGCCTCGCTGATGGGAACTCTCGGCACCGAGGTGGTCACGCGGCACACGGTCGCTGCCGGCAAGGGGCTGCAGGTGCTCACCGGCATCACGCGATCGGACCGCTGGCCCGAGCTTCCCGCCGCGGCGCTTGATCCACTGTGGGACGTCGCGCGGCAGATGGCGCCTGTCACCGTGGTCGATGTGGGCTTCTCGTTGGAGCGCGACGAGGTGCTGCAGTACGACACTCGCGCGCCGCAGCGCAATGGCGCGACACTCTCCGCACTCGCGGCTGCCGACCTTGTGGTGGCGGTGGGCGCCGCGGATCCGCTCGGTATGCAGCGCCTGGTTCACGGACTCCAGGCGCTCGACGAGGTAGCGCACTCCGATGCCACGCCGCGGCTCGTGGTGGTCAACAAGGTGAGGGCCTCCGTCACTGGGCCTCGCCCTCGCCAGGCAGTCGCGGATCTGCTGCGCCGCTACGCGGGTGTGGAGCGCACATGGGTGGTGCCGTGGGACCAGCCAGGGTGCGATGCGGCCACGCTGACCGGCCAAGCACTTGCCGAGAGAGTGCCACGGTCACCGGCACGCCGAGCCATCCAGGCGCTCGCGCAGGAGATCGTGTCCGGGGCGGCCTTCGCACGCGGTGACCAGCGCGCCGCCTCGCCTGCACCGTACCGCGGGGCCACACTGGAGCCATGAGGGTCTACATCCCCGCCACCATCGACGAGCTGGCCCTGCAAACATCGGGCCAGTGGGAGCCCGGGCGCGCCTACGCGGTCACGGACCAGCTGCGCGACGAGGCCTCCGATTTTGACGACGACGAGCTGGTAGAGGCGGCGATCGATGCCGCCGCCATGACGTCTGGCCTCGAGCTCGGTTCGCGCGTGCGCGTGGTCATCGCCGCCGATGTCTCCCGCGCCGATGCCGCGCCGGACCCCGCCACGCACCCCGCCGCGGTCACGCTCGTGGGCCGCTTGGAGACGGCATCGGTCGCGTGCGTGTTCCTTGACGAGGACGACGTGGAGGCCGATGTCGCGGCCGCGCGGGACGGGGACGAGGAGGCGTATGAGCGCCTCGCGGAGCGCACGCTGCTCTGGTACGACCTGCGCGAGGTGCTGCCGGCCTAGGACGCTGCCCGCCCTTTTGCCGCCCTACGCGAGGCGCGCGAGCACCTGCTCGTGGAGCAGCCCGTTGGTGGCCAGCGCGCTGGTGCCAAAGGGACCTGGCGTGCCGTCCAGGCTGGTGAACACGCCGCCGGCCTCGGTGACGATGGGCACCAGGGCCGTCATGTCGTGCAGCGCGAGCTCGGGCTCGGCGGCGATGTCCATCACGCCCTCGGCCACGAGCATGTAGCTCCAGAAGTCGCCGAATGCGCGCGTGCGCCGCGCCTCGGCCTTGAGCGCGGCCCACGCCTCGCCGCGGCCCTCTGCGATCCACTCCGAATCCTCGGAGTACGAGATCGAGGCGTCCGCGAGGGTGGCCACCTGCGACACGTGGATGCGGCGCGGATCGGCGGGGTATCCGTGCACTCGCGTGATCGCCCACGCGCCGCCGCCCTGGGAGGCGTACCAGCGTCGGCCCACGGCCGGGGCGCAGACCACGCCCACCACCACGTCGTCGCCGTCTACGAGGCCAATCAGGGTGCCCCACGACGGCACGCCGCGCACAAAGTTCTTGGTGCCGTCGATGGGGTCGATCACCCAGCGTCGGCCGTTCTCCGCGGCGGCGGCGTAGCCGTACTCCTCGCCCTGGATCGCGTCCTCGGGGCGCTCGGCGGCGAGGATGTCGCGCACCAGGCGCTCGGCGCCGCGGTCGATGGCCGTGACGGGGGTGTCGTCGGGCTTGAACTCCACGGCAAAGGCGCCCAGCGAGCCCGCGATGGTGAGGGCGTCCACCTCGTCGGCGATGCGAAGGGCAAGGGCGAGATCAGCGTCGTAGGCCATGCGGCCAGCGTAGTGGTGGGCGTGGCGGGAGCGGCTAGCCGTGTGCCGACGCGCGAGCGAAGAGTTGCTGTGACTAGGGTTGAGCGCAGCGGCCCCGTCGGTTCGGTCGCGTGTCCGTGGGGGTGAGATGAACAACAGCGTTCCGAAGGCCGGCCGTTGGAGCCAGCGTGAGATGCGGGAGAGGGCCCGGTTCAGCTACTTGAGTTTTGACTGGCCGGAGCCCGTCTCGATCGCATCTAAGGGCTACGTGGGCACTGGTGGAGTCTGGTGCCTCGCTGCCCGCTCCACGCTTGAGATTGTTGCGACGCTGTCAGCGTTCCCGGGCCTGCGGCATTGGAGCGCACGCTCGGTCGTCTACGTCGGACGCTCCGCAAGCTCGATGATCGCGGTTCGGCTACGCCCCACATGGATCCAGCCGCCGGGGGAGGCCAAAGAGCTGTGGAGAGTGCCTCTAGCCGCGGTGCGAATGCCGGACCGTGCGGTGGGAAACTTCTCGCTCGTCGACTTTGACGGCCACCCAGTGTGGGTTCCCACCGACGAGATCGACAGCCTGCTCGCAGGACGTCGTACGGCGTGACGAACCTGTAGGGGGAGCAGCGGTAGATCCCCGCGGTTCTGTGAGAACCAACGTAAGGGCCGAAGCGGCACCAAGAGGGATCCGAAAGCCGGCTGCGGGGACGGCACCACAACGGCCTCCCAGGGCTTCCTGGAGAATCTCTGGCCCCTGACGCATGGGCACAGTTATGTGAGCCACAGTCTCTCGACACTTCATTGAGCACGCGCGTACTATTCCGAGTTAAGACTAGAAACCGGAATATAGAACACGAGTTCCCGAGAGGCGGTGCGACATGGCAGTTCTGGCCCCCGTGCGCACGGAGCCTCGAGACTGGAACATCGAGGGCCACTGGGATCCGGGGCCGCACCGCTACGACGCCGCTGTGGCATCGCCCCTGGCCGACGCGGACCTGCTCGTGTCCGAGCATCCGGCGGCCGCGTGCGCCGACGCTGCCCTCGATCTTGCCCTGCTGGACCGGGGCCCGAGCGCGGCCGCTCCCGAGGCCGCGCGGCTGGTTCTACGAGCCGAGGCCATCGCATCGCACCTGCTAAACAGTCACTCGTTCACCCCGCGGCAGGTCGCCGCGGCGGAGGCCGGCCAGTCGACCACCGCGCAGGCAAGGGCCATCGCGAAGGAGCAACGCCGCCTCGAGGAGCACCTCGACGCCTCCCGCAGGGCTGTCAGTCTGGGTGCCATCGCCCTCGCCTACGCGCCCCCGCGCCGCATGGCGTCAGGGCAGCTCGCCGCTGCCGCCTACAGGTCCACGCAGACCTGGCGGGGGGGCACCGAGATGTGGCCGCGCGGCGCCGACTATGTCCCCCCGCATCCTGCACGGATCGCGGAGGCGATGGACGATCTTGTCGAATTCGCCTCTAGAACCGACATCGACCCCATCGCGCAGGCCGCCGTCGCATGTGGGCAGATCAGGACCCTCGACCCCTTCCCCAAAGGCGCCGACAGGGTGGGCCGCGCCGTCCTGCAAGGAGTCCTTCGCTTTCGGGGCGCCCACCGCGCCCTCGTGCCGCCAGTCTCGGCGGCGCTCCTCGCCGCAGGCGGCACGCACGACGCCGCGTGGCGGGCGCTGCGCGGAGGCGACCCCGACTTCATCGTCGGCCTGGTAGCGCGAGCCGTGAGCCGCGCGTCGAACGAGGCCGCGCGCTGGCTGCCCGAGGTGCTCGCACTGCCCGAAGCCTGGGCCAAGCAGGCCAAGCCCCGCGCCAAGTCGGCGGCGGCGACCCTGCTGCCGCACCTCGTGGGCCAACCGGTGGTCACCACCGAGACCGTCATGGAGCTCACGGGTGCGTCGCAGTCCAGCGCGTACGGCGCGATCGCCAAGTTGGCCGAGTCCGGGGTGCTTACGCGCGTGAGCCCCACGCGCCGGGATACAGCGTGGGCGGCGATGGACGTGTACGACGCGACGTTCGCCCTGGTCGAGCGGCTCGCTGACCCGCGACGCTAGCGCCCGCTAGTACGTCTCGGCGGCCAGGCGCGAGGTGAGCAGGCGGCGGATCGAGTCGAGCTTGATGGCGCGCTCGGGCGATCCCTCGGCCCACGAGTCGAGCTCGCAGCCGTCGGCCGCGCTCAGGTGCTGGCAGCCGCGCGGGCAGTGTTCTGCCTCGTAATCGGCCACATCGGGGAACGCGAGCAGCATGTGCTCGGGGTCCACGTGCGCCAGCCCAAAGGACCTGACGCCCGGGGTGTCGATGATCCAGCCGCCGCCCGGCACCTCCAGCATCAGCGAGGACGTGGACGTGTGCCGCCCGCGCCCCGTGACGTCGTTGACGCGGCCCACGGCGCGATCGGCATTGGGCACCAGGGCGTTCACCAGCGTGGACTTGCCCACGCCCGACGGCCCCACGAACACCGTGCGCAGATCCCGCAACTGGTTCTGTAGCAGGGCAAATCCTGGATCCGCGGCAGGGCCGCCCTCGCGCTTCACTGACACCTCAATGACCGTCACGCCCAGCGGCTCGTACAGCGCGCGCAGCGGGTCGGCCGAGGCCAGATCGCCCTTGGTGACCACCAGCACGGCGTCCAGGCCGGCGTCAAAACCTGCCACCAGCGCGCGGTCAATCACGCGAGGGTTGGGCTCTGGATCCGCGGCGGCGGCCACAAATGCCAGCTGATGCGCATTCGCCACGACGACGCGCTCGGTGGTGTCGCTGTCATCCGCGGTCCTTCGCAGCGCCGACGCCCGTTCCTCCCGGCGCACGATCCTCGCCAGCGTGTCGGGCTTGCCGCTCACGTCGCCCACCAGGCCCACCACATCGCCCACCACGAGCCCGCGGCGGCCCAACTCGCGCGCCTTCACCGCGGTGACCACCACGTCGTCCACATGGACCGTGTAGCGGCCCCTATCCACAGAAATGACGGTGCCGGCTACCGCGTCCTCGTGCGCGGGGCGACGCTTGGAGCGCGGCCTGGAACCCCTGCCAGGGCGTACCTTGGCGTCGGACTCGTCGTAGTGGCCCCAGTCGCTCACGCGCCGAGCATGCCCTTCCACATGGCGGGGAACTCCGGCATGGTCTTGGAGGTGGTGCCCACATTCAGCACGTCAACGCCCGGCACGCGCAGGCCGATCACGGCGGCAAACGTGGCCATGCGGTGATCGTGATACGTCTCCATGACGGCGCCGGTCAAACCGGCATCGTCCCTGGCAGGATCGGGTGCGCCGTTGAATAGCAGCGACGTCTCACCCGCCTCGCACCAGCCGCCCAGGCGCTTGATCTCGGCGGCGATGGCGGCCAGGCGGTCCGTCTCGTGCCCGCGCAGGTGTCCAATGCCGTTGAGGGTGCTCGGGCCGTCCGCCAGCGCGCACAGGGCGGCGATGGTGGGGGTGATCTCGCCAGCCGGGCCTAGGTCTGCCGTGATCGCGCGCACGGTGCCGTTGCCGGTGACCGACATGACGTCGCCCTCGAGCGTGCACGTGGCGCCCATGCGCTCAAGAATCTGGGGGAACAGCGCGCCAGGCTGGGTGGTCGTGGCGGGCCAACCCGGGATGCGCACGGTGCCGCCGGCCACGAGCGCCGCCGCCATGAACGGGCCTGCGTTGCTGAGGTCCGGCTCCACGCGCACGTCGCTGAGCGTCAGCGCGCCGGGGTGCACCACCCACGTGCGCTCGTTGGGCTGATCCACGCGGATCCCGGCTTCGCGCAGCGCCTCACATGTCATGTCGATGTGCGGCAGGCTGGGCAGCAGCTGGCCCGTGTGGCGCACAGTGAGGCCCTGAGGCAGTCGTGGCGCCACCAGCAGCAGCGCCGTCACAAACTGCGAGGAGCTGGACGAATCCAGCGCCACCTCGGCCGGAACAGTGGCCGGGGGAGTGACTGTGAACGGCAGCGTGCCGCGACCCTCATCGTCCACCACGGCGCCCAGCTCGCGCAGCGCCTCGAGCAGCGGGCCCATGGGGCGCACGCGTGCGCCCTCGTCGCCGTCAAAGGTGACGGGCCTGGTATCTCCCGCAATGCCGGCCAGCAGCACCAGCGGCGGCACAAAGCGCATCACGGTGCCGGCGAGGCCACAGTCGATGTGCACTCCACCCCGCAGCGGGCCGGGGGTGATGGTCCACGAACCATCGGCCCCGTCCGTCGTGACCCCCACGCCCAGGGCGCGAAGCGCGTCCATCATCAGCTGCGAATCGCGCGAGATGAGGCCGCCGCGCACGGTGACCGGAGCATCGGCAAGCGCGGCGAGCAGCAGATAGCGGTTTGTCAGCGACTTAGAGCCGGGCACCTCCACCGTCGCGTCGAGCGGCGCGGAGCCGTGAATGGGAGCCGAAACGGGGGCAGGCCACACCTGGCCGGGGCCGACGCCCGGCTCGAGGGGCGTGCTCACGCGGCCTTGCGAGCGGCCCAGCCGCGCAGACCGGGAGCCTCGCGGCGTGCCTCCACCTTGCGCTGAGCCGCCTTGCTCTTGACCTCGGCGGCCTTGGCCTTCGCCTTTGCCTTGCGGGCCTTCTTGCGCTGCACGTGACGCACTGAGTGGCCTGCGGAGGCGGCGATCATGGCGCCTCCCATGAGGGACAGGTTCTTGAGGAACTCCTCGGTGGCGGCATCGCGCTCGGGGCCCTCGGGGAGCTTCCAGAACGGCGTCGTGGAGGCCACAGTGAGGCCCGCGAGCGCCGTCAGGGCAAGGCCCGCAGTGCGCGGCGTGCGCGAGAACGCCAGCACGGTGGCTGCTGCGGCGGTGGCGGCGCCGTGCACGCGCACCACGTCCTCCACGCCCACGCCCTCGATGCCCGCCTCCTTGAGTGCGGGCGTCACCTTGTCCAGCAGGGGACCCACGGTGGGCTCCGCGGCGGCGGCGCGCACCTGAGGCTCCAGGGCGTCGCGCACACCCCCATACACAAACCACGAGGCGAGCAGCGGGCGAGCGAGCGCACGAATCATGCCTTCAGCCTACCCATTCGCGCTGAGGCGTCCACGGGAGAGGTCCCGCCGACAACACGCGGGCCTCGGGAATGGCGCGCGCGTAGGCGGCGTTTGGCCTCTCATGACAGTTACCGAATCGGCGTCAACTCGCACGCGGTCCGGCCTGCAGTCACAAGGGCCGGTACGCTCGCTCACGATGAGCGAAAAGACCAACCTCGATTTCGAGGCCGAAGCGCTGTCCTACATGGACCAGTTGTACGCCGCTGCGCTGCGTATGACTCGCAATGGCGCCGACGCCGAAGACCTTGTTCAGGAGACCTTTGCCAAGGCCTTCGCTGCGCAAGACAAGTTCACGCCTGGTACCAACCTGAAGGCCTGGCTGTATCGCATCCAGACAAACGCCTTCATCAACACGTACCGCAAGAAGCAGCGTGAGCCCAAGCGCACCGATGCCGACACGGTGGAGGACTGGCAGCTTGCTGCCGCGGCCGAGCACCAGTCCGCCGGTCTTGCGTCGGCCGAGGAGGCCGCGCTCGACGCCCTGGGCGACGACGCCATTCGTGACGCACTTGCAGAACTGTCGGACGACTTCCGCATGGCTGTGTACCTCAGCGATGTCGAAGGCTTCGCCTACAAGGAGATCGCGGAAATCATGGATACCCCCGTGGGAACCGTGATGTCTCGTCTGCACCGCGGCCGCAAGCTGCTGCGCGAGAAGCTGCGTGATTACGCGGCAGAGCGCGGCATCTATGACCGCAAGGCGGAGGCGTGATGGATACGAACGTCTGTCCACAGGCAGCAGGGGGCCGAGTGGCAGCTGAGGAGGTGAATTATGCCGAAGCGACAGTGTGAAGAAGCGCTGACAAAGCTCTTTGAGTACATCGATGGGGAGCTCTCCGATGAGGAGCTGCTGCGCATCGGTGCACACCTGAAGGAGTGCCCGCCGTGCGAGGCTGAGCATCGGATCAATGAGAAGATCCGCCTGCTGGTGTCGAAGGCGAACGGGGAGTCAGCCCCGCATCAGCTGCGCGAGCGCGTGCTGAGCACTATTCAGATGGCTCGCACCGAAGCCACGTAGCGCCCGGCGCCGGCCCGCCCGGTTTCAGAGGTTTTACCAGGCATTTCTTGCCTGACGAACACGAAGGCCCGCGTCCGTGATGGACGCGGGCCTTCGTGTTTTTCGGGGTCGAAGCCCCGCAGGCTTAGGCGTTGGGACGCTTGCCGTGGTTGGCGCCGGATCCGGCGCGCGACTTGCGCTTGCGGCCGCGCTTGCTCATGGTGTCTCCCTAGGAATCTGCTACTGCGACCCTCCATCATACAAGCGCGAGCGGTTCTCGCTACCCGCATCCCGTCAGAGGATCCGTGAGGGGTGCGGCTCAGCACTCTTTCCGCGCACATCTGCACCACGTAGGCTCTCAAGAGACGCCCACATACTGCCGATGGAGGTTTCGTGAGCGACCAGCCTGTGTCCGTGATTCCGCTGCTGCACGCCCTTGCGTCCACGGGCGGATCAGACCTGCATTGCAAGGTGGGCTCAGCGCCCCGCATTCGTGTCGACGGACGTTTGCGTAAGTTGCAGATGCCGCCGCTGCGTCCCGAGGACACGCGCAACATGGTGGCGCAGGTGCTGCCCGAGGACCTCGTCGCGCAGTTCAGGGACATTCACGAGGCTGACTTCGCCTTCTCGCTCTCTGGCGTGGGTCGCTTTCGCGTCAACGCGTACGTGGCGCGCGGCACCGACTCGCTGGTGTTTCGCCGTGTCGCAGTGGGCGCGGAGCCGATGGAGGACCTTGGCATTCCGCCTGTGGTGGCCGAGCTGGCGCTCGAGCCGCGCGGCCTGGTGCTGGTGACGGGTCCCACGGGTTCCGGAAAGACCACCACCCTGGCCTCGATGGTTGACCTCATCAACACCTACCGCGAGGTCAACATCATCACGATCGAGGACCCGATCGAGGTGCTGCACACGGACAAGAAGGCGATCATCTCGCAGCGCGAGGTGCGGTCAGACACCCTCGACTTCTCCAATGCGCTCCGCGGCGCGATGCGTCAGGATCCGGACGTGATCCTGATTGGCGAGATGCGCGACATCGAGACTGTGCGCGCGGCGCTCTCTGCAGCCGAGACGGGTCACCTGGTGCTCGCGACGCTTCACACAGTGGACGCGCCCGACACGATCAACCGCATCGTGGACTTCTTCACGCCTCACGAGCAGGGCCAGATCCGCGCGACCTTGGCGCAGACGCTGCGTGGCATCGTGTCTCAGCGCCTGGTGCGTCGTGCGGGAGGAGAGGGGCGCGCACTGGTGGCGGAGGTGATGATCAACCACGGACGCACCGCCGAGGCCATCGTCGATCCATCGACGCAGCCCCCCATTGTGGACCTCATCGCCGAGGGCGAGTACTACAAGATGCAGACCTTCGACCAGCACCTGTACTCGCTGGTGGCCGACGGCGTCGTCACCTTTGAGGACGCGATTTCGATCGCGTCCCGCCCTCAGGACCTGACGGTCGCCTTGCGTAGCGCGGGCGTCATCCAGTAGGTCATCGCAGGCCCGCCGCGCCAGTGCGCGTGGCGGGCCTTTGCGCGCCCGGGGCCTCGACGTCAGCCGGGCATCGGGCAGTTGCTGGCCGGCGCCGCGCGGCGCGCCTGCCGCCTCGCCACGCCAAAAGACCGATTTACCAGGTACGACGGTGTCGCGTTGATATGGTGATGCTGGGCGCTCGGGATGCTCACAGTGCGGCAAGCGTCTGCGACTGCCATGACGACGCTGCGGCACTGACAGCGCCGGCCTCGATCGCGCGGGGTGCTAGCGGACGCTAATGCCCGGGAGAGCTCTTGCTGCCGCGGCGTCAGTGGTCAAGCTGGGCAATGCTACCTAAGTCCTACCGGGGTGCGATCGATGTAGCATTGTGGTGGGAGTCGAGTAGTACTCTGGTCGCATGGCAACTGTGAAATTGAGCATCAGCCTCAGTGACGAGGATGTGGATTTCATTGACGCGTGGGCGCTCCAATCGGGGCTTGGCTCGCGATCCGCAGTGGTGCAGCGTGCGCTTGCGCGGCTGCGAGCAGGTGACATGCTGAGCGACTATGCCGACGCATGGGACGAGTGGAGCGCAGAAGGCGACCACGAGTCGTGGGATGCCGCAAGTGGCGATGGTGCGGGCTCGCATGCCGCGGCGCGAGCACAGGGAAGCACGCCTGGCGTCCCCGCGGACGGCCGCTGATGCGCCGCGGCGAG
>QKAX01000036.1 GCA_003246255.1 Demequina lutea
ACAGCGTGAGAAGCACCACCACGACGGCGATGCCGCCGATGCCTCCCGCGACGATGCCGCGTGCGAGCGAGTCGTTGTCGGCGAGCCTCGCGAGATAGCTGAGCGCCGTGACGGCGAGCGCGCCGGCGGCGGCGCCAAACACGATGCGCGTGGTGGTGACGGGCTTAGTGGTCGTGGTCATCGAACATCTCCTCGATGGTGCAGTGAAAGTGGCGCGCAAGGGCGAAGGCGAGTGGCAGCGACGGGTCGTACTTGCCTGTCTCGATCGAGTTGATCGTCTGGCGCGAGACGCCCAGCGCCTCGCCGAGCGCGGCCTGCGAGAGACCCGCGGCCTCGCGGCGCTCGCGGACGGAGTTCTTCACGACGCCTCCCTGGTGTCAAGCATCCTTGTCATGACAAGGATGCTTGACACTACGCCGAATGTCAAGCGACCTTGTCATCCGCCGAACGTGCGCACCTCAATCGGCAGGCCCGATGCCTCAGACAGGCGAGCGGCCCACGCGTGTGCCTCCTCGCGCGTCGGCAGGTCCAGCACGGTGATCCCGCCGAGTCCCTCGTGCGATTCCGCGAAGGGGCCGTCGGTCAGCAGCGGCGAGCCGCCCGTCGCGTCCATGAGCGTGGACTCCGCGACCGGCATCAGGCCGCCCGCGAAGACCCAGGCGCCCTGGGCCTGGGCGTCGGCCGCGACGGCGCCCACGCGCTGCATGATCTGTTGCAGGTCCGCGTCGGACGGGCGGTCCACCTGCGAGTGGTGCATGGACAACAGGTACTGGGTCATGAGGTGCCTCCTGGTGAGTGTCTACACCGTGGAGACGAATGGCGTGGCGCGAGATCGACGCACCGGGCGGCTATGCGTCCCGACGCCCCATGACCGACGTGCCGACGCGCACGATGGTCGCGCCCTCGGCCACGGCCCATTCGAGGTCGTTCGACATGCCCATGGACAGCTCCCACGCCTCGCGCAGGGGCAGCTCGCCGCGCTCGGAGCGGATGAGGGCCTCGTCGCGAATCTGGCGCAGGCGCGCGTAGCCGAGGCGCACGGCCAGCTCGTCGTCCGAGTTGAGGCCGATGGTCATAAAGCCCGTGACTGTGAGGCAGGGGAGTCCCTGCACGGCCGACGCCAGGTCCAGGGCCTCTGCGGGCGCCACTCCGGCCTTGGTGTCCTCGCCGGAGACGTTCACCTGGATCATCACGTCAAGGTCGCGCTCGGCCTCGAGGCACAGGCGGCTGAGGCGCTCGGCGAGGGCCAGCGAGTCCACGGTCTGCACGCAGTCGGCGTGGCGCACGGCGATCTGCGCCTTGTTGCGCTGCACCTGGCCAATCACGTGAATCTTGGCGCCGGCCGCGCGCAGCGCGGGGGCCTTCTCCTCGAGCTCCTGCAACCGCGACTCGCCCACGATCGACGCGCCCGCGCGCACCACGGCCACCGCGGCGGCGGCGTCCCACGCCTTGGTGGCCACCAACAGCTTCACCTGCGAACCAAAGCGGCCGGAGGCCGACTCGGCGCCGATGATGCGCGCCTGCGCCTCGGTGAGCGTGGCCGCATAGTCCCAGCCGGGCGGGGTGCTCGCGAGTTCGCGGGCCATCAGCCCTCCTTGGCGATGGGGGCAACCACGGCGTCGGTCACGGAGATGAGGTCCGCGGGGGCCAGGCCGATGTCCAGGCCGCGGCGGCCTCCGGAGACGTAGATGACGTCAAACAATTCGGCGGTCTCGTCCAGCGCCGTGGGGAGCTTCTTGCGCTGCCCGATGGGGGAGATGCCGCCCACCACATAGCCCGAGGAGCGCTCGGCATCGGCCGGGGGAGCCATCTCCGCCTTCTTGCCGCCAAACGCGGCGGCGAGGGCCTTGAGGTCAAGCTTGCCGCTCACGGGCACGATGCCCACGCTGAGGTGTCCGTCCACGTATGCGCAGAGGGTCTTGAAGACCTGTTCAGGCTCGGCGCCGATCGCGGCGGCGGCCTCCAGGCCGTAGCCAAGATCCGTGCCGGGGCGGTGCTCGTAGGGGTGCAGCGTGTGCTCGATCCCCGCCTCGGTGAGGGCGACAACAGCTGGCGTGGACCCGTGGTCATGCTTGGCAGAGTGCTTGGCCATGCGCCCCATTGTGCCAATGCCGGGCGGGTGCGTCTGCATACCGCGACAGCTCGAGCAGTACCCGTTTGTCACCTCCCCTTGATGAGGGTGACGTGACTACGACACCGGGGGATACGGCGTTGGCCGACGGTCCGTGGTCCGGTTGCAGCCGCGGTGGGCCAGCGATACGGTCATTTTAGTGCGGCGACCTCGAGACACGGATGCACCGGAGAGGACGCGGGGTGACGAGTATGGTGACGTATACGCACAGAAAAGCGCGAGTCGGCGCGGGACTGGTGATAGTGGCGCTCGGCCTTGTCGGATTCGTAGGGGCGAGAGCTTCGGCGGAAAGTACCCAAATCGCTGATACCACGCTGAGAGAGGCGGCAGTTGGTGTCGCGACAGATAGCTTGTCGGAGCCTGTCACCGCCGGGATTCCCGACGAACCAGCAGCAGTGATTGGCGATGCGATCAACGCGGCTGAGTTTGAAGACTTGACGTTCATCGCCGAACAGTCCGGCGAGGATCTCGGCACCACGATAGCGCGCGTCGGATGGCAGGCCGACTTCTCCCGTCTCGTCCACGACTTGGCCTCGACGTTTCCCGACGATTTTGCTGGTGCAGCTGTCGACGATGCTGGCGACCCTTGGATCGCGTTCCGCGCCGAGGTGCCCGGCGAAGCTGCGAGGATCATCGCAAGTTTCGAATCTGCTGAGTTCCATCAGAGCTCTTATTCGAAGCCTGACGGATCGCGGTACGCAGTCGATGTGCGAACTGATCGCGGATTCTCGGAAAGGCAGCTCGAGGAGCAGATGATTGCAGCGCACTTCAAGGCAATGGGGGCGAAGGGTCTTGTAGAGACTGCCTTCTCGTCCTACAACACGGAGACCGGCACCATTGAAGTCAGGGTCCGACCCGTTGAGACGTACGCCAAGGCGGGTGCTAGCGAGTTGGCACAGATGCTCGGGATCGCCCAGGACAATGTCCTACTTGTCGTTGACGGGACGCTCGCAGTAAAGGAGGCCGCGCTCTATGGCGGCTCTGCTCAGACCAGCTGCACGTCTGCATTCACGGTGCAGAATAGCAGCGGCACCCGGGGCATGTTGACAGCGGGTCACTGTCCGGACTCTGGTGAATACCAGCTTGGCTCCGCGCTCACCCTGCAATCGCAGTACTACGGGTACTGGGGTGACTATCAATGGGCCACGACTTCGGCCGCCGAGTATGACGACTTCTACGGGGGGTACCTCAGCAATTGGCAGGCTGGTCTTCGCGATGTGTCGGGACTGGGTTACCCGTCTGCGGGCATCGATGTGTGCCGCAACGGCAAGACGACGGGCAAGAGTTGCACCACCGTGTTGAGCACAAACAACTGCTTCGGAAGCTTGTGTCACCAGACGATGGCGGCGAATCATGTTGCTTTGCCGGGCGATAGTGGAGGGCCGTGGTACTACGGCAACTTGGCATACGGGGTTCACTACGGGTGGGTCACTTATGGCAGTAACAGTTACGACTTCTGGTCGCCATCGGACTACGTCTCGTCGGCGCTCAACGTCACGATCTCGACAACCTAGGCCGAGGAGACTCCGTTGGCTAGGTGTGGTGTTGCGGCGACGCTGGTGGCTCTGGTCCTTCTGTCAGGTTGTGGCACCCAGCAGGTGGAGCCCGACTCCGTTGGCGTCTCGAACGCGTGGGTGTCTGATGACGGTCTGAGGTTGCGAGTCATAGTGGACGTGTGTGACGACGACGCGGCTGTTGAGATAGCCGATCAGGGTGACACGGTTAAGCTACGGGCTTCGGCACCTCGGTCTGACAGCGGCGTCACTCGGGCTTGCCAAACCCCGGTGATCGTACAACTCAAGAGCACACTCGGAGAGCGTCCCGTCATCGACGCGATGTCGGGCAACGAGGTGCCTGTTGAGGTGGCCCCAAGCACTTACGACTGGGGGTCCTGAGGGTCCCGAGACCGGGGCGAACGCCGTGGACGAGCCCACCTTCGGGTAGGCGCGGATAGCGTTCGCCTCGGTCATGAGTGTTGCTATGCAACCACGCGCCGAGGGCAGGCCGACCACCATCATGCCGCAGTACTGGGAAGCGGCAACCAGCGTCCTCGTCATCGGCCCCTGGTGGCTGAGCGCGACCACGGGCCGCTGCCCACGCCGACGTGATCCCGGGCCATCGGCGTCGGCCGCCTGCCGTAGTGTTTTGCGCGTGAGTGAAGCGAAGCCCCGCGTGGATATGTGGACCGATGGCGCCTGCAAGGGCAACCCCGGCATTGGCGGCTGGGGCGCGTGGATGCGCTTTGGCGACCACGAGAAGGAGCTGTGCGGCGGCGAGGCGCACACCACCAACAACAAGATGGAGCTCACGGCCGTGATCGAGGGGCTCAAGGCTCTCAATCAGCACTGCGCAGTGACGCTGCACGTGGACTCCACGTATGTGATGCAGGGCGTGCAGACCTGGATGAAGGGCTGGAAGCGCAACGGCTGGCAGACGCGCGACAAGAAGCCCGTCAAGAACCAGGAACTGTGGCAGGAGCTCGACGCGCAGGTCGCCCGCCACGACGTGAGCTGGGTGTGGGTCAAGGGGCACGCGGGTGACCCCGGCAACGAGCGCGCCGACGCGCTGGCCAACAAGGGCGTGGAGATGGCGCGGGCGGGTCGCTAGCGGTGATGGGCGCGTATGCCATGCCGCTGCTGGTGCTGCTGGGCCTGGCATGCCAGGAGGCCGGCGCCGCAGTGGCCGTGCACCTGATTCCCGATGTGGGGCCTTGGGGTGTGGTGGCGCTGCGCCTCGCGTTCTCGGCGCTGGTGCTGGTGCCTCTCGCGTGGCGCACCGTCCGACGCGGGGCGCGGCGCTCGTGGCCTGCCGGGCTTCTCTTTGGCGGGGCGCTCGCGGCCATGAACGTGTTCTTCTACCTGGCGCTGGAGCGGCTGCCGCTGGGCGTGACCGTGACCATCGAGTTCCTGGGGCCGCTGGTGCTGTCCGTGGTGGCGAGCCGCTCGTGGCGAGGCGTGCTGTGGGCGGTGCTGGCCGGATCCGGCGTGGCCCTGCTGGGCGGGGGCGGCGCGCTGCACCTCGACCCGCTGGGCGTGCTGTTCGCCGTGGGCGCAGGCGTGATGTGGGCGGCGTACATCCTCACCTCGCGGGCGGCGGGTGCGGCCATGCCCGGGGTGATTGGTCTTGCGATTGCGGCGTGCGTGGGTGCCGTGGTGACGTTGCCCGTTGCGGTGGCGGTGGTGGGATCTGCGTTGTTGTCGCCCTCGGTGCTGCTGCTGGGGCTGGCGGTGGCCGTGCTGTCCTCGGCGATTCCCTACGGGATCGAGCTCGCGGCGCTGCGGCGGATGCGGGCCGAGGTGTTCGCGATCGTGCTGGCGCTGGCCCCGGCGATTGCGGCGGTGGCCGGGCTGGTGCTGCTGGGGCAGTCGCTCACGTGGGCCATTGGCGGGGGCATCGTGCTGGTGACCGCCGCGGGAGTTGGTGCGGTGGCGACGCAGGGGCGGCGGCCGGTGTTGCCGGCGGAGGGGTTGGTCGGGGGTGCGGGGTAGGGGTTC
>QKAX01000156.1 GCA_003246255.1 Demequina lutea
CTCGACCTGGAGCACGTCGCCCAGGAACTCAACGGCCGACCACGCAAAACGCTCGGCTGGAAAACACCAGCCGAGCGTCTGCGTGATCTACTAATCACCACCTAGCTAAACACCAGGTGTTGCGAGGACCCCTGGAATCCGCCCAGGCGGGCCGGGGCTTTGTCGTACGTGAGGGCGAGCAAGCGCCGCCAGCGTCCGGACCCGCGTTAAGCGTCGCGGGGGCCAGGGGTGGTGGATGGATCCAGCAACCGGCCCACCCACGTCGAGTGTGAGCCCTCCGGGTAGCCGATGCTCTCCGGCGTGGCATCGCGCCACATCGCCCACTCGCCACGCATCAGCACGGGCCCATAGACGTGTGGAGAGACCTCAACCACTGCACCTGTTGCGGGGTGGATCGCCATTCCTTGGGTGGTCCACGTCAGCCGCACCGCATCGACGGTCGTGCGCCACATGGCGGTGAGCCACGCGCCGTCAAACAGCACTTCATGCGCCATGACTCCGGGTGGCGTGCGCAGGTGGACGCGTCCAGGCAACTCGATGAGCCGCTGATCGCGCCACCACGCGACGGGCCCGCCGAGGTATGCGCTCGCGCCGGGAAAGGCGCCGCGCCTCAGCGGAGTCACAGTGGGTGGCCAGGTCTCGGTGTCCACGAGCGACAGGTCTCCGAACGCCACGTGGGGCACGGCCCGAACAAGGGTCACGGCATGACGCCCCACGGTGGCCGCGCCGAGGTCCACGAATACTGTGGGAAACGCCACGACGCCGAGGTCGGCCACGACACCGTCGGTGAGCCGCACCGCCACAGCGCGATAGCTCTCATCCTGCTGCGCGTAGGTGACAACCGCCACATCCCCGGCAACCGTGACGCGACCCACGGACGTATGGTGCGCCGCGTGAGGAAACGGGACGTGCGCCACCACCCGCGCGCCGCTCTCGGGCGCCCAGCGCCACAGGTCGAGTGTGTCCGAACTCCTGCGAGCCTGCCACCACGCCACGTGGGAATCGCCGAACGACGCATCGAACACCCGGGCTTCGCCGCTCGCGCGAGCATGCACAAGCGGGACGACGCGCTGATCCCTCAGCCTGATCTCCAGCGTGCAGGCCGGACCGCCCGACACCGCGTGGCCCATGAGCGCGGATCCGTGCGGATCAAGATCGAAGGCCTGCATTCCCTCTGACGCATCGGCCAGGCGCGTACGGTCAACGAGCAGCCACGCTGAGTCGGCACGAGGGTCGATGTCGCGCACCACCTCGGCCTGGGCGGGATGAGTCAACTCCGCAGGCACGCCAGCCATCGCGCGCCGACGCATGACGGTCGCCCCCGGACGCGGCGTCAGGATGGTCCAGACAGCCCTGCGCCGCTGCACAGGCTCGAACTGGTCCCAGTACTTGATGACAGCTCGCACCGCGGGCAGGCGGGTCAGCACGTAGAAGATGATCGCCCCGATGGCGACGAGCCGCACGACGTCCCACAGTTCCCCCACAGCGCGATCGTAACCGCGGAGACGGCCGCCGGAGCTCAGCCAGCTGCGCAGAAGTCCTGCGCCGCATCGTCGGCCGCCCTGTACTCGTCCTCGCGGGGGTGAGGCTGGCCGGTGCGCGAGTCGTAGTGCGCGATCGCGTAGCCGGATGTGATCTGCTCGAGGCCCACATCCTGGCCGTCAACCTCGACATAGCGCAGCAGGCGGTCGTAGGCGTCGCGATCCGTCGTGGCGCCCTCCACGAGCGTGACGGCGCGGCCATCCACGAGCGTCGCAAGGGCGTCGGTCGCCTCCCGGTAGCCACACTCTCCCCGCTCGGGGGTGTCGATGCCAATCACTCGCACGCGCTCGGTCACGCCGTCGCGCGTCACGTCCAGGGTGTCGCCGTCCACGATGTGCGTGACCACCCAGCCCACGGTCGCGTCCCCCGACACCGGATCCTCAGGCGCGCGGCCCGGGCCAACGAACACCCACCACGCGGCCACCACCAGCGAGAAGCCGATGAGGGCGGCGGTGGCACGCTGATGCGAGGAGGACATGCACTCCAGCCTAGGCGAGCGAGTAGAGCCCGCGGTGAGCGTCCACCTGGGCAACCAGGCCGTCGGCGACGAGCGACGCGAGGCATCGATCAAGCTGCCCCGGGTCCACGTCCTCGAGCGCCGCGCGACCGGTGACATTGAGCGGCGCCGATGCCTCCCTCAGTTGCGCCATGATCCTCCCCCTCACCTGGCGATCAGTGCCGTGCCAGGCCTGGGTGCGCTTGGGAGCCTCCTCCAAGCCAAGCCTGCCGGCCGCGAGCCATGCGCAGTGCGGCGCGAGGGGACACTCCTCGCAACGGGGTGCACGGGCGGCGCACACGAGCGCTCCGAGCTCCATCGAGGCCGCCGCCCACTGCGCAGCCTCCCGCGCATCCGCGGGTGTGATCGCCTCGGCCTGGTCTCGCTCGCTGCGGCGTAAAGCCACCGGCGGCAGCGGCTCGCCCCTCCATGCCCGCGCGATGACGCGCCGTACATTCGTGTCCAGCACCACCGCGCGCTCGCCGTACGCGAAGGCCATCACGGCCGATGCCGTGTAGTCACCTATGCCGGGCAGCGCCAGCAACTCGTCCCGATCCCGCGGCACCTCGCCACCGTGCCGCTCCACGAGGGCGACAGCGCACTCCCATAGTCGCTTTGCCCTGCGCGGGTACCCGAGCCGTTGCCACGCGCGCACGGCATCGGCCTGAGGGTCAGCCGCGAGTGCCGCCGGCGACGGCCACCGCTCCATCCACGCCATCCACGCTGGCAAGACCCGCACCACGGGTGTCTGCTGGAGCATGACCTCGCTCACCAGCACCCCCCACGGCGAGCAGTCGTCGCGACGCCACGGCAGATCGCGCGCGTGGGCCGCGAACCACCGGTTCACCAGGTCCACGGCCATCTCCGGGACATCGGCGGCTGGTTGCGGCGCGTTCGGCATGGCATTCATTGAACCAGCGCACCTCACGGCTAACGTAAAGGAAACGGAAGGAGGCAGCCATGAGCGATTCTCGTGACCCCGGCGCTGCCCTGCCGCGCGAGGTGTACATGCGGCGCCGCATCGTTGCCGGCATCGGCCTTGTCCTGGTACTGGTGATCGCGTACTTCCTCATCTTCTCCCCCAGCGGGGACGGCGACGATGCCGCGACCGACTCGACCACGTCGCCGAGCCCCAGCATCACTGCCAACCCCACCACCTCGGCGGCTCCCGCAGACGCGTCCCGTGCCTGCACCGATGCCGATGTGCAGTTGACGCTCACGCCCAACCCGTTCGAGGTGGCATCTGGCGGCATCCCGAGTTTTGACGTCGCCATTCAGCAGGTGGGTGCGAGCCCCTGCAGCCTCAACACCGATGCCGACTCCTCGCTGCAGATCTGGTCGGGCGGCGAGTCAAACCGCGACATTTACTTCGACTCGAGCTACTGCGAGTCCGACGCCACGATCACGTCGCGCCAGATGGTGCTCAACACTGGCGCGGCCGAGAGCCTGACAGCCTCGTGGAACCGCATCCGCGTGGGCGAAGGTTGCACGCAGGGATCTTCCGCGGGCGAGGGCTACTACTGGGCGCAGGTCACACTGCAGGGCATCGCGTCCGAGCCCGCGCAGTTCCACATCAACGGCTAGGTGACCGACCGGCGGGGCCGGGTCAGAACGTCGGCTCGCCAGCTGAGCGCGCACCGCTCTCTGCGGGCTCCACTCCGGCGCGCACGGCGTCGGCAAGCGTCTCCACGCCGAGCACCTGAATGCGGCCGTTCGCGGCCTCGCGAGCCGCATCGGCAATGGCCGCGGGCACGATCGCCTTGGTGAACCCCAGCCGCGCAGCCTCCGCGAGGCGCGTGCCGATCGCGCTGACCGGCCGCACGGCTCCCGAGAGGGCGACCTCACCGATGGCCAACAGCCCCGCCCGCACCGGACGATCCGCGCGGGCCGACGCCAGGGCGAGCGCGAGCGCGAGATCCGCCGAGGGCTCCGCGACCTTCGCGCCGCCCACCGTGGCCACGTAGACGTCGTCCGCCATGAGCGCCACGCCCACGCGACGGTGAAGCACCGCAAGAATCATGGCCACGCGCGAGCTGTCCATGCCGGACGTGGCGCGGCGAGGGTTCGCGAGCGCTGACGGCGCCACGAGCGCCTGCACCTCGGCGGGTAGCGCGCGACGGCCATCGATGGTGATGGTGGCGCACGTGCCGGCGATGGGCTCCGCCGAGCGCGACAGGAACAGACCCGAGGGATCCGGCACCTCCTCGATGCCGGACTCGACGAGCTGGAAGCATCCCACCTCATCCACCGAGCCGAAGCGGTTCTTGAGCGCGCGCAGCAGGCGCAGCGGCGAGTGGGGGTCGCCCTCGAACTGGCACACCACGTCCACGAGGTGTTCCACGATGCGCGGCCCGGCCACCGAGCCCTCGCGCGTCACGTGGCACCATCGGCGCGCCGGAGGACTTAGCCGCCTGGATGAGCGCCGACGCCACCTCGCGCACCTGGGAGACGCCTCCGGCGACGCCCTCCACCGAGGCGGACGCAATGGTCTGGATCGAGTCGACGATCACGAGGCCGGGCTTCTCGGCGGCAAGATGAGCGAGCACCACCCCAAGATCGGTCTCGGCCGCGAGCTTCACCCGCGACTCGAGCGCACCCATGCGCTCGGCGCGAAGACGCACCTGCCCCGCAGACTCCTCGCCGGTGACGTACAGCACGTCGCGTCCCTGCCGCGCAGCCTTCGCTGCCACCTCGAGCAACAGCGTCGACTTGCCCACGCCCGGCTCGCCCGCGAGCAGCACTGCCGCCCCCGCCACGAGCCCGCCGCCCAGCACACGGTCAAACTCGGCCACCTGCGTCGGCACTCTGGTCGCCTCGCTGGTGGGAATGTCGCCGATGGATCGCGCCGGCGTCACCACTGACGTGGCCTTGGTGGACGGGCCCGCCGTGGCGCCCACCTCCACCACCGAACCCCACTCCTGGCACTCGCCGCAGCGCCCCACCCACTTGACGGTGGTCCATCCGCACTCGGTGCAGCGGTACCCGGGGGAGGATCTCTTGGCGGCAGGCATAGCGCCACGGTACCGGGCATATCCGACATGCAGGGGGCCTATCAACACCCCTTATGAGGCCCCGGGGCCTACGCTGGAGGGCATGGCTAGCGACGATCAGAGCTTCCCGTGGGAGCCGATCGAGCCCGAGGGGAACACCGAGGACTCGACCGCCACACCGCAGGAGCCCACCACCGCCCCCTCACCCTTCGAGCCGCCGACCACCACGTCGTCGATGCCGTGGGTGGGTCAGGAGTGGACGCCCCCGGCCGAGCGCCGCGCAGTGCCGCCGCAGGAGCCCACCCCCACCGGGCAGATTCCGCTCGCCCGGACGCCCCAGCAGCAGCCGGCCGATGCGCCCTTCACTGAGCAGGCGACGCTGCGCCGCTTCTCGTCCAGCGAGCTGCCCACCTCCGCGCGGTACGAGCCGCCGGCCGAGCCCTATGTGTTGGGGTCCTCGCGCCCCGCCGCGCCCGTGGCCCCGTGGGCCGCATCAGTTCCACCCGCGACCCCCGCGCAGACTGCGCCGGCCGCGCCGTCAGGATTTGAGCCGCCGGCGGCCTCGGAGGCCGAGGCCGCGCCCCCCGCACAGGAGGAGCCCAGGCGAGAGCCGTTCACCGGCGCGATCCCGTACGTGCCCCGCGAGGATCCCGCGCCGCGCGACCCGCTCGGGACCCGCGCATCCCGCCGCGCGGCCGCAGAACAGGACAGGCCCGCGCAGCCGGCAGTCTCGCCGTTCGCCCGAACCGAGCCCGAGCCCGACGTCAGCGCATTCCAGCCCGCGACGGACCAGCCAGCGCCGTCGGAGCCTGTCGCCGAGGCCCCGGCGTTTGACGCGGCGGCCTTCGCTCCGCCCACCTCCGAGCAGCCGATCCCCGCAGCATCCGCGTTCGAGGCTCCCTTCGCGGCGCCTGAGGCCGCGGCACCTGTGGAGCGCCGCTCCCCGTTCGCACCCGTGACGGCTCGACCGGCTGAGACTCCTCAGGAGGCAGCACCGGAGCCCGTAGTCGCTGAGCCAGTTGATGCTGAACCCGCCGCACCCAACTTCCTCCCGCCGGACTCCCCCGCGCCGGAGGCGGCCGTGACGCCGCAGCCGACCGCGCCAGTCAGGAGCCCCTACCTCAGCGCCTCGCGCCCCGCCGCAGTGAGTGCTGACGAGGCACAGGCGGCCCCCGCCCCGGCGTCGAACGTCGTGCCCGAGACGCCGTCGGAGCCCGACACCGCGCCGCTGGCGGAGCCCGCGCCCGAGGACCCCGCCGTGGCCGCTGCGGCCGATGCCTGGTCGCCCGCCGCGCGTGTCGCGCCTACGACGGCGCCGATCCCGTTGGTGACGCAGGCCGAGAGCCCCGCAGATGCGACCGAGGCCCGCATGCCCACGCGCCCTGCAGTGCCGGGAACCGGCAGCCTTCCCACCGTCACGCGCACACCGTTCGCGACGCCGTCTGAGCCGGAGGAGGCCGCGCCGGCCGAGACGCCGGTGGCGCTCGATGGGGTGGAGTCGTGGGGCGAGCAGCCAGTCCAACGACGCTCGCAACCGGCAGAGCCCGAGCAGTATCAGCCCCCGCGCTTCGCCTTCACCGAGCCGCCGCGCGCCGCCACGCCCGAGCCCGAGCCGCCGCGCGCCGCCACGCCCGAGCCCGAGCCCGAGCCGGTGCAGCAGGTCGACACCATGGTGTTCGCGGACGCCCCCGCTGACGACGATATTCCGGCGCTCAATCCGTTCGACGCGCCGGGCTCGCTCGGAGGCGTGCAGGCAACCGACGGTCTGCCCCGCCCCTCCGAACCCGCCGCGACGTCAGGTGCGCTGCCCTCCGCGGGGTGGGAGGCGGTTCGTCCGGAGCCCATCGAGATTGACGAGGACGAGGACGTCGTCGCACCAGTGCCTCCCCCGCCGGCGTCCGAGATCTTCCCCTCCTTCGCGTCATCCGAGCCCGCGGTGCAGGAGACGCCCTTCGGGTCGTCACAGCACACGGCCTCCGACGAGACCTTCCGCCCCGAGCCCACCGATCCCGTGCGCGAGCTCGGCGCATCGGCCGTGTCCACCGCCAGCCTTCAGGCCGCCGGGGCTCCCACGCCGCCGAGCGGGATCCCGATGCAGGGCGAAGACGCTGTGCCCGCCTTTGGTGAGGAGCAGCCGTTTGTGCCGCGCTTTGAACCGATCGGCGGAGTCACTCCCGCCGAGAGACCGAGGGTGAGCTTCCAGGCGCCCGCCCCGAGGCAGGCCTCCCCTCTGTCGAACCTCGAACTGCCGGCGCTCGACGAGCCCGCGTATCGGCCACTCGTTGATCTCGCTGGCAATGGCGACGAGCCCGACGACTCCGACCACCCGGTGACCGGCGAGATGCCAGCGTTGCGGCCCGAAGACCTTGCGCCGCGTGCGGTGGCCGCGGTGATCGAGGATGAGCCGGCAGCCACCCAGGTTGAGGCCGAGGGTGACGCCGCCGCTGACGAGGAGGTTGCCTCCGCCCCCCGTGGAAGCGGTCCCGCGACGCCTCTGGCGGCCTGGCCATTCCGTGTCGACGCCCCACAGGCTGAGGCGCTCCATGCCGATGCCGTCGAGGTCGGCGAGCAGCCGGTGCGCGCCACGCACGTGCCGCCATTCAGGCGCGACGGATCGCTGGACGAGACCGAGGTTGAGGAGGCGCCCTTCACGCCGCTCACGGCGCCGCAGTTTGACGACCTCCTCGAACCCGTAGCGCCCGCTGCCGAGGACGAGCCCGAGCGGCCCGTCATGGCATGGGCCTCGGTACTGGGTCAGCCAGCCGATCCCGACAGTTCGGGCGCGGCCGAGGCGCCCGCCGATCCGGCAACTGAAGGCGACTTCACCGGCGACGACCTCCCCGATTCCATGCGCGGTCACGACACCGAGGTGTGTGACGTGGAAGCGGCGATCGACCCGACCGAGCCACCCACCCTGCCGTTCGCTGCACCAGTCGACGAGACCCCGGCAACCCCCGCTTATGTCGAGAGCATCGAGCCCTCGATGGACGAGAAAGGAACCACCGTGACCGATCCAGCCGCGCGCAAGAGGAGCCTGTTGTGGCTGTGGATCGTCGTGGGTGCCGTCGCCGTCGCCGGAATCGCGGTGGCCGTGTACTTCGCGTTCCTGCGCCCCGACGCGGAGATCCTTCCCACGCCCACTGTGACGGCCGAGGCGCCCGAGCCCACTGCCGCACCCATCGCATACGTCGAGCCTTCCGCGTTCCTCGCGCAGCTTCCCGACACCGTGGGCACCGATGTGCTGCTCACCTACACCGCTGCCGACGCGGCGGGCGACGCCTCGCTCCCGGCTCGGGTCGCCGAGCACTACACGCTCGAGTACGGGCCGGGCAGCGGCGATGTCACGTCCACTGTGGAGGCCTACCAGCACTACACGGTCGAGGATGCCCAGGCCGCCTACGACGTGTACGCAGACGGCGCGATCGACATCGAGGATGTGACGGTGGGGGGCGAGGTCGTGGGTGAGCGCGCTTACTTCACCGCCGGCAGCGAGGGCACTGTGGTGTGGCGCAACAACACCGCCGTGTTTGTACTCACCGGTGAGGCTGACGCGGTGCTGACGTTCTACGAGCACTTTGGAGTCTGACATGTCTGGCGGGTCCCAACCCGAGGCCGCCCTAGCCGAGGGACGCTCTCGAAGGGGCCCGCGTACCGATGGGGCGGACACCCGCGGCGATATCCTGGGCGCCGCTGCGACGGTGTTCACGCGTGAGGGCTACGAGCGCGGATCCGTGCGCGGTGTGGCTCGCGAGGCCGGGGTGGACCCCGCGCTGGTGCGGCACTACTTCAGCTCCAAGCAAGAGCTCTTTGTCGAGGCGATGCGGCCCCAGTTTGATCTGCGGGAACACGCCAAGCGCCTCGCGGCGGGCGACCCGGAGCTCGTGGGATTCCGCGTGATGACGTTCTTTGTCGAGGCCTGGGCGGATCCGGTGGTGGGACCCCGCGTCATCTCGCTCATGCGCGCCGCCCTCGAGCACCGCGAGGTCGCTGCCTTTGTGCGAGGCCTCATCGTTGAGCGCGTCATCGAGACCGTCTGCGCGGAGGTGGGTGCCCCGGATCCCCGGCAGGCGGCGATCACCGCCGCCAGCCAGATCTTTGGGCTCGCCATGATTCGCCATGTCGCGCGGATGGAGCCGCTCGCCTCGGAGACTCCCGCGTCGCTCGTGGCGCGGTACGGCCCGATCATGACGCACCTGCTGCGCGGCCGCGCCGTCGCCCAGGCCTAGGCGTGTGAACCCGACCATGGCGAGCGTCGGGCACCTGATCGTTTGACATCTGGCTCTCTCACGAGGAGGATTCCTCACATGAGGAATCAAGACGAGGTCGGCTCCGCGATCTCCATTCGCGGCCTGCGGGTGATCCGGGGCACCAACGTGGTGCTGCCCCACATCGATCTGGACGTGCCGCGGGGCCAGATCGTGGGCCTGCTGGGCCCCTCCGGCGGCGGCAAGACCACCCTGATGCGCTCCATCGTGGGCGCACAGATCGTGGCGGGCGGCACGATCGACGTGCTGGGCCTGCCGGCGGGCTCGCCCGCGCTGCGCAGCCGCATCGGCTACGTGACGCAGGCCCCGTCCACGTACCCCGACCTCACAGCTCGCGAGAACCTCGCCTACTTTGGCAAGACCGTGGGTGCGACCAAGGAGGCCGTGGCCAAGACCCTCGACGACATCGGCCTGGCGGATGCCGCGGACCGCCCCGTCTCCACCCTCTCGGGCGGCCAGCACTCGCGCGTCTCGCTGGGGGCCGCGCTCGTGGGCGACCCGGAATTGCTCGTGCTCGACGAACCCACGGTGGGCCTCGACCCGGCCCTGCGCCGCGACCTCTGGGACATCTTCCGCAGGTTGCGCGACGCCGGG
>QKAX01000093.1 GCA_003246255.1 Demequina lutea
AGGCCGTCGATCACGTGCGCCACCAGCGCCCCGCCCGCGGGCAGGAACGGGTTGGTGCGCGGCAGGGCGCCGCGTGTGCGCGTGGTCAGATGCGAGCGCAGCACCTTCACGATCGTGGGCAGCGTTGGCCTGTGCACGCAGACCACGCGATTGCGGTGCTTTCCCAACAGCTTGCGGATGGTCGCGGCCGTGGGCTCGTGGTCCTCCGCGTGCGATTCCTCCGTGAGAGCGGGATAGCCGCGCACGGGAATGCCGGCTGCCTGAGCAAACGGGTTGATGGTCTGGATGCACCGCAACGCCGGCGAGGAGGATGCCCGCTCGACGCCGTACGCCGCGATCAATCCGCGCAACTCCTCGGCGCGCTCTCGCCCGCCGCTGGTGATGGGCCGCCGCTGGTCGGGGCCTTCCCAGCCCCGGCGTCGGCGCGCTCGTGCGTGACGCACCACCACAAAGGTGCGCGTGCGCAGCCTCCCCTGCTCAAAAGCCTCGACAAGCCTCTCGAGGGGGCGCAGATCGTCGTGGAACGAGATGAGATGCCGCGCGTCCTCGATCGGCAGCCAGCGCATCTCATCGATCTCGTGCTTGGACGCGGGCTTGACCTTGTCGCGTGCCGCCACTGCCGGAGCATCCTTTGACATCGCCTCGGCGGCCCAGTAGCGCACCACCTTCATGCGACCGCCGCCGATGGGGTAGCGCAGGGTGGGCAGCGGGATGCCGAGCTTGATGATCTGGCCGGTCTCCTCCGCGACCTCGCGCACGGCGCATGCGGGCAACGTCTCGCCCGGGTCGAGCTTTCCCTTGGGCCACGACCAGTCGTCATAACGCGGCCGATGCACGGCCAGCACTTCGAGTCCCCCTCCATCTGCGACGCGCCATACGAGCGCGCCCGCCGCCAGTTGGGCGTCGCCGTTCGAGGACTTCACTTGCGCTGGGTCCTCCGCTTGGGCTGGCGTTCGATGTACATGGTTTGCAGATCCCGCAGGCGTTCCCCGTCGGGGGCCTCGACCGAGCGCAGCCACGCGCCGTCCGGCTGCAGCTCCCAGGCCGACGTGTCGTCGGCCATCGCCAGATCGATGTTCTCGAGCAGGTGCTCCTGCTGTGCAGGCTCCACGATGGAGATGAGCGCCTCGATGCGACGGTCGAGGTTGCGGTGCATGAGGTCTGCGGAGCCGATGTAGACGATCGGCTCCTCGTCGCCGCGGAACGCGTAGATGCGGCTGTGCTCCAGGAACCGGCCCAGCACCGAGCGCACGCGGATGTTCTCGCTGAGTCCCGGCACGCCTGCACGAATGGCGCAGATGCCGCGCACCACGAGCTCAATCTGTACGCCAGCCTGCGAGGCGCGATACAGCGCGTCGATGACGCGCTCGTCCACCACGGAGTTGACCTTGAGCTTGACCCAGGCCTCACCGCCCGCGCGGGCGCGATCGGCCTCGGCATCGATCAGATCGATCAGACCGGCGCGCACCGAGGTGGGCGCCACGAGCAGGCGGCGGAACTTCGCCTTGGGCGCGTAGCCAGAGAGCTGGTTGAACAGCTTGGTGAGATCGGCTCCCACATCGGAGTTCTTTGTCAGCAGGCCGTAGTCCTCGTAGAGGCGCGCGGTCTTGGGGTGGTAGTTGCCCGTGCCCACGTGACAGTAGCGGGCCAAGCCGTCCTCCTCCTGGCGCACCACGAGCGCGAGCTTGCAGTGAGTCTTGAGGCCCACCAGGCCGTACACCACATGCACGCCCGCCTGCTCGAGCTTGCGCGCCCACGAGATGTTGCGCTGCTCGTCAAAGCGCGCCTTGATCTCCACCAGCGCCAGCACCTGCTTGCCGTTGCGCGCGGCCTCGATGAGCGAGTCGACGATGGGGCTGTCACCCGACGTGCGGTACAGCGTCTGCTTGATGGCGAGCACGCGCGGGTCCGCGGCGGCCTGCGCGAGGAACGACTGCACTGACGTGGAGAACGAGTCGTACGGGTGGTGCAGAAGGATGGGCCCACGCGAGATCGCCTGGAAGATGTTCTGCTCGTCGGCGGTCTCCACGGGTGCCAACTGGTGGTGAGTCGTGGGCCGGAACGCCGGGTACTGGAGGCGCGGGCGGTCGAGGTCCGCCACCACGTCGAGCCCCCGCAGGTCAAGCGGCGCAGGCAGGTGATAGACGTCGGACTCGGAGATGCCCAGCTCGCGGACCAGCAGCTCGCGCACGCGGGGGCTGAGGTCCTCCGCCACCTCGAGGCGCACGGCGGGGCCAAAGCGGCGACGCAGCAGCTCCTTCTCCATGGCCTTGAGGAGGTTCTCGGCGTCGTCCTCCTCGACCTCCATGTCCTCGTTGCGCGTCACGCGGAACGTGAAGTGGTCCACCACCTCCATGCCGGGGAACAGGTAGTCGAGGTGCGCGGCAATGACGTCCTCGAGCGGCACAAAGCTGCGCGGCTCATCGTCAAGCGCCGACGCATCGGTCACCTGGGAGGCCTTGCCTCGCGCGTCCACAGAGAGGAAGCGGGGGAGGGTCTCGGGGACCTTCACTCGGGCAAAGAACTCCTTGCCGGAGTCGGGGTCGCGGATCTCGACGGCCAGATTGAGCGACAGGCCGGAGATGTACGGGAACGGGTGGGCGGGGTCCACAGCGAGTGGCGTGAGCACAGGGAAGATGTCGGAGCGGAACAGCTTCCGCAAGCGGTTCTGCTCGGGGTCCTCGAGCTCCTCGAGGCGCACGATGTGAATGCCCTCCTCGGCCAGCGCGGGTCGAATGTCGTCGTGGAACAGGTCCGCGTGACGGTCCATGAGCTCGTGCGCGCGCTCAGTCATCACGTCCATGAGGCGCGTGGGGCTCATTCCGGTGGCGCTCGGCACCGCGAAGCCCGCCGCGATGCGGCGCTTGAGGCCCGCGACGCGCACCATGAAGAACTCGTCGAGGTTGGACGCGAAGATCGCCAGGAACCGCGCGCGCTCCAGCAACGGAGTGCCTGGGTCCTCGGCCAGCTCGAGCACGCGCTCGTTGAAGGCGAGCCAGCTGAGCTCGCGGTCCTGGTAGCGGTCCTCGGGCAGGCCCGCTGGCGCCTGATGCGTCGGCTCCGCCGGCTCCGGCATCATCGGCACCGGGAAGGTCTCCTCGGAGGCGGCCACGGAGAAGGCCTCGATCGTGGGGTCCAGCGGGGTGATCGGGTCCTGGACCTCGTCCGGCTCGTCGTCGGTGTCGCGAACGATGGTGACTCCTCGTTATCCAGTACGAACGAGGGCGGCGTGTAGTCCTCGACCACCCCGGGCGCGGGCGCGGGCTCGGGTTCAGGCGCGGGCTCGGCGGGGTAGGAGGGGTATGCGGGCACCTCGGCGACGGCGAAGCTGGGCGTCGCTTCGGGAGCGATGTCAGGCACCTCGATGGCGTCGCTGTCGGCCTCATCGGCCGCGTGGGTGAACGAGAGGTCGTGGAACGAGTCGAAGGCAGCGTCGGCCGCGTCGGGAACCGGGATCGGCTCGGACTCTGGTTCGGGTGCGTATGCCGGCGCTGGAACTGGCTCGGGGGCAGCCGGGTACGTGGCGCGCGCGAAGGGCTCCGCGTTCCTGAAGGGGATGCGCTCGGCCGCGTCGAGGAACGACGCGCGCTCCGGGACGGCTGCCGGGGGCGCCTGGTCAAACGTGGGCTCGGGCTCGTGGACCGGCGCGGGCTCAGGTACGAAGGTGGGCGCCGGCTCCGTGTGCGGTGCTGCCTGCTCGGGCTGCGGCACGTACGGGGTGGCGAGCCACGGCGCGGTGGGAATCGACTGCGTCGGCAGCGGCGACAGCGTGGGGCGGGGAGGCGTCGGCTCGTCAAGCGAAGGCGGCTCTGAAACCGCCGCTTCGTCCCTCGCGGCGAAGGGATTGAGCGGCTGCTCGCCAGTGGGCGAGCTGAACGGTTCGGCGTGCTCGTCTGACATGACCCCATCGTGTCACGGAGCCGCGCCCGTGGCGACCGCTTTCACGAGACGTTTACATAGCAAGAGGGATGCCCGTGGAATCCCCCTGCCAGGAGTTTCGTTGCAACGGGTGATGGACCTCAACCGTTGGTGGCTCGCTCTACCCGGGGTGGTCCGCGCCCTCGTGCCTGGAGTGGCGCTCGCGGGTCTTGGCGTGCTTGCCTTTGCAGAGGTACTCGACAACCTGATCGATCGTGACGACATCTTTGTGATCGACCGCCCCGTGCTGGACGCGCTCGCCTCCGTACGCACGCCGTGGCTCACCACCCTGATGACGTGGGTGACCAACGCGTTTGGCCCGGTCATCTTGCCGATTCTGGTGGCCGCGGGTTGCGCGATCTGGGCGGGGGTGACGCGCCGCTGGCGCGACCCGGCGCTGCTCGTGGCGGCCATGGTCGTCTCCACCGGCATCGCCGCGATCGTCAAGCTAATCGTCGCTCGCCCGCGTCCGCCGGAGACGCTGCAGGTGGTGCCTGGCTTCGAGACCTCGTTCAGCTTTCCGTCGGGCCATACGACCGGTGCCGCGACGCTCGTGCTCGTGGTGTCGTTCCTGCTGTGGCGCCGCCATCACACGTGGCGCGCGCTCGCGGGCTGGCTCGTCGCGTCGGCGCTCATCATTGCGCTCGTGGGCGGCACCAGGCTCTACCTGGGGTATCACTTTGCAACCGACGTGATCGCCGGCGCGTGCCTGGGCGTCACGACGCTGGGGCTGGTGGTCGCGGCGAGCCGATGGCTCGAGTGGCGGGATGAGGCGCGGGCACGCGCGTCGGCCTAACCCTCCACGGGCCCCCGAGCGCGGTACACCGTGGGCAGGAACTCGGCCACCGTCGGGTGGATTGGCAGCCAGGTCTCCAGCGCCGATGCCGGGCCGTCCACGTGCATCAGCAGCGAGAGCGCCTGCACCACCTCGTCGCCGGCGAGGCCGAACACCGCGGCGCCCACCAGGCGGTCGGCATCCTCGTCGATCACGAGTCGCATCAGGCCCGCCGTGACGCCGTCGAGCGCGGCGCGCGTGAGGTCCTTGAACTGGTAATCGGCCACCGAGACGTTGAGGCCCTGCGCCACGGCGTCGGCCTTGGTGAGGCCTACCCGGCCCAGCGGCGGGTCTGTGAACATCGCGTACGTGCTGATGCGGCGGGCCACGGAGCGGTCGCCGCCAGCGAGGTGGTCAGCGAGGATCTCGTGATCCTGATAGCTCGTGTGAGTGAACGCGCCGCGTCCGTTCACGTCGCCCACGGCGTAGATGCCCGGCGTGCTGGTGAGGAAGTGCTCATCGGTGTCGATGTACCCGCGCTTGTTGGTGGCCACTCCCACGGTGTCGAGGCCCAGGTCGTCGGAGTTGGGCACGCGCCCCGCCGCCACCAGCACGCGATCGCCCTCCAGCGTGGTCCCGTCCTCGAATGTCACGGTGACCCCTGCGTCGGACTGATCCACGCGCGCGATGGCCGCGCCCGTGCGAATGTCAAGGCCCTCGTCGCGCAGCATGTCCGCGACCATCTCGCTGATGTCGGCGTCCTCGCGCGACGCGACGCGCTGCCCGTGCTCAAGGATCGTCACGTGGCTGCCGAAGCGAGCCCAGATCTGGCCCAGCTCTAGGCCGATGTACGAGCCGCCGATCACTATCAGCCGCGCGGGCGCCTCCTTGAGGTCGAGCAGCGTGTGGTGGTCCAAGTAGTCCACGGCGTCGAGGCCGGGGACGGCGGGAGGCACGGACCTGGCCCCCGTATTGATGATGATGCGCGGGGCGGTGACCACGTCGTCGGCGCCGTCGCCACACCTCACCGCGTAGAGGTCTCCCTGCTTGCCCTCGAGGCGCGCGCGGGCCGTCACGTAGCTGATGGTCTCGTGGTTCTCGTAGTAGTCAGTGGCGCCCTGACGCCAGCCGTCGATGAGGGCGTCCTTGCGCTCCACCGCCTCGGCGACGTTGACCGTGACGCCGTCGACGTGCACACCGTACCTCGCGCCGTCGCGGGCGGCGCGCGCCGCGTGGGCCGACGCCCTCAGTGCCTTGGTGGGGCGGCAGCCGTCGTTGAGGCACGTGCCCCCAAACGGCCCCTCCTGGAACACGGCCACCTTCTCGCCGCGGGCGTCGAGCTTGCTCGCGAGGGACGGGCCGGCCTGCCCGCCGCCGATGACGACGGTGTCGAACGTGCGGTGGTGAAGAGTCATGTGTGGTCAAGGGTCCGGGGGTGCGGGGTATTCCCGCTGGTGCGGGGTGCGGGGTGCGGGGTGCGGGGTGCGGGGCGCGGGGTGCGGGGTCCGGCGTGCGGGCGGCTTGGCTTCCGGCGCGAACCGGCGGTGGCAGGTGCCCCGCGACGCGCGGAAGCCCCGGAACGGCGCTGGGTCCGCCGGTTTGCGCATGTGGGAGCCGCGGCCCCGCCGTCCGCGCCGCACGCCCGCGACGCCGGGACCTCCGTCCCCGCCCCGCGCATCGGGCCCCGGTGTTAGCGTGCAGAGGTGACCTTCGCATCGCTTGAGAACTACATCCGCCTGCCCCGTGTGGACCAGGTGATCGCGTCCCCCGATGGCTCCACGGCCGTGTTGGGCGTGTCCACCCTGAGCAAGGACGAGACGTCCTACGAGCGCGCGTGGTGGGCAGTGCCCGCGAGCGGCGGCGGGACCCCGCGCCGCCTCACCCGCTCGGCCAAGGGCGAGCGTGGCGCCGCGTTCCTGCCCAATGGAGACCTGCTGTTCGTCTCGGCGCGCCCCGGCGTGGAGCCGGCCAACGAGGACGACCCAGCCCAGCTGTGGCTGCTCCCCGCCGGCGGCGGCGAGCCCCGGCCCCTCACGGCCCTCGCGGGTGGCGTGAGCGCGATCGTCGCCGTGGCCGATGCCGCGCCCGTGGTGGTCTTCGCGGCCTCGCTGCTGCCGGGCTCCACGTCCGTCGAGGACGACGCCAAGCGCCGCGCCGAGCGCAGCAAGAAGAAGGTCAAGGCGATCCTCCACACCGGCTATCCCGTGCGGTTCTGGGACCACGACCTGGGGCCCGACGAGGTCCACCTGTTCGCGCTCAACCTTGCCGATCTCGCGCCCGAGCCAGCCGACCTCCACACCCGTGCCGACGCATCGGCCGACGCGGGGGATAAGAAGGACGCAGCGCCCACCTACCCGGCCTACCTGCCCAAGCCGGTGGACCTTACTTTGGTGCCGGGGCGCTCGCTCGACCACGCGTCGGGCTCGCTTAGCCCCGACGGGAGCCGCCTTGTGGTGAGCGTGAGTGTCCCCGAGCGTGACGACGCGCACTCGGCGATCGTGAGCATCGACGTCGCGTCCGGCGAGCGCTCCACGCTGCTCGAGGAGACGGGAGTTGACTACGACGCGCCCGCGCTGTCGCGCGACGGCAACCGGCTCGCGTACGTGCGCGCTGTCAAGGCGACGCCGGCCGGTCCCACCGACAACGAGCTGTACGTGGCCGATGCCTCGGGCGCCGATGCGACGCTGCTGGGCGGCGGTTGGGACCGCTGGGCGGAGACGCTCCAGTGGGCCGCCGACGACTCCGCGCTGATTGTCACCGCGAACGACCACGGCGAGGCTCCGGTGTTCAGCATGCCGCTCGACGGCTCGGCACCCGAGCGCCTCACCGCGGACGGCGCCTTCACGTCGCCCTCTGTCGACAGGGCGACCGGCGCGGTGCTCGCGCTGAAGTCCTCGTGGACGCTCACGCCCCACCCCGTGCGTATCGGCACGGACGGCGCGGCCACCGAGCTGGCCACGCCCGCCCCCAGCCCCGAGGTTCCCGGCACGATCGAGCGCGTGTCCACCACGGCGTCGGACGGTGCGACGGTGGAGGGCTTCCTGATGTTGCCCGAGGGCGCGTCGGCCGCGAAGCCCGCGCCGCTGCTGCTGTGGGTGCACGGCGGCCCGCTCAGCTCGTGGAACATGTGGTCGTGGCGGTGGAGCCCCGCGCTCGCGCTGGCCAAGGTACATCGCGCGCGGCTGGAACGCGTGGGGCAAGGCGCCGTACACGGACCTCATGCAGATCACCGACGCCGTCGAGGCCCGCGCTGACATCGACCAGACCCGCACTGCGGCGATGGGCGGATCCTTTGGCGGCTACATGGCCAACTGGATCGCGGGCCACACCGACCGCTTCAAGGCAGTGGTGACGCACGCGAGCCTGTGGGCGCTCGACCAGTTCAACGGCACCACGGATCACTCGCCGTACTGGCGCTCGATCTTCACGCCCGAGGGTCAGGCGGAGAACTCACCCCACCACTCGCTCGCGAACATCGTGAGCCCCCTGCTGGTGATCCACGGCGACCGCGACTACCGCGTGCCCATCGGCGAGAGCCTGCGTCTGTGGGCCGAGCTCAACGCGACGTTCGCGGATGAGGAAGGCAAGCACCCGCACCGCTTCCTGTACTTCCCGGACGAGAACCACTGGATCCTCAAGCCGCAGCACGCGGTGGTCTGGTACCAGACGGTGTTCGGCTTCTTGGGCGAGCACGTGCTGGGCGAGGAGCCCACCACGCCCGACGTGCTGCGCTAGTCACGCGCGCAGGGCCCGGCCGACGCTCGTTGGCCGGGCCCCTGTGCGTCGCCTGGGAGCGCGCGGCCTGGCGTGAACCTCACCTGCGACCGATTCCGGGGGTGGACGCGGCGTCCAGTAACAGGTCACGTTTTGGACACGGTGGGCGGATTGTAGGCGCGCAAATGTTGCAGGCGTGTAAATATCCAGGCTTTTGTATGAGTCTGCACTCACGGCAGTGATACGAATGGAGATTCGCGCGGCCACCGTTAGCCTGCGCGACAACCCCGACGAGAGAAGGCATGAATGTTGCGTTCGTTCACCCCCCGCCGCGCTGCGCTCGCGGCCGGCGCCGCTATCGCGACGCTGGCGCTCGCTGCGTGCTCCAGCGGTGATGACTCCGCCGCCAGCGCCAGCGCTGGCAGCACCGACTCCGACGCTTCCGCCGAGTCGCTGATCATCGGTACGACGGACAAGATCACCACGATCGACCCCGCCGGTTCGTACGACAACGGCTCGTTTGCCGTGATGAACCAGGTGTTCCCGTTCCTGATGAACTCGCCGCTCGGCACGTCCGACGTGGAGCCCGACATCGCGGTCTCCGCCGAGTTCACGGCCCCCACCGAGTACACGGTGGTGCTGAAGCCGGGCCTCACGTTTGCCAACGGCCACGACCTCACGTCCTCCGACGTGAAGTTCTCGTTCGACCGCCAGCTCGCGATCTTCGAGTCCGGCGCCGACGAGGGCAACGGCCCCGGCTCGCTGCTCTACAACCTCGATTCGGTGGACGCCGTTGACGACGTCACGGTGGTCTTCCACCTGAAGTCCGAGAACGACCAGGTCTTCCCGCAGATCCTGTCCAGCCCCGCCGGCCCCATCGTCGACGAGGAGGTCTTCGCTGCCGACGCGCTGACCCCCGACGCCGACATCGTCGCTGGCATGGCCTTCGCAGGCCCGTACGTCATCACGTCGTACGACCAGAACAACCTCGTCTCGTACGAGGCCAACCCTGACTACCAGGGTGTCCTGGGTGCCCCCAAGACCTCGACGATCGACGTGGCGTACTACGCCGAGGAGTCGAACCTGAAGCTGGACATCCAGCAGGGCAACATCGACGTGGCCTTCCGTTCGCTGACCGCGACAGACATCGCCGACCTCCGTGGCGACGAGAACGTCAAGGTCGTCGACGGTCCCGGTGGTGAGATTCGTTACATCGTGTTCAACTTCGACACGCAGCCCTTCGGCGCCACCACGCCCGAGGCCGACGCCGCCAAGGCGCTGGCCGTGCGCTCCGCGCTGGCCGACCTGATCGACCGCCAGGAGATCGCGGACCAGGTGTACCAGGGTTCGTACACGCCGCTGTACTCCTACGTGCCCGCTGGCCTGACCGGCGCCACCGAGTCCCTCAAGGGTCTCTACGGCGATGGTGAGGGTGGCCCCGACGCCGCCAAGGCTGCCGCGACCCTCGCGGACGCTGGCGTCGCGACCCCCGTTGAGCTCAACCTTCAGTACAACCCCGACCACTACGGTGCGGGTTCGGCTGACGAGTACGCGCTCATCAAGGACCAGCTCGAGTCGAGCGGCCTGTTCACCGTGAACCTGCAGTCCACCGAGTGGGTGCAGTACGCGCAGGACCGCACCGCCGACGTGTACCCGGCCTACCAGCTCGGCTGGTTCCCGGACTACTCGGACGCCGACAACTACCTCACGCCGTTCTTCGCGATCGACAACTTCCTTGGCAACCACTACGAGAACCAGGAAGTCGCCGACCTGCTGCTGCAGCAGGCCGTCACCGTTGACCCCGCCGAGCGCACCGCTCTGATTGAGCAGATCCAGGACCTCGTGGCCGCGGATCTGTCCACCGTGCCCCTGCTGCAGGGTGCTCAGGTGGCAGTGGTGGGCGCCGACGTGAACGGCGCCGAGGACACGCTCGACGCGTCCTTCAAGTTCCGCTACGGAGCCCTTTCCAAGGGTTAATCGCTGACAGTGGGGGTCGGGCTGAGGCCCGGCCCCCACTTCCGCGTTTCACCCGCCTGTAGATTTCAGTAATGCCCATGGAGAACCTCCGATGACCGAGACGACGGCCACTGAGCCAGCGCCGAAGGCGCCCGCCAAGCGCGAGAAGAAGTCCGGCGGAGGGTCCCTGGGGCGCTACCTCGCGGTGCGCGCGCTGCTCATCATTCCCACGGTGTTCATCCTGGTGACCACCGTCTTTGTGCTGATGCGCGCCACCGGAGACCCCATCACGGCCGCGCAGGGTGGCCGTCTTCCCGCCGATCAGCTCGCCGAGCGCATTCACGCCGCGGGCTACGACCGGCCCCTGATCGTGCAGTACGTCGAGTACCTGGGCAACCTGCTCCAGGGCGACTTTGGCACCACGCTGTCAGACCACCGCTCGGTGACGTCGGTGTTCACCACGTTTGGCAGCGCGACGCTCGAGCTCGCGTTCTACGCGCTGCTCATCGCCTTCGCGCTCGGCATTCCGCTGGGCCGTTACGCCGCCTTCAAGCGTGATCGCCCGGCCGACGCCGTGCTCCGTGTGCTCGCGATCCTCGCCTACGCGACGCCCGTCTTCTTCGCCGGATTGCTGCTCAAGCTCGTCTTCTCTGTGTGGCTCGACATCCTCCCTGTCGCCGGCCGTGCCTCGACGCGCACCGAGCTGCAGTTGCACAAGCTCGACAATCCCACGGGCATCTACCTCATCGACGCGATTCGTACGGGCGATGGCGCCATCATCGGCGACGTGCTGCAGCATGCGATCCTGCCGGCCCTCGCGCTCGGCCTGCTCACGGCCGGCGTGTTCCTGCGCCTCGTGCGCACAAATGTGATCTCCACGTTTGGCGCCGGCTACGTGGAGGCGGCGCGCTCGCGGGGCGTCTCCGAGCGCAGGCTGCTGCGCAAGCATGCGTACAAGCCCGCTCTGATCCCCATCGTGACAGTGGTGGGCCTCCAGGTGGCGCTGCTGCTGGGCGGCGCCGTGCTCACGGAGACCACCTTCGAGTGGAAGGGCCTCGGCTTCCAGCTGGCCCAGTACCTCCAGGCTCGCGACTTTGTGGCCGTGCAGGGCATCGTGGTGCTGCTCGCCGTGATCGTGGCGGTGACAAACTTCATCGTGGACGTCATAGCCGCGCTCATCGACCCGAGGGTGAGGTACTGAGATGACCACCTCCACCACCGCCGTGGACACGGCCCCCCGCCGCCCCCTGTGGCAGCGGCTGCCAGTGATCGCCCAGCTGCGCCAGAGCGTCGGCCTGCAGCGAGGGATGCTCGTCGCTGGCCTCGTGATCACCACGATCTTTGTGCTCACCGCGATCTTTGCCCCGCTGCTAGCGCCCTACGGCTACGCGGAACTGCGCAACGAGGACGGCCTGTTTGGGGCGACCGAGCCGCCGTCGGCGGAGCACTGGTTTGGCACCACGCAGGGCGGGTACGACGTGCTCTCGCGACTCATCTGGGGCTCGCGCACGGCGCTGCTCGTGATCATCGTGGCAGTGGCAGCCTCGCTCGTGGTGGGCGTGCTGCTCGGCCTCATCTCGGGCTACTTTGGCGGCTCGCTCGACCGCGTCATGGTGGTCATTGCCGACGCGATCTACTCGTTCCCGTCTCTGCTGCTGGCGATCGTGTTGGCGATCGTGATCTCTAAGGGTCAGTCGAGCCTGTGGGGCGGCATCCTGGCGGCTGCGCTGTCCATCACCGTGGTGTTCATCCCTCAGTACCTGCGCGTGACGCGCGCCGAGGTGGTGCGCATCAAGAACGAGGCTTTTGTCGAGTCGGCCCGCGTGATCGGCTCGTCGCACGTCCGCATCATGCTGCGCCACGTGCTTCGCAACTCGACCCGCACGCTGCCCCTGATCCTTACCCTCAACGCGTCCGAGGCGATCCTCACGCTCGCAGGCCTCGGCTTCCTGGGGTTCGGCATCGAGCCCACCAAGGCGGCCGAGTGGGGTTACGACCTCAACAAGGCGGTTCCCGACGTCACGGCCGGCATCTGGTGGACCTCGGTGTTCCCCGGCGTGGCCATCGTGCTGGTGGTGGTGGGCCTCACGCTCATGGGCGAGAGCCTCAACGACCTCGCTGACCCGCGCCTGCGCAAGCGCGCAGCTGGCGCCGAGCCGGTGGAGGACCTGGGTATGGACGACGATGCTGCCGATGCTGGTGTCGCCGACGTGCCGGGCGCCGCCGCGAACCGAGGAGGTGAGGTCAAGTGACCGACGTCGTCGAGATCAAGGACCTCTCTGTCACCTTTGCCACCGATAACGGCCCCGTGCGCGCCGTGGACGGCGTGACGCTCGAGGTGCGCCCGCGCGAGGTGCTCGCGATCGTGGGCGAGTCCGGCTCCGGCAAGACTGTCACTGCTAAGACCATCCTGGGCCTGCTGCCCGAGACGGCCACAGTGCGCGGCGCCGTGGTCGTGACACACCGCGAGGGCGAGCCTGCGGGCGATGTGGTGACCATGTCGTCGTCGCAGTTGCGGCGCATGCGCGGCACCGACGCCGCGATGGTGTTCCAGGAGCCCTCGACCGCGCTCAACCCGGTGTACACAGTGGGCTGGCAGATCGCCGAGGGCCTGCGCGCGCACACCAATATCAGCCGCAAGGAGGCCCGCGCGCAGGCGATCGACGTGATGCGCCGCGTGGGCATCCCGAATGCGGAGGAGCGCGTCGACTACTACCCGCACCAGTTCTCTGGCGGCCAGAAGCAGCGCATCGTGATCGCGCAGGCACTCGCGCTCAACCCCGGCGTGATCGTGGCCGACGAGCCCACCACCGCGCTGGACGTGACGGTGCAGGCCGAGATCCTCGACCTGCTGCGCCGATGCCGCGACGAGTTTGGCGCGGCCGTGGTGATCATCAC
>QKAX01000013.1 GCA_003246255.1 Demequina lutea
GTCGCGGCCAGGTCGAGGGTCGGGTCGATGTCGCGAATGGCCGCGAGCGCGTCGGACGGATCCATGGCTCGCTCGATGACCGCGCGGATCAGAGCAGGCTTGTCGGGGAACGCGCGGAACACCGTGCCCTCCGCGACACCGGCCGCCTCCGCGATCTGGCGCGTGGTCACCTCGGAGCCGAACTCGCGCACCAGCGGCAGCGCGGCGTCGACGAGCTGGGCTCGCCTCTCGTCGGGGCTCATGCGGGGTGCGCGTGTGGATGTCACCCTCGCAGAGTAAGTGAGTGAGCACTCACTCCGCAAGTCGAGCGTCGCGGATTGCTCCGCGCCGGCTCAGCCCCAGCGTCGGCCGTAGGTGATGAGCCCGTTGCCGCGCGAAAGCTCCTCGAAGCCCACGCGCGGGTAGAACTCCTCCACGTTGGGATTCGCGAGGTCCGCCACCAGGTGCATGCCGGGCGCGCCCCGCTCGGCCGCGAGCGCGCAGGCCGCCTCGACGAGCTGGCGGCCCGCTCCCCTGCCCTGCTGGTCGGGCAGCAAGTCAATGTGAAGGTGCGCTGGGTAGTCGGCCAGCTGGGGGCCAAGCATGCGGAGTGGGTCCACCGCGGAGTCGAGCAGCCACTCATCGTCGGCCGTGCGCCGCTCGTGCGCGCCACCCACCCGCGGCCACCACTCGCTCACAAACCACTCCTGGAAAGCCGCCGTGTCGAGCGCGCCCAGGATGTAGCCGCGCGCCTCGCCCGCGACGTCCCAGACCCGCGCGAAGCAGCTCGGCCCCTCCAGGTACGGGAGGGCGTAGACGTCCGCGAGCGCGGCGTCGTCGCCAAACTGGCCCGTTGCGTCGGAACCCTTGTTGCCGGTGACCAGGCAGATGTGCGCGATCTGATCGCGGTCGGCGGCGGTGGCGGGACGGATGGTCATGAGCCGACCGTAGCGCGGCGGCGACGCCCGCATCGTCCGCTAGCCCATGACCGCGCTTCGCCGCCTCGCGCACCGCCACATCGCGCCGCCGCCTCGCGCGCCGCCGTCTCGCGCCCCGATCGAATCCGTGAGCGTTGAGACCAAATCTTCGGCGGCGTCCGCACGATCCGTGAGCGTGCAAACCACATCGCACGACTGTCCACAGGCTCAGTGCACGGTGAAGGCCTTCGACTGTAGAACAGTGCGCATGTCACCGCGGTCAGGCGAGGCCCTTGCAGAGGCCCTTGCCGACTCGCCAGTGTCCTGGTCGACTGCCTCGTTGCACCAGAGGTGGTCGCCTGCGGCTCGGCGCTCGGCCCTCAGGGCGGGATCGATAACTGCAGTGGTTCAGGGTCGATACGCCGCGACCTCGCACTCGACGTCGTGGTTCACACGAGCTCACGCGGCGACGCACCAGACCTCCGGCGCCTCGGCGCTGATCGGTGTCAACGCCGCCGCCTACTGGGGGCTCGGCCATGCGGACCCTGAGCGCGTCGCGATCTCCGCTCCGTACGGCACGCGCCTCCACACACCGGAGTGGCTCACCATCAAGCGCACTCAGAATCCAGTCGGTGCCGTGGACGAGCACGGCACGCCCATCGCGCACCCACCTGACGCCGTCGTGACGGCATACGGACAGCTCGATAGGCGTTCGGGCGATGAGCTGGTCTTCTCGGCAGTGCGCCAGGGGCTGGCAGCTGTTGAACAGCTTGGGGAGGCGCTCCACCGTTGGGGATCGCTCCGGGGACGGACCCACCTACGCCAAGCAGTCAACCTCGCCCGCCTGGGCTGCGAAAGCGTGCTCGAGGCGGACGCCGCGCGCGGCGCTTTTAGGGGTGTGTCTTTCGCCACCTGGGTGAGGCAGCACCGGCTGTTGCTCGATGGCGTGCCCGTGCGCCTTGACATGTACCACCCCGCGAGCCGCACCGCGATTGAGATCGACGGCGAGGCCTTCCACAGTTCACCCGATGCAGTGGCATCAGACAACCGACGTAGCGCGTTGTTGGCAACCCACGGGATTCAGGTCGTGCGGTTCAGCTCCAGGGACGTCCTGCGCAACGCGGCGTGGTGCAGGGAGACCGCTCGTCGGGTCGTGACGCGCCGGCTCGACGGGGCAAAGCGGGCGAGCTAGCAGCGCGAAGGTTCCTACGCTCACAAATCGGACCCGCAAGGGGCGAGAAGTGGTTTCAACGCTCACGGACTGGTGGTGGAGGGGCGGAGGTCTCGCGCGCTAGGCGACAGCGACGCCGGGCACGGGGCCGACGGTGTGGAACACAGTCCACGAGTCGTCGCCGACGCCCTGGGCCCAGTCCGGTGCGCCGGTCGCGAGACCGGCGGCAGCGAGGTCGCGACCCATCACGAGCACGGACGGCCCTGCACCAGACACGACGGCGGCGAGGCCCTCGCCTCGCAACCGCGCGATCATCGCGGCGGCCGACTTCATGACGGGCGCGCGATAGCCCTGGTGTAGTCGGTCCTCGGTAGCGGCAAGCAGGTGCTCGGGAGCGTGCGAGAGCGCCGCGACGAGCAGCGCGGCGCGGCCCACGTTGAAGGCGGCGTCGTGGTGCGGAACTGTCTCGGGGAGCACTGCGCGCGCCTCCTTGGTGGGCAGCACCGAGGTGGGCACTAGCACGGCGGTCTCGAGACCATCCGCGAGCGAGAGCGGCACCGCGTGCGCTCCCGAGTCATCCATCCACGCGGCGGTCGCGCCGCCCCAAATCGCCGGAGCGGCGTTGTCGGGGTGGCCCTCAAACTCGGTCGCGATCTGCAGCATCGCCTCGTTCGGCAGCGCCTCGGGCTCGTCGATCAACCCGCGAACGGCCGCAATACCAGCGACGACGGCGGCCGCAGACGAGCCGAGCCCGCGCCCGTGCGCAATCGAATTGCGCGCCGCGATGCGCAGCCCAGTCTGGGGAGCGCCCACGCGATCGGCGGCCGCGCGGATCGCGCGCACCATGAGGTGCGACTCGTCCAGCGGCACGGCGCCCTCGCCGTGGCCCGTCACCGAGATCTCCACGGAGGGCGAGCCGAGCGCCCACACCTCAACCTCGTCTGTCACGCCCAGCGCCATGCCGAGCGCGTCAAAGCCGGGGCCAAGGTTGCCAGAGGTCGCCGGCACAGTGACCGTGACGTGGTCGCGCGCGTACCGCATGGTTACAGGCCCAGCAGGGCCGCGGCGGCCTCGACGTCCACGGGGATCACTGTGGGATCAACCTCGCGGTCGCCCAGCGCGGTCGCCGTGTCCTTGAGGCCGTTGCCGGTGACGGTGCAGGTAATCGTGATCCCGCGGGGCACCTCGCCCAGCGCCGCGGCGGCTAGCAGCCCGGCAATCGGCGCTGCCGACGCGGGCTCCACGAACACGCCGACGTCGCCGGCAAGTCGCGCCTGCGCGTTCAAGATCTGCTCGTCGGACACGGCACGGATCCAACCGCCGGACTCGTCGCGCGCGGCGATGGCGAGATCCCACGAGGCCGGCTTGCCGATGCGGATGGCGGTGGCCACAGTCTCCGGGTCCTTGATGGGGTGGCCCGCCACGAACGGCGCTGCACCCGCTGCCTGCACGCCCCACACCTTGGGCAGGCGCGTCGCGGAGCCTCCCTCGAGGGCCTCCTTGAAGCCCATCCAGTAGGCGGAGATGTTGCCGGCGTTGCCCACGGGAAGCATGTGCACGTCGGGCGCATCGCCCAGTTGGTCAACGATCTCGAACGCCGCGGACTTCTGCCCCTGCAGGCGGTACGGGTTCACCGAGTTCACGAGCGCGATGGGGTACTTCTCTGAGAGGTCGCGCACGATGTCGAGGCACTCGTCAAAGTTGCCATCCACCTGCACAAGGTCCGCGCCGTGCACGATTGCCTGCGCCATCTTGCCCGCTGCGATCTTGCCCTGCGGGATCATCACGACGCAGCGCAGTCCCGCGTGGGCGGCGTACGCGGCGGCCGATGCCGACGTGTTGCCTGTCGACGCGCACACCACTGTGTGGTCGCCGTCCTTCACCACCTGGGTGATGGCGGACGTCATGCCGCGGTCCTTGAAGGAGCCGGTGGGATTCATGCCCTCGACCTTGACGAACACCTCGGCGCCCACCTCGGCAGAGATGGACGGCGCGTGCACGAGCGGCGTGCCGCCCTCGCCCAGCGAGATGATGCGGTCGCCCTCGTCAAAGGGCATGCGGTCCAGGTATTCGCGGATGATGCCGCGCCACACGTGCGCCACGCGCACCCCTTTCGGCTAGTCGCCCTCGATGCGGAGGACAGAACGGATGTCGGTGACGGCGTCCGACGCGCGGAGTGCGTCGAGCACGCGCGCCAGGTCGCGCTCGGGGGCACGGTGGGTCGCGATGACGATGGCGGCCTGGCCGTCGGGGCCTCCGGCACGCTGGCGCACGGTCTCGATCGAGATGCCGTGCTGCGCGAGCAGCCCCGCGATGGTCGCGAGCACGCCGGGCTGATCCGGCACCGAGAGCCGCAGCTGGAAGCGCGAGGAGGCCGCGTCGATCGGCAGCACGGGCAAGTCCGCGTAGTGCGACTCGCGCGGACCGCGGCCGCCCTGCGCGATGTGACGCGCGGCGCTCACGATGTCGCCCAACACGGCCGATGCCGTGGGCGTGCCGCCAGCCCCCTGGCCGTAGAACATGAGCTCGCCGGCGGCCTCGGCCTGCACAAAGACGGCATTGAACGCGCCGTGAACCCCGCCAAGGGGGTGACCCAACGGCACCAGGGCCGGGTGCACGCGCACCGAGACCCCTGCGTCGGCGTCGGTCCCCACGCGCTCCGCGATAGCAAGAAGCTTGATGACGTGACCCGACTCGGTGGCCGCCGCGACATCGGCCGCGGTGATGGCGCTGATGCCCTCGCGGTAGACGTCGTCGAGGCGCACGCGCTGGTGGAAGGCGAGCGACGCGAGGATCGCGGCCTTGGCGGCGGCGTCGAAGCCCTCGACGTCGGCCGTCGGGTCCGCCTCCGCGTAGCCCAGGTCTTGCGCCTGCTTGACCGCGACGTCGTAGTCGAGCGCGCGCTGCGTCATCTCGTCGAGCACGTAGTTGGTGGTGCCGTTGACGATGCCAAGGATGCGCACCACGTGGTCGCCAGCGAGCGACTCGCGCACGGGCCGCACCAGCGGGATCGCGCCTGCGACGGCGGCCTCAAAATAGAGGTCGACATTGGCGGCGTCGGCGGCCTCGTAGAGCTCGGGGCCGTGCGCCGCGAGCAGCGCCTTGTTGGCGGTGATCACGCCGCAGCCGGCGCCAATCGCCTCGAGCAGCACGCTCTTGGCGGGCTCGATGCCGCCCATCAGCTCCACCACCAGGTCCGCGCGCTCGATGAGCCCGTGCGAGTCGGTAGTGAGGAGCTCGCGCGGGATCGAGTCGGGGCGCGGCTTGTCGAGGTCGCGCACATAGATGCCCTCGATCTGAACGGGCGCGCCCACGCGCGAGGCGAGGTCGGCTGCATTGTCGGTGAGCAGTCGCACCACCTCGGCACCCACGGTTCCGGGG
>QKAX01000071.1 GCA_003246255.1 Demequina lutea
CGAAGCAGCTTGCGGTGCTTCTTCTTCGACATGCGCTTGCGGCGCTTCTTGATGACGGATCCCACGGACCCCTCCTTGACGTATATCTGGCTAACGGGCGTCGACACGCGACGCGCGTGACACGGCCACCTAGCCTACCGCGTGAGTACCGGTCTCGTCATCCTCGCCAAACGAGGATGTCAAGGAGGCGCGCTGCACGAACTCCTCGGCGGCGGCCTGGGGGACGCGGAACGACTTTCCGAAGCGCACGGCGGGCAGGTCTCCTGCATGAACCCAGCGGTACACGGTCATGCGCGACACACGACACATTTCAGCCACCTCGGCAACCGTCAGGAAGCGAGGGGAAGCGTTCTCAGCCAACCGGGTCTCCTTTATTGACACTCGACGGTTCTATCGGCCGAATGACCCTCTCACTGTAGGGGCCAATGTGACTGTTGTGAAGAGCGGGAAAGATGCCGATAATCCTGGGGGCACGCGAGCGTGTCACAGTGGTACCTGGCCTCACGCGCGCGCGTGAGGGCACGCAGAGGAGACGCATGGCGACACAGACCACGGTGCGGCAGTGGGTCGACGATCAGATCGATCGCATCGCGTTGCAGCACCCGGCTCGCGTCGCCCTCAGCGCGTTCGGTGCCGTCATCCTCATCTTCACCGGCCTGCTCTCGCTTCCCATCGCCACCTCACACGGGCAGCGCGCCCCGTTCATCGACGCACTCTTCACCGCCACATCGGCCGTGTGTGTCACGGGCCTCACCACCGTTGACACCGGCACGTACTGGTCGCCGTGGGGGCTCGCCATCATCGGCGCGGGCATCAAGGTGGGTGGACTTGGAATCCTGACCCTGGCCTCGCTCGTGGGACTTGCTCTCAGCCGACGCCTTGGCCTCACGCAACGCATTCTCGCCGCGGGCGAGGCCCGCTCCACGGGCTTGGGCGACCTTCGCTCTCTGCTCACCACCATCGTCGTCGTCTCGACGGCGGCCGAGGCGATCATCTCCCTGATCCTGTTCCCCCGGTTCCTGACACTCGACTACGGGATCGGGACGTCGGCCGGCTACTCGGTGTTCTACGCGGTCTCGGCGTTCAATAACGCCGGATTCTCGCCGGACCCGATCGGCCTGATTCCCTATGCGGGCGATCTCTGGATGCTCGCGCCGATCGGCATGGGCGTGTTTGTTGGCGCGCTCGGCTTCCCGGTGTACCTGAACATCCTGAGAGAGTGGCGCCATCCCCGCCGGTGGACGCTTCACACCAAGCTCACGCTGGTGACCGTCGCAGGCCTGGCCTTGGTCTCCGCGAGCTTTCTCGCGCTGTTCGAGTGGGACAACCCCGGCACGCTCGGCCAGCACTCGACCGCCAAGACCATCGGCAACATCTTCTTCCAGTCGATCAACCAGCGCTCTGGCGGCTTCAACTCGTTCGACATTGGGCAGGCCCGCGAGGAGACCTGGCTGCTCGAGGACATCCTGATGTTCATCGGTGGCGGCTCCGGCTCCACCGCGGGAGGCGTGCGCGTCACCACACTGGCGGTGCTGCTGCTGGCCATCTGGGCTGAGGCCCGTGGCCGCCGCGACATCGAGGCCTTCAAGAAGCGCATCGGCACCGAGGTGCTGCGCCTCGCCGTGTCGGTGGTGTTCGTGAGCCTGTCGGTGGTCATCGTGGGTACCACGGTGATGCTGTGGCAGACGGACCTCCCCCTGGATCGCGTGCTGTACGAGGTGGTGTCCGCCTATGCGACGTGTGGCCTCAGCACCGGCATTACGTCGTCGCTGGGCGCCGACGCGAAGATGACCCTCATTGTCATGATGTATGTGGGCCGCGTCGGCTCCCTCACAGTGGTGGCCGCGCTAGCGTTGAACCGCAGGCGGCGCGTGATCCGCTACCCCAAGGAAAGGCCCCTCATTGGCTAACGAGACTCAGAACCAGGGCGTGCTGGTGATCGGCCTGGGACGATTTGGCTCGGCGCTGGCCGACACCCTGGACCTCATGGACGTGGAGGTGCTGGCTGTGGAGCGCGATGCCGACCTCGTGGAGCGGTGGTCTTCTCGCCTCCCCGTCGTGGAGGCCGACGCCGCGGATCCCCGCGCGCTCGAGCAGATCGGCGCTCGCGACTTTGGTGCGGCAGTGGTGGGCGTGGGCACGTCGCTCGAGGCGTCGGTGCTGATCACCGGCAACCTGGTGGACATCGGCATCAAGGAGATCTGGGCCAAGGCCATCTCAGCGGAGCACGCCCGCATTCTTGAGCGCATCGGCGCGCACCACGTGGTGCTCCCCGAGTCGCAGGCTGGTGCGCGCGTGGCGCACTCCGTGGGCGGCAAGATGATCGACTACATCGAGGTGGAGGACGGCTTCACCATCGTCAAGATGCGCCCACCCAAGGAGACTCACAACTTCCGCCTGGAGCAGCTGGACCTGCGTAACAAGTACGGCATCCAGGTGATTGGCGTGAAGAGCCCCGGCGAGGACTTCGAGTACGCGGGCCGCGAGACGGTGATCCGCCCCGACGACCTGCTGGTCGTGGCAGGCGACGGCGAACTGCTCGAGAGGTTCGCTCAGCGGCCGTAGTACCCGACAACACGGCGCGGGCCCGACGGCGCCGCTAGATCACCCCAAAGGCCAGCATCGCGTCGGCCACCTTCGTGAAGCCGCTGATGTTGGCGCCCACCACGTAGTTTCCCGGGGCGCCGTACTCCTCTGCGGTGGTTGCGCATCGCTCATGGATGTCCCTCATGATGACGTGTAGGCGCTCTTCCGTATATGCAAAGTTCCACGAGTCGCGGGAGGCGTTCTGCTGCATCTCCAGGGCGGACGTCGCGACTCCGCCCGCGTTCGCGGCCTTGCCAGGACCAAAGGCGACTCCCGCCTCCTGGAAGGCCCGCACCGCATCGGGCGTGCAGGGCATGTTCGCACCCTCCACCACCGCAAGTACGCCGTTGCCGATGAGGGACGCGGCGGCTTTGGCGGAGAGTTCGTTCTGGGTAGCGCACGGCAGCGCCAGATCACAGGGAACGTCCCAGACACTTCCGCCCCGGATGAATCGGGCACCCGAGCCACGCTCGTCGGTGTACTCCGAGATGCGCCCGCGGCGACGCTCCTTGATCTCTTTGACGAGGTGGATGTCGACTCCCGTGGGGTCCACGATGTACCCGCTGGAGTCCGACATCGCCACGACCGTTCCACCCAGGTCGTAGACCTTCTCGGCTGCGTAGATCGCGACGTTCCCGGAGCCGGAGATCACCGCGGTGGAGCCCTCGAGCGCTCGGTCCCGGGCCTTGAGCATCTCTTGCGCGAAGTACACGGTGCCGTACCCCGTCGCCTCTGTGCGCACCTGCGAACCGCCCCACGTGAGCCCCTTGCCGGTGAGCACACCGGATTCGTACCGGTTGGTGATGCGCTTGTACTGACCAAAGAGGTAGCCGAGTTCGCGGCCGCCCACGCCAATGTCACCTGCGGGAACATCCGTGTACTCGCCGATATGCCGGTACAGCTCGGTCATGAACGACTGGCAGAACCGCATCACCTCGGCGTCCGATCGACCCTTGGGGTCGAAGTCTGCGCCACCCTTGCCGCCGCCGATCGGCATGCCACTCAGCGAGTTCTTGAAGATCTGCTCGAAGCCGAGGAACTTGATGGTCCCGAGGTAGACGCTCGGGTGGAATCGCAGTCCGCCCTTGTATGGGCCCAACGCCGAGTTGAACTCCACCCGGAAGCCACGGTTGAGCTGCACCTGGCCCGAGTCGTCGACCCACGGCACCCGGAAGATGATCTGCCTTTCGGGCTCGCAGATGCGGCGGATGATCTCCGCCTCCGCGTACTGCGGGTGTGTGACGACGACGGGCCCCAAGCTCTCAAGCACCTCGCGAGCGGCCTGATGAAACTCGACCTCTCCAGGGTTTCGGCGGACTAGTTCGTCAAAGACGGAAGCGAGGCGGGGGTGGAGAGTGGGCACGGTGAGTCCTCTCAGGGGAACGGAACGGCCGACATGATGCGGAGCGTGCGCGGACCATGTGGGGCGTCGACGACGGCGGAGTCGCCGACGTACTTTCCATCGATGGCGCTGCCGAGCGGTGACTCAGGGGAGAACACCGGCACGTCAACCTCGTCGAGGGCCATGATCGCGCGTGACGCCAGCACGAACTCCTGGGTGGAGCCGTCGGAGTCAAACCGCACTGCAACGCGCATGCCGGGCTCCACCAGCCCGTCGTCGGGCTTGCGCTCGGAGTCCGCGTGGGAAAGTAGCTCCTTCAGTTGCGCAACCCGGACCGCGACGGCAGGGTCGGATGCAGTGCCGAGCTTGGTGAGGTCGGCGAGTTCTTGCCGCGCCTTCTCTTGCGCGGCCTGGGTCATCCACACGGTGTGCGACATCTTTCTGACTCCTCTTGCACAAAACCCCCGCAAGTGCGGGGGTATCGAGACATGCTAGCCCAGGTGGGGGCCGGGCGTGCGACGTCCGCGCACGCCAGCTCGCCAACTGTTCAACCGACGGTGCCGTCGCCTCGCCAGCGCGGCCCGCGCCTCGGCGTCGGTCGCCTGGGTGAAGTCGTCGTACCACTGGCCCACGGCCATCATCGGCTCAGGGATGATCGCGGCGACCGCGGCGTCGGCCTCATGCGAGAGCGACCGGACCACGCCGGCCGGAGCCACGTCCGCGGCCACCAGCACGCGCGAGGCTCCCCGCTGCCGCGCCACCGCGATGGCCGCACGGATGGTGCCGCCAGTGCCGATGCCGTCGTCCACAAGGACCGCCGCCCGGTCCTCGATGCGTGCGGGCGGGCGCGAGCCGCGATAGGCGGCCACCTGCCGGGCCAGTTCCTCACCCTCGCGCGCGGCGATCTCCTCGACGAGCTCGTCGCTCATCCCGATCATGGGGAGCGTCGCGAGGTCCCCGAGGCGCACGCCGCCCTCGCCCACCGCACCGAAGTCGTACTGCTCATTGCCGGGAACACCCAGCTTGTGCACCGCCGATGAAGCGAACTAGACCGTCGCGGTGACCTGAACCGCCGAGCCAGCGGCCGCGTACGGGACGTGGTTGCCCTCGATGGCCACGCCGTCGACCGTGAGGGACGCGCCCTTGCCGCCGGAGTTGGTCACCGTGATGACGTACTCCGCGCCGCGGATGGTGCGGCGCACGGTGAACTCGCCCACCTCCGCGCCGATGCACGGGTCAACCACCAGGCCGTCGTAGTCGGGTCGCACGCCCAGCAGGTACTGGGACACGGCCACGAAGTTCCACGACGCGGTGCCGGTGAGCCACGAGTTCTTGGCCTCGCCGTGACGCTGTGCGTCCTCCAGCAGCTGGACCTGCGCAACAAGTACGGCATCCAGGTGATTGGCGTGAAGAGCCCCGGCGAGGACTTCGAGTACGCGGGTCGCGACACAGTGATCCGCCCCGAGGACCTGCTGGTGGTGGCCGGCGACGGCGAGCTGCTCGAGAGGTTCGCCCGCCTCGTACCCGGCGTAATCCGACGCGCCCGGGAGTAGCGTGGGGAGCGGAGGCCAACCATGACGTCGTCGTCATCGGATACCCGGTTCCACGGGTTCCCTCGCGTGCGCCCGCTCGTGCGCGGCACGCTCATCGGCACGGGCGCACACGCCGCCACGACGCTCGTCTACACCTGGACGTATCTGGCCTTCGGCAGGCCCGATCCGGAGACCGGCCAGGTCTCCACCACGTGGGGCCTTGTACTCATCGCCTGGTGCCTCGCGACGCTGGTGGGCTACGTGAGCCTCAGCGCGTGGATGGTGCGCGTGAGCGAGGCTCTCGACGCGCGTGGCCTCCCGGTGCCGGCGTCGTCGCTGCCCTTCGGCGCATGGATCATCCCCGTCTACTGGTGGTGGGGTCCGTACGCGACGATGCGCGACATCACCAACTACTCGGCTCACGCGGGCATCGTGCTCCCCCGCCACATCTGGTGGGCGGCCTGGGTGCTCGTGCCCCTCACCGGCCTGCCCACGTGGCAGGCGATCGGCGACGGCTACCTGCTCGACGCCACGACCGCCGTCCACGCGGCCGCGATGATCACCGCGTACGCGGCGCTCGCGTTCGTGGTGGTGAAGGCGAGCGCGGCTACCGACTCGATCGAGGCGTAGGCACACCCCCGCGCTCCGATAGGCTCACGGACCAGGGGGGACGAGCCGCGCCGCACGGGAGCGCAGGCGGCCCCGACTCGTGAGGTGGCCACATGACGCACGATCCCTTCCCCGCGCAGGGCGGCTTCCC
>QKAX01000129.1 GCA_003246255.1 Demequina lutea
CTCGACCTGGAGCACGTCGCCCAGGAACTCAACGGCCGACCACGCAAAACGCTCGGCTGGAAAACACCAGCCGAGCGTCTGCGTGATCTACTAATCACCACCTAGCTAAACACCAGGTGTTGCGAGGACCCCTGGAATCCGCCCCCCACGCCGTGAGGCGCGGGAGTGGCGGGGCTTTGTCGCGCAGCGGCGCTAGGCCTGACCCGCGGGGGAGACCACCGAGGTGAGCGCCGCCGAGTGCTCAGCCATGGCTGCGGCGCCGTCGCGCAACCGGGCGACTGCCCTGGCCGAGATGGTGGCGGCCGCCGTCACCGTCGCTGCCGATCGGCTCATCTCCTCGGCGACAGTTGACTGCTCACGCACGGCGGCCGAGACGGCCTCCTGCTCCTCGCGGGCGCCCGCCACGAGGCCGAGGATCTCCTGAATGGACGCGACGGCCGCGCCCGAGGCTCCCTGCACGGAGTCGATCATGGCAGTGATCTCGTCGGTCGCCTCGCGCGTCTTGCCCGCCAGGCTCTTCACCTCGCCTGCGACCACCGCGAAGCCGCGGCCGGCCTCGCCGGCGCGCGCCGCCTCGATCGTGGCATTGAGCGCCAGCAGGTTCGTCTGCTCGGCAATCGCGGTGATCAGCTTGCTGACCTCGCCGATCTTGGCGGCCACCTCGTCGAGCTCGCTCAGCCTGCCGCTAGCACCCGCGGCGGCCTGCACCACAGTGGCGGTGCTCGCCGAGGCGTTTGCCGAGCGGGCGGCGATCTCGCGGATGCTCGCCGAGAGCTGCTCGGCCCCGGCCGCCACCGCGTCGGCGCGATCCGAGACGTCCGCTACGTCCGCGTTGAGCTCCTCGCCAAGCTGGGAGAGGTCGTGCGACGACTCGGCGAGATGCCCCGACACCTCGCTCGCGACGCGCCGCGCCCTCTCCACCTGGGTGATGTCGTCCCAGGCGCCGATGAATCCCGTGTCCGTGCGATCCACGAGTACTGACACCTCGACCTGTGAGCCCTCGTGCATCGTGTGCGCGATCGTGCGAACGGGGAACTGCCGCGACGTGCGCACGATCTCGGCGAGGCTGTCGCGCAGTGCCTCCATGATGCCCGGCCCGTACCGCGCCACGATGGTCTTTGTCTGCGCCGCGCCGGCCGCATTGCGGGACGTGACGACCCCGCTCGGGTCGGTGAGCACGAGCGCGACGGGAACGAGGTCAAGCACCTCGATTCGCGCCGATGTGGAGTCCTTCTTGCTGCCAAATCCCCGCGCCACTGGAGTTCCCTTCACCACGTAGTGAGCTTTCCCTGCCGGGTGTTCCCATCGGATGAGACTCGCGGCCATTGAGCCGTTTGAGAGCGCTTTCTTGGCGGTTGAACCGCGTGTGGCCACGCGGCGGTCGGGCATCGCTCACACCCAAGTTGACGCAGCAACCTCCGCGCCGCCACAATCTGCGTGACGGTGCGCGTCGGCTGTACAAGTCGGCGCGCATTGTCGTTTCCCTGCGACCCCGCGGGACGTCAGGAACCGGACGAACTGGGCGCGGCGTGGCATCTCCAAGAGCCGCCGAGGCATCGTTACGGTAAGGGGGTGTCGGACTACATCTCGCGCGCCCTCGTGGCGGATGCGCTCGCCGAATGGCGGGCCCTCTTGCGGGCGCAGTCCACAGTGTCGCCGCTGCGCGACCTCTCCGGCACCCACGCGCCGCTCATCGACCTCAAGGGCGCCCATCCCTCGGGCCTCGCCCCCCTGTTCGCCGGCAGGGCCACGCTGCTCTCGACCTTGCTGCGTGACGTCTCCGCCTACGAGGCGGCGGCACCCAAGGCGCGCCAGATCCTCGCCGACGCCGAGGCAGTCATCGCCACCGCGGGGCGCTGGACGGCCGCGCTGGTGGTGGGCACCGCGCGCTGGGACGGCGTCGAGATGCCGCTGCTCCTGCGGCCAGTCTCGATCGACCGCGCCCGCGAGGACGATGTCGCGATCACCTTGCGTCACGAGGTCACGCTCAACCCCGTCTTCGCATCCTTGCTCCGCGACCTCGGGGGTCCCGTGTCTCTCGTGGAGCTGGCGCCCACCACGCTCGCCGGGCGCGAGTTCGATCCGCGCCCCGTGTGGAACGAGGTGCGCGAGCTCGGCGACATTCTCCCCGGCGTGGAGGTCTCCGAGCGCCTTGTGCTCGGCTCCTACGACGACCCCGAGCAGCGGCTGCTGGACGATCTTGACGATCTTGACCCCGTGATCGGCGCGTCGGACGTGATTGCCGCCATCGCCGGAGACGGCGACGCCGCGACCATCCTCGCGGAACCGCTTCCGCGCTGGAGCCATGGCGACCGAGACCCGTTCGGAGAGCGCGGCCTGGGAGACCTTGACGATGCCGCCTTCATGGCTGTCGACCTGGTTGCGCTAGGGCGAGACATCGCCATCGACGCGCCCCCCGGGTGCGACGTCCATGGCGTCGTCGCAGCGATTGTCGCCGACGCCGCCGCGTCGGGCCGCACGGCAGCTGTGGTGAGCGATAACAGCGAGACGCTCGCGGCGCTCGACCTCACCCTTGCCGAGGCGGGCGCAGGCGAGATCGCCCTCACGGGCGGCGTGGAGCAATGGCACGCCGATGCGCGGGCGCGCCTGCTGGAGTCCCTCACCCTGGCGGCTCCCGAGGTGAACGAGGATGACCTGCGGGTTGTGGGCGAGGGTGCCCTCTCGGCACGGGCCGACGCGGTGCGCAGGCTCGAGGCCCTTCACAGGCCCCGCCGGCCCTGGGGAGCCAGCGCCTTCGAGGCGGTGCAGGCGATCGTGAGGCTCACGGCGCAGGATCCGGCACCGGGAACGTCGCTCCGCTTGGGGCAGGCTGCTGCGACCGCCGTGGCGGAACACGGACTTGCCCATGTGGTGGCTGCCCTTGTGGCGCGCCTTCACGGCAGCGACATCGAGGTGCCGTCGCGACTCGCCGAGCCCGAGCCGGAACCCGCCGCGCCTGCCGCGTGGTGGGCCAGGGTGGCCGAGTCGCCGGAGCACGGAGCCGCGCTCGACGAGGCGCTCGCGGCCATGGTGCGAGCCCTTCCCGGCCTGCGCTCGGACGCGGCCACCGCCGCCTCAGCAACGGGTCTTGACCGCGCCGAGAACCTGGCCGTCTGGGCGGAGCAGGTCAGCCTGTTTACCGACGTCCAGGTGACGCTCGACACCTTCGCGCCCGCTGTCTACCACCGCTCACTCGCGGACCTGGTGGAGGCGACGGCGCCCAAGGGGGATGACGAGGCGTCGCAGATGCGCAGGTCGACGCGGAGAGCGCTCGCGCGCAGGGCCAGGGAACTGCTGAGGCCGGGCAGAGATGCCTCGACCACACACGAGCGCCTCAAGGCGGCGGCGCGCGAGGCCGAGCGGTGGCGCGAGATGTGCTCGGCGGGCGGCTGGCCCACCGTGCCGGACGACTTCCAGGCGTACGAGGCGAGGCTTGAGCGCGCGGTGGCAGCGTGGGCGATTCTCGTCCCCGTATTGCCGGCGGCAGCAGGTATTGATGAGCCCGAGCTCATGCCGCTCGGAGAACTTGAGCGAGCGCTTCATGAGCTGGCCGAGGGCATCCCGGGCGGTCTTGACAGCGCCCCAGCCGCTCCCGCGCAGATCGATCTCGACGAGGCGGGCTTCGCGCCGCTGATCGCGAGCCTGGAGGAGCGCGCGGCTTCTCCTGAACAGATCCGTGCAGACGCAGAGTTTGCGTGGTGGGCCGCTGCCTTCGATTCCATGATCGAGGCCGAGCCTGCGCTGATCGAGGCCGGCGCGCTGGGTCATGCAGTCGCGCGTTACCTCCAGCTTGACGAGGCGTTTGGTGACATGCGTTCAGGCCCGCTCATGCGGGCGGTGGCCGAGCATCGCAAGCAGGCGATCGCGCGGCGACCGGAAGATGCCCGTGACCTCTTCGCGACGCTCATGGAGGGCGTCGAGGTCTCCGTGCGACAGATGCGACGCGACTTTGGTGCCGTTGTCGCCGCCCTGCGACCGGTGGTGCTTGCGCGCGCTGACCAGGTGTCCCACATGTTGCCGCCGTCGCGGTGCGTCGACGTGCTCGTGATCGTGGGAGCCGAGAGTCTCGCCACGGCTCAACTCATCCCAGCGCTCGCGCGCGCCGCGCAGGTGGTGCTGGTGACGGATCCTCGTAGCGCCACGCGCTCGGGGGCGACCGAGATCTCCAGGCTGTTGCCTCATGTGACCCTCCACCCCGCCCCGTGGCAGGGCGAGCCGGCGGTGGGCCTCGCCCTCCAGTCGCTCGGCTACGGGCGCGACCTGCCCGTGCTGCCACGCGCGGGAGTTGCCGACGCGCCAAGCGGCATCGAGGCGATAGTCCTCGACGCCGTCGCGCAGCCGCTGGCCGGGCGGCACGTGGTGGAGACGACGCGCGCCGAGGTGGCCGCCGTGGTCGAGCGCTGCGTCGCCATGGCCGAGGGCGCGCCCCACGCCACCCAGGGGACCACGCTGGTGGTCGCAGGCAATGCCGCGCATGCCCTCCGACTCAGGGAGGCACTTGCCGAGCGAGCCGGTGGCGGGCGGCCCGCGGCCGAGGTCGTGGAGTGTGGAGACGCCGTGCGCCGCGGGTTCACGTCAGTGATGCTGTCTCTGGGGTACGCGCGCGATCACCGCGGCGGAGCTCCCACTGAGCTTGGCGTGCTGGGTACATCGCAGGGTGCAGCGGCTCTGGCTCAGGCCCTCGCCGCGAGCGACGGGCGCGTCGTGGTGGTCTCGGCTCTCGATGCGCACCATCTGCGTGGGCTTGCGGCGTCCGGCGCGGCCGGGCATGGAATCGACGCGCTGGCGGGTCTGCTTGAAGCCTCCGAGGTGCGGCCGAGCGAGCGAACTCACCCCGGCCCCGCCGACTGGTTGCTTGCCGATGTGGCGCGCCTGCTGCGCGCGGAGGGCTTCGCCGTGAGTCTGCGCCACGGTTTTGGGGCGCAGACGATCGCGCTCGCTGTGGGAGCGCCGCACGGGCGTGGCTACAGCCTCGCGGTGATCACTGACGAGCCAGCTGAGGGCCCGCGGGGGTCGCTTCGCGACAGTCTGCGCTGGCAGTACCGGGGTCTCGAGTCGCTCGGGTGGTCGGTGCTGCCGTTGTGGACCCTCGACACGTTCATGGACCCGTTGGGTGCCGTCGCACAGATCCGCGCGGCCCTCGGCGTGCACCTGCCTGCGGCGAGCGCGCCTGAGGCCGCGGACGCAGCCGCCGAGGTGACGGCCCACCCCGACGACGCAGGCGACGAGCCAGCGAGCGCCGAGGCCGACGATGCCCACGAAGGTGAAGAGGCGTCTTCAGCGTCGTCCTGGCTCGACGAGCTGACCGGCGGCGCCAGCTGGGACGACCCCGAGGACGGCGACAGCGGCGGCGACGAGGCTGAGCCGTGGGCCGTATCGGCCACGTCGGACGAGGTCGAGCCCGCCCCCGACGATCAGGTCGCTGTCGACGGCGATGAAGAGCCGAGCGGCGCGACGTCCCCGCTCGACGATGCGCAGCCAGAATCCGACGATCAGCCGGAGCCGGAGCCTGGGCACCGTGCCCCGCGTCGGGCCGAGAGCCCGGGCACCATGACCACGGCATCGGGCGATATGTTGCCGCGCAGGCCCATCACGCGCGGCGTGGATAGGCCGCTCATCCCCACGCGTGCGTGGGAGGACGAGGACGCCGGCTGGGGAGACCGCGGCGGAGCGAACCGCGACGACGAGATCAAGCGCGACAAGCCGCCGCACTGGTAGCGGCGGGTGTGCGGGCGGCGCCTAGGACGAGGAGCCGCTGGAAGAGCTCGAGCCCGAGCCCTTGGAGCGCGAGTCGGTCCTGTAGAAGCCGGACCCCTTGAAGGTGACGGCCGCGGCCGAGATCACACGGCGCACCTCGCCGCCGCACTCGGGGCACTCGGTGAGAGCCTCGGCGTGGATCGACTGCACCGCGTCAAAGCGGTGTCCGCACGCCGAGCATGCGTAGTGATAGGTGGGCATGGCGCAATTTTACGATGCCCTAGGGGGCAATCCGCTCCACCGAGGACGGCATCACGACGATCGATACCGGGATGTCGTGATTCTCGCGAGGGATGGCAAGGTGCGCGGCGTCGTGGAACTCGTCGTCGTAGACGAGGGCGAGGATCGGTGCGCCGGGGCGCGCGTCCATGAGGGTGCGGTCGTACCAGCCTGCCCCCTGACCGAGGCGGGTGCCGCGCGTGTCGGCGGCGAGGGCCGGCACCACGATGAGATCCGCGTCGGCGAGGCGATCCTGCGGCAGGAACTCGCCCGACGGCTCGGGTGGACGGCCGGGAGATCTCTCGACGAGGTCGTCGGGCGACGAGTAGTAGCTCCAGCCGCGCTGCAGCCCGCCGCCCAGTCGCGGCAGTAGCACGTCCACGCCGGCGGCGACGAGCGCCTCGATGAGCGGCAGCGTGCCGGGCTCGTAGGAGCGCGACGCATAGACGGAGGCGCAGCGTATGCCCTGGGCCTCGGGAAGCTCCATGACGCGGTCCCGCATGGCCTCGGCGAGCTCGAGGTTCTTGCGGTCGCTGCGCTGCAGGCGGACGCGGCGCACGGCACTGCGCCAGGCGGACTTGACCTCCGCCGGCGGCATGGTGCGCGGGTCGATATGCGACAGCGGTGTCATGGGTCCATTGTCGCAAACCCACATGACATCCGTGTGACAGGTGTGTCAAAGCTGTGACCACCAGGGGAGGTCTCGCGGCCACGCCTGCTTGAAGCCTCGGTCCCTGACCACCAGAATGCGAGGGTGACGTCCCGCAGCCTCCTCGAGTATCGCGACGACGTTCTCGCGCTCTTACAGCCGCTCACCCCCATTGACCTCTCACTCACGCACGCGGTGGGCTGCGTGCTGGTGGCCGACGTGTTGGCGCGCGATGCGGTGCCGCCGCTCGCGATCGCGGCGTACGATGGCTTTGCCGTTCGCGCCGAGGATCTGGCCGGGGCCTCGAGGCGTGCTGTGAGCCTTCCGGTCTCGCATGACGTGCTCCCGGGCGCCGCGCCGACGCGTCTCGCTCGCGGTGCCGCCGCGCGCGTGAGCAGGGGTGCGTCGATCCCCTTTGGCGCCGACGCCGTGGTGGCAAGGCCCCTCGCCAGCACCGCGCGCGTGACATTCGAGGCGGAGCCTGCCGCAGGCGACGGGATCGATGTCCCGGGCCTTCACGCCGAGCGTGGCTCAGTAGTGGTGCCGGAGGGCACGCGCCTTGGCCCTGGCCACATCGCCGCTCTCGCGGCCGCTGGTCGCGCGTCGGTGCTCGTGAGGCCCGCGCCGCGGGTGGTGATCGTGACGGTGGGGTCCGAGCTTGTTCAGACCGCCACCTCGGCACACCCGTCGCTCGCGCCAGACGAGCCGGTGCGTGATGCGAGCGGCGCGCTCATGTCGGCGCTCGTGACGGCCGCCGGGGCGCGGCTCGTGCGCGTGGTGACGGTCCCTGATGACGCGAGGGCGCTGCGCCAGGCGATCGACGACGCCGCACTGCAGGCGGACCTCGTGCTGACGTTGGGTGGCATGTCGGATGACTGGCGGGACGTGGTGGTTCCGGTCCTCACGGGCGCGTACGGCGCGCGCCGCGAGACGGTGAGGCTGAGCCCTGCGGACGCGCACGTGCTGGGCATCGTGGGCGACTCCGATGGCAGGGCAGTGGTGCTGCTCGGCCTCCCCGGTCACCCAGTGGACGCCGCCGCTGCCTTCGCTGGCTATGTGCGCCATGCGATCCTCACGCTCCGGGGCCTCGATCCCCAGCTTCCGCAGGCGCACGCAGCGGTCGCCTGGAAGTCGCCGTTCGGGTATGCGCAGGTGGCCCCCGTGCGGCGCACTGAGCGAGACGGCAGGGCCGCGGTGGAGCCCGTTGCGGCGGGCGCCGCGGCGACGCTCGCGGATCTCGCGGCCGCTGATGGCTTGGCGGTGGTGCCGGAGTCCGTCACCGGGGTGCTGCAGGGCGACGTCGTTGACGTGCTGTGGTGGCAGCGATGAGGCCCACCATGCCGGTCCTTGCGCGTGACGGCGTGACGCTGCGCCTGCTGCAGCCGCGTGACGAGCGGGAGTGGCTGGACCTGCGCGCGCGCAATCGCGACTGGCTACGCCCCTGGGAGGCCACATCGCCGCCAGGGCAGGTGGAGGCGCCCATCACGTTCAGGGCCTTTGTGCGCAGGGAGCGCAAGGCGTGGAGCGAGCGCAAGTCGTTCCCCTTTGTGATCGAGTACGAGGGCAGGCTGGTAGGCCGCGCGGCGCTGGGACGCATCGAATGGGGTGCTGAGCGCGGTGGCACGCTCGGGTATTGGGTGTCACACGAGTTCGCTGGCAGGGGCATTGCTCCCACTGCCGTGGTGTTGCTCACCGAGTACGCGTTTGCTCAGGGGTTGCACCGGGTGGAGATCGCGATCAGGCCCGAGAACGACGCGTCGCTCGCCGTGGCGCGCAAGCTCGACCTGCGCGAAGAGGGCATCAGGCAGTCGTACCTCTACATCGACGGAGGGTGGCGCGACCACCGCATCTTTGCAGTTCTCGCCTCGGAGAGGCGGGCTGGAGCATGGTGGACCGGCACTGTCGTGAGGAACGCCGACTGACACGCCGCGCGGGGTCCCGGCCCCGCGCCCTCTCGAGCCGTACCGTCGTCTCATGCCTCCCGCAGGACTCCTCGCCATCATCGCCGTAGGGCTGGTGCTCGCGTATGTTCTGCCGCAGCGCATCCGCGAGCGTTCCGACTACGCGATGGTGCGCACGGAGGATCGCTACTCGGCCGACATGCGCGTGGTGCGCGCCTCGGCTGCACGCATCGCACCCCGCGATTCGGCCAGCGCCTCCGCGGAGACGCCGCTGTTGGTGACGGGAGCCGCGCGCGCTCAGGTTGCAGCGCTGGGTGAGAGCCGCATGTCGCGGCCGCAGGGTCCGCTCGACCGCGCGGCCACGCACGCGCAGCGCGAGAGCCTTCACCTGCGTCGTGATCACAGGGGCTCGGTGGCCTCACGGGCCGTACAGGCGCGCCGCCGCGCGCTGTACTCGGCAGTGGCGCTTGCCGTCACGGTTCTCTCGTGGACGCTCACGGCCGTGACGTCGTTCCCCGCGATTATGCCTTCGCTCGCTACCGGTGCGCTCGTGACGGTGGTGGGTGCCTCTGTGCGTGCGGGTGCCGCCGAGCGTAAGGCGCTTGCGGGCGCTCGCGGCGTGGCCCGCGAGGTCCAAGCGGCCGCCACCGCTACTCAGGCGCTGCGCGCCGTCAGCGCGGCTCGCGCTCGCGGCGACCAGGCAGAGCCGAGCGAACTTGCCACGCAGGCCATCCAGATCGTGACATCGGCCGATCTTGCCCCCGGCTCCGCGCCCGAGTTGCGCCGCGCGTCGGTCGATCGCGCCGCCCACGCCGCCGCAGTGCAGGAGGCCATGCGGTTGGCCGAGGCGGAGCAGGCCGACGCCAAGGCCGATGAGGCCGCCGGGTGGCGCCCCCGCACGATGCCGGTGCCGGCGTACGCGCTCAAGCCCGCCGTGCGTCAGCAGGCGGCGCGCCAGCTCGCCGAGTCGGACTACGCCGCGTCGTCGCACGCCGATCACCGTGCCGCGCTCGCGGAGCAGCGCACGGAGCGTGAGGCCGCACGGCCGTCCACCGGCGCCCTCGACGCGATTCTCGCGAAGCGCCGCCAGGCGAGCGCGTAGCCACTGCGTCGTATCGCTGACGTGTTCATCGGCTTTGGCCCCGTGGCGCGGGGTGTGCAGACGCTCATCAACCTGGGCGCAATGCTCGTGCTGTGTGGGGTGCAGGCGCACTTCAGCCTCGGGCATGCCGGCCTTACTCTCGCGGACGCAGGCGTGTTCGTGGGGCTCGCCTTTGTGACGTTCCAGCAGTCCCGCATGGTGCGCAAGGGTGTACAGATCACCCATCAGGCGATCAGCGTGCGTAGCCACTGGTTCGAGCGTTCGGTGCCCCTCGCTGACGTCGCCACAGTGGTCATTCCGCACAGCATCAAGCCGCTCCACGTGCTGGCGTCCGATGGCGGCTACGGCTCGGCCGGGCTGTCGCTCGCGTTCGTGGATCCTCGGCGTGACAGGGTGGCGAGGGAAGCCGCGCGCGACCGCGCCATAGAGCTTCTAGGAGACAGCGGCGTGCTGCTCACCTCCGAGCCGCTCACCTGGGCCACCGGCGCATACCGTGACAGCGATCAGATGACGACGCGCGTCATCGGTTGGACGGCCGCCGACACGGCGTGGGCGGTGCCGGTCTTTCTCGTGTGGCTCGCGGTGGTGCTGCTGTAGCTGTCGCGGGCTACAGGTGCACGCGGCGCGCGTTTGCCACCAGTGGCACCTCACCCGTGCTCAGGCTGACGCCTGCAAACAGGCGGTCGAAGACCACGGCGCGGTCAAACTGCATCGCGTACTCCCGTGCTCGCGACTCCCACCACTCGCGCTCCGTCGGGTCGAGACCGTCGAGGCACATATTGAGTGCTTGCGCGAGGTGCTGCGGATCGTGAGTGGGGATCACCACGGCGGTGTCGCCCACGGCCTCGAGGATGCCGCCGGTGTCGCACGTGATGATGGGTCCGCCTCCTGCGAGCGCCTTCTCCACGAGCGCGATCCCAAACGTCTCGGTGAACTCGGGGCTAGGACGCGAGGGCAGTACGTACGCCGCGCAGCCGGCCATCAGGTGGGGCTTCTCCTCGTCGCCCACATCATCAAGGAACACGATGCGCTTGGCTGCCGACGTGTGTGCGGCCATCTCCTGGAAGAGCGGCCTATCCGGGCCGCGTCCGGCGATCACCAAAGTCTTGTCTGCGCACGCCTCCGAGGCTGCGAATCCTCTGATGAGGTCCTCCACGCCCTTTGCCTGCTGCAGGCGCGACAGGAACAGCACGTAGTCGCCGCGGGTGAGCCCGCGGCGCGCGAGCGCGGCGTCGGTGGCGGCAGGGTCGAGGTGCAGGTATGCCGAGGTGTCGATCGCGGGGTACGAGATGCCGATGCGCCGCTCGCACTGTTGTGCGAAGTCGGAGCCAAATAGCGCATCCACGCTGTGGGCAGCCTCCACGATCACGTCCTTGGTGTACTGCGACACGGCCACCGGGTGATCCTGGCCAAGGTAGGTGGCAAGCAACGCCGCTGCGGCACCCAGCTCGCCGTGCTCCACGGCTGAACGGACGGCCTCGGTCACGTCCGAGCCGACGGCCTCGGCGATGGTGGTGACGTTGACGGTCTTGCCGGTGGAGCGTGCGACGCGCAGCGCCTCGTCCACGGCGGTGGTGTGCGGGTGAAGGTAGAGCGACATGGCCACCGTGGGCACGCCGTCCGTGAAGAGCTCCACGAGGCGACCCACCATGCCGGCCAGGTAGCGGCCGTCGGGAATCTTGTAACCGCCCACGGGACCCGGCCGCTCGACGGTGATGCCGGGGGAGTACGGCATCACCGTGTCCATTGGCTTGAGCGGAAGGCCCGATTCCACGAGACGTTCAAGGGGCCACGTGACAATGCGCACGTCGGTGAAGCCGCGCGTGAGTGCCACCTCGGCGAGGTTGCGAGCCTCGCCGGAATGGCCGCAGATCACCGGATCGGCGCGGACGACGATGACGAGTCGACGGTCGGTGGTCATGGCTGCCTCCTAGGGGTGGGAACTGGCAGTGCGTCAGGACGACGCGGGGTAGGGGTGGGACGGGGGACGGTGAGTGGTGCCCCAGCCGGAGGGCGTGGGGCCGAGTTCGATGACGAGGTCGCCTCCGCGGTGAAGCTGCGTGCCATCGAGGAACGACGCGTCGACGGGCGACCCGTCGAACGTGACGGACTGGACGTACTGCACGGGGCCTCCGGGTGTGGGCTCGACGAACCCGGGAGACGTGATGTGCAGCGTGCCGCGAGCCATCCGGATCGAGGCGGAGGCGAAGGCTGGCGGGTGGATCAGGAAGATGTTCTGGCCCGCAACGGGGAACAGGCCCAGGCTGGCCCACACGTACCAGCTCGAGAGGCCACCCGAATCATCGTTTCCCGGCAATCCGCCGCGTCCGGTGGAGAACTTCTGGTGGATCGCATCGTGCACCACCTCTGCGGTGCGGTCGGGGCGGCCCGCGTAGTAGTACGCCCAGGGCGCCTCCATGTCGGGCTCGTTGTTGAGGCCCTCGAAGCGGCCCAGCGCGTAGCCACCCTCCATCTCCGTCTTGGTGGGCTTGTACCCGGGCTGGACCACCGCGTCGGCGCCGTACCCGAAGAAGCGGTCGAGTTGCGCCACGAAGCCCTCGTCGCCGCCGCTCAGCGCGATGCGCGCCGCCATGTCGTGCTGCAGGCGGAACGAGTAGTTGTGCTTGACGCCCTCGTAGAAGTTCGAGTCGGCGAGCAGGCCGTCCTTGCCGTACGCGGCGGTCCAGCCGGAGGCGAGGCGCTCCGTCTCGGCGACCACTGCGTCGTCCTCGACGCGGGCCGCGACGCGCGCCGTGCACCAGTAGCCGAAGGCGAGGTCGAGCGTGTGGCTGATGGGGTGGGCGACGCCGGTCAGCAGGTAGTCCTCACCGTAGGAGCGGCGCAGGTCTTGCTGCATCGTCACCAGTGCCCAGTCCCAGTCGATGCCGGGGACCTCGAGCTGGCACAGATCCGCCAGGAACGTGTGGGCAAGCGCGCTGCCCTGGCGGCTAAAGCGGTCGGAGCCTCGCGCCATGCGGTAACCCACCGGCAGGTTGCCCTCTTGCTCGCAGATCGTGAGCAGCGCGTTGGCGAGGTCGATGGCCCTGCCAGGCTCGAGCGCCGTCAGCAGCGGCAGTTGCGTGCGGTAGATGTCCCACATCGTGGAGATGTCGTACACGAACGGGCCGTTGGCCGGCCAGAAGGGGGACTCGTCGCGCGCAAAGCAGGGCTTGATGAGCGCGTGATAGAGCGCGGTGTAGAAGACCTGGCGACGGGCCGCGTCCTCGGTCTCGATCTCGACGGAGCTCAAGAGGTCCTGCCACGCGCTGCGCGACTCCTTAAGGCGGCGATCAAAGCGGTGCGGCCCGGCACCGCAATCCTTCTTGAGGTTGGCCTTTGCCTGCTCGATGCCGCGCAGCGAGAAGCCCATGCGCAGCTCGATGGTCTGGCCTGCCGCCGCCGGCCCCACCCACATGAGGCCGAACGGCCGCAGCGTGGTGTGGCGAATGTGGTCAAGATCGAGGCGCGCGCCGGCCGGCATGAGGCGACGGTCGTACCAGAGCATCTGGCGCCAGTTCTCGGTGTCGCACTCGATGGCCACCGCGAGCGGCACGCCCTCCACCACAATCTCGCCGGTGGCGATGCCGGGTGACGAGGACTCGAGCGTGGCGCGCAGCGGGATGGTCTCGCCGTAGGGGATGGACAGGCCGCCCATCGAGAAGTCCACCACCACGCGCGCGTTGTGGTGCTCGGGGAAGGTGTACCTGTGCACGGCCGACTTGGGCCCCACTGTGATCTCGCACCGCACGCCGTTGTCGAGCGTCGCCGCGTAGTACCCGGGCGAGGCCTCCTCCTCCGTCACCACAAAGGTGCGGCCCAGCTCGTCCAGGGGCTCCACCATCGGCGTCACGCGGAAGTAGTTGTAGTACTTGCGGATCGCGCCGGTTCCGGACTGCTGGAAGTGGGTGAAGCCGGATGCGACCTGGCCCTCGTGGAGGCGCCCGGGGACACCCTCCGTACTGAGGTCGTACGGCCCGTAGCCGGTGGGGTAGCCGCCCGAGTACGCGCAGGCGCTCACCATCCCAAACGGGAAGCAGGCGCCGGGGTGCGTGTTGCCGATGAGAGGCTTGGGCGCCCACCACGTCGAGGCAAGGCCCGTGGGCTGCGGCAGCGCGGTGACGTCGGTGCCAATGAATGGGTCGACGTGGTCGAGGGTCACGGCAACCTCCTTCCCGCCCCGGCGCGCGGAACTCCAGTGCTCACAAGGTAAAGACTTCGTGTTGTCGCCGTGTTTCGCAAGGGTTATTTCTTGGGAAAGCGTGGGTGAAGGTCCTATGGCGGGGGAACCACCTGCCACGCCACGCGTTACGACAACGTAAGGACGTCCCGCCCACGGCGGCCAAGGGCCCACGCGCGTGGGAGACTGGGACGCAACCAATCTGTGGGAGAAGAAGTCGTGAAGCATCGCCTTGCCCTGCCTGCCATCCTGATGGCTGGCGCCCTGTCCCTCGCCGCCTGCGCGGCCGAGCCCGCCGCGGACCCCTCGGCGTCGGCCACGGCCGCTGCGACGGCGACGGATGTCGCTGCGGACGCGGTGGAGGTGAACTCCGCTCTTGCCGCCATGACCTGGACCGACAACGGCGAGGGCGCGGCCCCCACTGTCAGCTTTGACACCCCCATCAACTTTGACGCTGCCGGCACGCTGCTCGTGGAGGACGGCGACGGCGCGGAGCTTGAGGAGGGCCAGTACGTGGCTCTCAACTACGTGCAGTTCGCAGGCGCCGATGGCAGCGCCCTGTACTCGACCTACGACGCGGGTGCGCCCGAGGCAGTGGCGCTGACCACTGACTTCCTCGAGCCCACGCTGCACGATGCGCTTGTGGGCGCGCACGTGGGTGCCAAGCTGCTGTGGGCCGTGCCGGACTCCGGCTCCGGCTCGGTGGTGATCGCGCTCACCGTGTCGTCCGACATCATGAGCGGACCTGAGGGCGACGCCGTGGCCTCCGTGGAGGGTCTGCCGCAGATCTCCGAGGACGCCGATGGCGCGCCCGCCGTGGACTTCACCGGCGCCACGATGCCTACCGAGCTGGTCTCGCAGGATCTTGTCACCGGTTCCGGCGAAGCGGTGGCCGAGGGTCAGACCATCACCGTGAACTACACCGGCTGGGTGTGGGACGGCGACACGTTCGACTCCTCCTTCACGCGCGGCGCCCCCGCGACGTTCCAGCTGAGCAAGGACGCCCTGATCGACGGCTGGGTTGACGGCCTCGCCGGCAAGACCGTGGGTAGCCGCGTGCTGCTGGTGATCCCGCCGGAGCTGGGTTACGGCGACGCCGAGCAGGGCTCGATCCCCGCGGGCTCCACGCTGGTGTTCGTGATCGACATCCTGGCCGCGTACTAAGCCAGACACTCGCGAGGGCGCCCCTCCCGCACACGCGGGGGAGGGCGCCCTTGGCGTTTCCGCCGGGCCGAGGGTGGTGGTAACCTAGATGACGCTCCGCAAGGGGCATGGGGCTATGGCGCAGTTGGTAGCGCGTCTCGTTCGCAATGAGAAGGTCAGGGGTTCGAATCCCCTTAGCTCCACCCTATTACGACTAAGTAGAGACCGCGAGGTCTCTACTTTTTTGTTTCCCGTTGAATCCACTTGGGCGTCCACTGCGGCGAGGCGTGCGAGTGCGACGATACTGTCGAAGGGCGCCCTGAGCTCGCTGGTGATCGTCATCTGCTCGGGTCCTTCTTGACTCCTCACTACCAAGAACTTCTCGAAGAGTGCCTGGTTGAGTTGGCGCTTGAGATGCTCAGGCGCCGCGTTGTACGTGGTCTGGCACTGTTCGAGCAGGTCGAGTGCGATGGTGAGGCTCGTGTCGACGTCGTCGTAGCGCGCGGTTGCCGCGTGACTTTGACTGTCGAGTTGCTTGAGGGCTCTGGTGATCCTCTCCTGTTCGCTTGCCAGTAGTTCGAGGGGGACGGCGCCCGCGTAGTGGGCTTCCATGAGCTTGGTCCGTTGGCGTTCGAGCTTGTCGCGTTCGGTCTTGATGTGGCGCTCTTGGGACTCGGCGGTTACGCGTGCCGCCGCGAGTTCGGTGCGGATCGCCTGCTCGACGAGCTCGCGCACTTTGTGCTCGATGCGGACGGTGCCGTAGTGCTCGGCGATCTTCTTCTCGACCTCGTAGATGAGGACGGACTTCTGGGTGCAGGAGGTTCGCCGCGAGTGGCGTCCAGCACACATGAAGTACGGGTAGATGTCGCCTGACTTGGCCGTGCTCATTTGGACCAGCATGCGTTCGCCGCAGTTGCCGCAGTAGAGGCTGGACTTAAGGAAGTGCGGGTGGCGCCGGGTTCGCTCCCCGGCCGCGTGAGCCGCGAGGATGCGTTGGACCTCGTCCCACGTCTGGTCGTCGATCAATGGTTGGTGGCGTCCTGGGTGGTAGGCGCCCTGGAACTTCACGAAGCCCTTGTAGTACGGGTTGACGAGGATCTTGCCTAGCAGGCTCTCGGAGATGGGCTTCGAGGGCAGCTTTGGTGTGGCCAGTGTGGTCAACCCCTGGAGCGTGAGGTGGTGCGTGAGGGTGCTGATGGTCCACTTGCCTGTCGCGTACTCCGTGAATGCCCGGGTGATCAGCGGTGCCCGGTCCGGGTCCACGACGACCGTGCGCACCTCGCGCCCTTCGCTGTCGATGGCGCGGTGGTTGCGGTACCCGAGCGGAGCTCGCCCATTGGTGCCGCCTGATCGGGCTTTCTGGCTCATACCCTTGACCACCTCGGCGGCGAGGTTGCGGGAGTAGAACTCTGCGATGGAGCTCATGATGCCGTGGAGCAGCATCCCCGAGGGGCTTTCGTCGATGGACTCGGTGGTCGAGACGAGGCGGACCTTGGAGGCGTCGATGGCGGCGGTGATGGCGACGTCGTCGGCGCGCGAGCGTGCCAGGCGGTCGAGTTTGTGGACGATCACGTAGTCGATGTCGTGCTCGTTGAGGTATTCGAGCATCGCTTGAAGTTCGGGGCGGTTCGCAGAGCGGGCCGAGGCACCACGATCCACGAACTCCTTGACCACCATCGCACCCATGGCCGAGGCCTTGCGGCGGTTCGCTTCGCGTTGCGCTGGAATCGAGAATCCCTCGCTGTCGCCTCCTCCTCGCGAAGCTTGATCGCGGGTGGACACGCGCAGGTATGACACGGCCTTCTTGAGGGTCAGGGCTTGGCTGAAGCCGTCGATGATGGTCGCGGGTGCGGCTGTTGGCATGGGGTGGTTTCCTCCGTTTACGTCCCTTCCATTGACGCTCTCTTCGCGCGACGAGTCCAGCCCTGATGTGTATTCCGCATCAGTTGACCAGGGGTGATGCATGGGATCGCTAGACGGTGAAGACATGGATGCGTCCGTTCTTCTCAGGCGCATGGCATTGTTCGGTGAAGCCTTCGTTGATGAGGTCCCAGTTCCAGGTGGGCTTTCCCGTACCGGGGTCGGTCATCAGGAAGCGGGTGGTGGTCTCTACCCAGCCAAGGTGGTCGAGGTAAGCGCTGATGGCCTTTGCTCGGGTCGTGTAGGTGCCGAGGTAGCGCTCGATGTAATGGTCGAGGAGCCTGGGGCTGGCGAGGTCGATTCCTGGTAGGGAGAGGAACAGCTCAAAGGTGTCGGGCTCGAACCCTTCGAGGCCCTCCTTGATGCGTTGCCTGGTCTCGGTGTGAGCGTCCCATTCGTTGCGCCGAAGCTGAGCGCTCCCCAGGTCTGGCAGGCGCTCACTTCCAGAAGACATAGATGCGTCCTGCATAGTCGACGAGGTCGTACATTTCGTTCATTGCGCCCCACACTGCGTCGTGGTTCCACTGAAGGAGCCCGGGCGGGATGCCGTGGCGGTTGCAGTGTTCTTCGGTTGCTGCAATCCAGCCTTGGTCGGTGAGCTCCGCCTCGATGGCGGCGGTGCGGCTTGGATGCGTCGCGACGTAGGCCTCGCTGAAGTTGCGCGCGAGGTCAGGGTCTTCGAGGTTGGTGTCGGGCAGTCTGGTGTAGGCGATGACGGCGGGTCCGTGGTCGTTGTAGAGCAGCCCGATGCGTACTCCTGCCTCGATGGTGACGGCAGCATTGATGGCCGCGACGAGGTCTTGGGCGATCTCGGCGGGCGTGGTCTTGTGTTCGGGGGTTTGTGGTTGGTGCTCGTGATTCATGAGGGGTTACCTCCTTTCTGCCCACCGGTGCTTGTATTGAAGTTCTCGAGCCCTTGCGCGAGGAGCGTGGCGAGCTGATCGGGTGTCGTCACCGCGTAGTGCTCGTGCGGGATGGCTGGCGCGGTTGCGAGGTGCCGCGAGAGTTGGTCGACGCGAGCCTTGTTGGGAACCACCCAGACCACCGCTGGGAAGACTCCGTGGCTGCGCTGCTCGATGCCGCTTGCCCGGTACCGCTCATAGGCGAGGCACTTGGTCACGACGCGGGACGGCGGCTCAGTGTCGCGGTCCACCTCAATGAACCAGTAGTCATCGAACTCGGCGCTTGAGGTCACGACGCTGAGGTCGGGCTTGAGGCGCACCACCTGCCCGCCAGCACCCAGGTGGGTTCGCCAGGCGTGTGGCTCGAGCTCGAGCGCGGTCACACTGAATGACCCGGTGGCGGCCGCTTCGCGGATGTCGAGCGCGACCTCGGCGACGGCCAAAGTGTGCTCGAGGAATGCGGCAGAGGGCTCATAGGTTCGGATGCGGGTTTGCTGTCCGGCGTGCCTACGAGCGAGGGCGCGCCCGCCAAGGTCCGTGAGCGCCCACACATATCCGGAGGACCCTGCCCTCACTCCGCCGATGCGTCGCTTGAGGTGTGTGATGACGCCTAGCCCGTTGAGTCGAGTCAGTGCGTGGTTGGCTCGTCGCGGGACGGGATCGGTCTTTGCGGACCCGAAGTGGTGTCGGGCTAGTTGGTGTGTGGTGAGGTAGTGGAACTCGTGGATGCTGCCCAGTACCTGCCAGTCACGGTCGGACAGGTGTGGCACGACCTGGTCGACAGTGGTCATGAGGGACCTCCGCCGGATGAGGGGGGAACACCTGGGGAACCAGGTGGAGTCTTGTCCACCCCTGTAGGGAACTGGCCGGTAATCGGCAGGTTATTGGCGGACGTTGCCAACGCGACCTGAAGGGCGAACTGACAGCCGTGCACGCTCATGACGCAGCACCTTGACGCTTGCGGCGTCCCACGGGTTCGTCGGGCACGGCTCCCTGATCGGTCATGCCGATGGCGGCGAGCACCTCACTGTCGACCAGTTGCGCATCGCGGCCGTAGGTGCGTGCCGATTGCACTCTGAGGCCCACGGGGTCGCTCTTGGGTGGTGGTGCCGGGAGCGTCCTCGCCATGAAGAACCCGGTCTGGTGTCCGTCCGTGATGAGGTTCGCGTAGACGTGGAACCGAGGCAGGAGTTGGAAGTCCTGAACCTGTAGGCCAGGTGCCTGGCGTGCCATGTCGGTGGCATCGTCGGCGTTGAGGCCAAAGATGATCTTGTTGCGGGCGTTGGTATCGATGCCTGCGCGCAGACTTGCCGGGAGTTGGCGACGGTACTGGTGTGCGACGGTAAAGCCCACCCCGAGCCCGCGCGCTTGACTGAGGGCGTCTTCCAGATCGGTAGGCAGTGCAAGGTAGTCCTGGACCTCGTCGATGAACACGGCGACAGGGTGGCGGCGTGCGGCGTCCACTTTGGCCCTTCCGAGGATCAGCGGCCACAGTTGGCTGACCACGAGCGCACCGAGCAGCCGGGCGCCTTCTGCGCCGATGAGTCCCTTGTTCAGCGACACCAGCACGATGCGGCGGCGCGTGAAGAGGTCCTCAAGATTGAAGCGTGGTTGCGCCTGCCCGATGACGGCACGGATCGTCGGTCGCATTAGGAACTGGCGCAACTTGTTCATCACTGGCGCTATCGCCTGGGCGCGCTGATCGACGGACATCGCCTCGTAGGAGGCCCAGAATGATCCCAGACCAATCTGGTCGGTGAGGGTGCGGGTCACTCGCCTACGGAACGCATCATCACTGAGCAACGCGGGCAGCATCGTCAAGGTCGCGTCCGGATAGTTCGCCAGGGTCATCAGTGACGCGGTGAGAATGTCTTGCGTGCGTGGTCCCCACGAGTCTGCGTAGAGCTCCTTGAAGACGGCCAGGATCGAGTCGGCAACTAACTGAGGTGAACGGCTCGAGGTCGCGAACGGATTGAGGCCCACGGGGAACTCGTCGGTCGGGTCGAGGACGACTACGTCGCCATGTCGTGACGCCGGGATTCGGGCTAGCACGTCGTTGACGAGGTCGGTCTTGGGATCGATGACCAGCACCGACCTACCCTGCTCGACCGCGTCCATGATCAGCGACAGCATCGCGGTCGACTTGCCCGATGCGGTTGGCCCGAGCAGCACGGTGTGCTGGAGCGAGTCTGCGGCGGTGATCCCCACGGGTGTGTCGATCCCCGGGGTGGCCGTGTGTGCGAACGGCCGGCGAACGTGAGGCAGGTCGATGCGTGGTGCCAAGGGCTGAGGATGGGTGGCTGGCATGCCCGGCAGGGCCGCGTCGTCCGCAACTCCTACCGGCCAGCCCATGAGAGCCACGAGTTCACGAGACGAGAGCTTCATCGGCCAACGCCACGGCATGGTCGCGTTGATGAGTTTGTGCGGGTCCTCGGGCGCGAAGGTCAGGTGGGTTCCAGCCGACTCGCTCACCCGGAGCGCCGCCAGCACACCTGTCACGAGTTCCTTGGCACGGGCCGGAGTCGCGGCGCCTGCGCCAATGCGGATGGTCACGTTGAAGCCAGGTCGCGCTGCCCTTTCGCGCAGAGCGCTGCGGGCGGTGGCGCTGGTTGGACGTGGCCCGTTCAGCAAGAGGTCGAACCAGCCTCCGGCCGGGTCGTAAGCGTGGTCGGCGGAGTTGCTGGGCCGGACGCGACCGCCCAGGGCGACCTGGAGCACGAGCGTTTCGGACTTGCGGGTCGCGGCGAGTGCGGCAAGTACTGCGCGGGTGACAGCCGTGACCCGGTCCGTAGACAGGGCCAGGCTCGGATGGGATACGCCCACGCGCCCTGCGAGGACGAACCGGTCTTCCCGGTGCGCTTTCGACGCATCGATTCGCAGACCCGGGACCAGAGTTGCAAGGGTCTGGTTGAGGGCTCGACCGTGTCCGCTCGTTGCCGCCACCAGATGTCGCAGTGCCCCTCCGCTGCTGTGTACCTCCCACGCCACGGGGCCAAGATGATGATCAGTGGCAAGCCGGTCCATGAGCGTCAAGGCGGAGTCCGAAGTGAGGGGTCTTGGCCACCAGATCCGGCGCCACTTCCATTGGTCGCTACGCCCGCTCATCGTCAGCTCCTGGGGCGTCCGCCGCTTGGTCGCGGTGGCCCTGTTGATGAAGCGCAATGGCAAGGATGACGCGACCAAGGCGCACGGGATCGATCTGGCGGTGCGGAACGGGCACCACGCGGAAGGAGTCCGATGACCGTGGACGCCCGCGCCCCCGACCGTTGCCTGTGGGTTGCCTGTATGTCCGTGCCATCATCGAATCCCTCCCTTCTTCTGATGTCTGCCCTCATTACGAGACCTCGCGTCAGTCCCGTCAAGGGCGATTTCGTTCACCATCTGTGGGTGCCCTGACGCCACCGGACGATGACGATCACGGCTGCGATCACCGCTGCGGTGATGACGCCCGCCACCAGCCATGGCCAGATGCTGCGTAGCAGCTCGACGGTCAGTTTGAGCAGCACGGCGATTCCACACAGGACGAGCGCTCCACGCCATGCGCTCATCAGAGGAGAGTTCTTCGGCTCGTTCGACATCGATCATCACGCTGACCTCTGTGCGTCAAAGTCCGACGGCACCGGGTATCCGAACCGCTCGAACGAAACTTGGGAGTTGACCTCGTTGCCCCACACGTCCCAGTCCGGCTGACGGTGCCTGGCGAACAGCTCGAGCTTGTTCTTGCCCGGTCCTGCGAGGCGGTCGATGATCGCGTACTGCTCGTGGGGCTTCTCCGAGTGCTTGCCTACCGGGGTGGCGAACCACGATGGCTGTGACCGGTAGGCCACGGGCACTCTGCCCCTGGTGCACAGCAACAGTTGCTCGGTGGCGTTACGGACGCCATAAGGGCTCGAGAACCCGAGCCGATTGAGTTTGACCCAAGTGATCACTGATTGGCGAGTGAAGCCCCACTCCTTCGCGATAGCAGTTGCCTCGGTGATCAGGGCATTCGTGGTCCACAAGAACAGCTGGCAGTTGTCTGCCGCGACTGATCGCACCGCCTCGCCCATGCCCTCGATGTCTTCCAGCGGCATCGTGTCGTAATGCTTCTCTCCGGACTGTGCTTGCCATGGCGGATCCGCAAGGATCACCTCATACTTCTTGCTACTCATGTCTCTCCTTCCTCGCGCCCTGCCTCAGTTGGCGGCGCGTTCAAGACCTGGTTATGCGCTCGAAGGCGCCACAGTTCAAGGACCGTCCAGGTGCCACCTGCACGCGACCCGCAACAGAGGCCGAGGCCTTCCGATAGGGGTTGCAGGGCCCACGCAGGTGGCACCAGGAGACGGCGTTGTGAAAAGCGCTACAGACCGCGCTCACGCTGTTCACGACGGGCATCGTCAGCAGCCCGATACATGCGCGCCCGACTCTCCCGAGCGAGCTGCTCCAACTGCATCTCGGTCCACTGACGGTCGAAGTCGATGTCCCGGACCGTCGGCTGCTGTGGCCGCTCAAGCCACACGACCAGCCCGATGAACGAGGCCAACATCAGCACCAGCGCAATCCACGCTTCGATGCTCATGACCCCAGCCTCCGTGCCGCGTTCAGCACCAGAGACCCCATGGCGATCTGCGTCATGTCGCCAATCGAGGTCAGCCGTGCGACGGCCGCCGGAACCGACTCCGCCAGGTCCCGCTCGAGCTTGGTGATCATCGCCACCTCCTGCATCGCCCGCTGACCCACCGACGCGATCGCCGAGACCTTCGCCGCCTCAATCTCGGCCCGGGCATCCACACGACGAATCGTCAGCCCCGTCTCCACCGTCAAGTTCGTCAGTTCCCGCTGCACCCTGCGCTGCACTCCACCCCTGGGGCGGAACACCTCAAGTTCACCGCTCATTTGCTCCACTGGTCCTTGTCTCAGTCGGCCCACACCTTGTGGGACCGCCGCTCAACGAAGCGAGGTGGTATGAGGCTAAAAGACCTGGTATTAGGGCTCAAAGCATGAGCGTGATAGCACTTGCTAGCCTGAGGCGTGGCTCAGGACCGGTATCCCGACGTGCAGATGATGTTCGCGCCAGAAGTTCCCGAACGTTGGCGACTGTTCGCGGAACTTAGAGAGGACGTGCTTCTCGACTACGGCTACAACACGGCACGCGCCTACTGGGCAGACCTCCAAGACCTCTTCGAGTGGGCAGTCGATCGCGACAAGGACGTCCTCGCGCTCACTGAGGCTGACCTCGGCCAGTACGTCGCGCTGTTGCGTCGCCGCCACTACTCCGAGTCGACGATCCGCAGACGACTAACGGCGCTCCGCAAGCTGTACCAAGCAATGAGTCTGCGCACTGGCGATGTCAATGTGTCGGCCGCGCGCGTAGTGATCCGCAAGCGCAAGGCCTGAACGGAGTCGCGAGATGTCGTCTCATTCACTAAAAGGCGGCGATATGCGATAATGGTTCTGAGCCCTTGCGCGTGGTTGAGATGTTCTCCCGGTGCGAGGCGACCCGTGTACGGCCAGGTGCCGCGCGAGTGTCAGTAGACAGCGCTAGCGTGGTCCGTGGACTAGCAACTGTAAAGGCGCAGATAGCGTCACGAGGGGGATACGTCAGGAGATGACTATTGGAGCAGTGACGCCAGGAACGCTCAACGCGTACCAGGCGAAGTACTACGCGTACGAGCTGCAGCGTTCCTACGCCAACGACCATGTCGGCAAACTTGCCGGTCTTCTTTTCGACGCCCAAGTTGAACCCAAGCCTCACCAGATCGATGCGGCGCTCTTTGCGCTTCAAACGCCCTATCTGAACGGCGTGATCCTCGCCGACGAAGTGGGGCTCGGCAAGACGATCGAGGCGGGCATAGTCATCACCCAGTACTGGGCGGAGCGTAAGCGCCGGATCCTAATCATCGCACCGTCGAGCTTGCGCCAACAGTGGCAGCAGGAACTGATGGAGAAGTTCCTCATCCCAAGCCAGTTGCTCGCCCCCAAACTCAAAGACGAGCAGCTTGCACGCACTGCGCAACAGGGTGCCGAGGTTCTGATCTGTTCATACGAGTTCGCTCTGCGTCATGAGGCAAGCCTGTTGCACGAGTGGGATCTGGTGATCTGTGACGAAGCCCATCGGCTCCGAAACTTCTACACCGGTCGCAACAAGGCGCCGGAAGCCATCAGTCACATCGTGCGCGGTGCTGGCAAGACCATCCTTCTCACCGCGACCCCTTTGCAGAATCGCCTCGAGGAGCTGTACGGACTCGTCAGCGTCTTCGACCCCGACTACTTCTACTCTCTCGATGCATTCCGTGAGCGTTACGTCAAGGCCAAGGGCCTTGGCGACAACGATGATCTGGTCGACCGTGTCGCTGGGATCAGCAAGCGCACCCTGCGGCGGGACGCGGAGAAGTACATCCACTTCACCAAGCGCATGCCACTCACCGTGGAGTTCATGCCAAGCCCTGCCGAGATTGAGCTCTACGACAAGGTCAACGCCTACCTGCAACGTGACGAACTGTTCGCATTCTCCAACTCCCAGCGCCACCTCACGGCTCTGATTCTCCGCAAGCGCCTCGGTTCAAGTACCTACGCCACCGCGAGCACCCTCGAACGTATCGCAGACCGCCTGGAAGCGGAGGTCGCCGCTGGTGTCCGTCGTGACAGCCGGGGTGGTCTGGTCCTTGCTGACTTCGATTCTGACGACCTTACGGACGAAGAGGTTGAAGAACTGGAGGCGAGCGAGGGCCCGACGGAGTTTGGCCCAGCGGCGGGTACGGCCTTAGGCAACGAGACGCTCGCGGCAATGCGGGCCGAAGTCGAGGAGCTCCGCAGCTACGCAGCTCTCGCCCGGTCGATCACCGTCAACCAGAAGGCCGTCAAACTCAGCGAAGCGCTGGACAAGGGCTTCGAACGCCTCAAGGAGCTCGGCGCTCCGCAGAAAGCCATCATCTTCACCGACTCCACCAAGACTCAGGAGTACATCGCCCGCACCTTGACCGAGAGTGGTCGCGGCCAGGGCCTCGTCCTGTTCAACGGCAACAACAACTCACCCGCAACCAACGAGATCTACCGCGACTGGCTCGAGGCCAACAAGGACGGCGACGTTATCACTGGCATTCCTTCGGCTGACAGGCGCAAGGCGCTGGTGGACTACTTCCGCGACCACGGCACCATCATGATCGCCACCGAAGCAGCCGCAGAAGGTATCAATCTCCAGTTCTGCTCGATGCTCGTCAACTACGACCTGCCTTGGAACCCGCAGCGCGTTGAGCAACGCATCGGCCGCGTCCACCGTTTCGGTCAGAAGTTCGATGTTGTCGTCGCCAACTTCGCCAACAAGGGCAACGCCGCTGAGGCCCGCATCCTGGAGTTGCTCGCCAACAAGTTCCACCTCTTCAAGGGCGTCTTCGGAGCATCAGACGAGGTGCTCGGCTCTATCGAGGACGGCTTCGACTTCGAGAAGACCATCAACCGAATCTTGAGCGACTCCCGCAGCGACGCGGACATCGACCGCGCGTTCAAGGAGCTTGAGAAACAATACGCAACCGAGATCAGCTCCGAGATGGCTGCCGCCAAGGCAAAGGTCTTCGACAACCTTGACCCGAACGTTCAAGACCGGCTCAAGTCATACGATGCCCAGTCCGGCGAAGTTCTCAACAAGTTCGAGCGGCTTCTACTGGCAGTCACCAAGCGTCAACTCGCCTTCCACGCAGACTTCGAAGGCGACGGACGCCACTTCGTCCTCAAGCAATCACCGGTGAAGGACGCACCGACTGGCCGCTACTACTTCAAGTCGGAGCCGCTCGAAAACGCCCACCAGTACCGATTCTCGGGACCGCTCGCACGCCACGTCGTCGAGTCGGCCAAGAGCGCCGACACCCCGGCCAAGGAACTGACCTTCAGTCTCAGCGAGTCCCCGCGCGCGTCCAGTGCCGTCAAGGAACTCGTGGGCAAGTCCGGCGGGCTCACCGTCAAGCTTGTCACGTTCAGCATCAAGGCCAAGAACGACGACATCAGTGAGTCCTACATGCTCGCTGGTGGCCTGACTGATGACGGCGATTGGCTCGACCACGAATACACGGCCGACCTGCTCGACCTGACCTGCACCGCCGAGGGTGCCGAGGTCACCATCGACGACGCCGCATTCGAGCACCATCTTGCTGAGCGCCGCGAGCACCTGCAGCGCGAGGTTCAGGGTCGCAACTCCCGCTACTACGACCAGCAGGAAGAGCTCTTGTACCGTAACCAGCAGGACCGGCGCGCCGAGTCTGAGGGCAAGATCCGCGAGTACAAGGCCAAGGAGAAGGAAGCACGCAAGAACGCTCGAGCCACCGACGATCCGATGCAGCAACTTAAGTTCAAGAAGGACGCCCGCAAGTGGGCTGAGCGGGCCGAGGAAGAAGACGAACAGTCGCGCGTCGCTCGAAAGAAGATGCGCGACGAAGCCGACCACTACCTCGAGCTGATCGAGCAGGCACTCACGGGCACGCAAACCATCGAGCATCTGTTCAGCATTCGGTGGAAGGTGGTTCCCTGATGAACGCCAGCGCCCCCGCGGCCACAACGACTATCAACCCAACCGGGATCACCCAAGGAACCAAGCAATGAGCAATGACGACCACACCACAGACCAACAGCAAGACATCTGCGAGACGCCGAGCGGCACACCCAACTTCAAGACGGAGCTCGCCGCCCAGCTCTCGGAGCTGATCCCCGAAGCAATCGCTGACGGCAAGGTGGACGTCGAGAAGCTCAAGGAACTCCTTGGCGACGATGCCGGTGACGACCGCGAACGCTTCGGCCTGTTCTGGCCGGGCAAGAAGCGCGCGCTCCGTGCCGCCCAGGAGCCGACGACGGCAACGCTGAAGCCCGACTTCGAGAACAGCAAGGATTGGGACACGACCAAGAACGTGTTCATCGAGGGCGACAACCTCGAAGTGCTGAAGACTCTGCAGAAGCACTACCACGGCAAGATCAAGATGATCTACATCGATCCGCCGTACAACACCGGCAATGACTTCGTCTATCCGGACAACTACAAAGAGGGTCTCGAGACCTACTTGGAGTGGACCCGCCAGGTCAACGAAGAGGGAAAGAGAGTCAGCACCAACTCCGAATCCGAGGGGCGTTACCACTCCAACTGGCTCAACATGATGTATCCGCGTCTCAAGCTGGCTCGAAACCTGCTCGCAGAAGATGGGGTGATCTTTGTCTCTATAGATGACAACGAAATCGACAACCTAACCCGACTCGGCAAGGAGGTGTTCGGCGAGGCGAACTTTCTCAACACGTTCGTATGGGTCAGCAACCTCAAAGGCCGCCAGATTTCGGGCAGCGGTGCCGCTGGAACCAAGGAATACATCGTGGCCTTCGCACGTAAGGCCGATCATTCGGGAGAGTTCCGGGCTTCGGCGAACGAACTCAAGAAGGTCATGCCGTCCATTTACAAGGGCTTCAACTATCAGGCGAAGCACGATGATCACGGCCCGTACGTCACCAAGAACGAGCTATACAACACTAACTCCGCTTTCAACGAGATCACCCGTCCCAATCTCGTATTCGACATCTATTACCGACCTGATGACGGCGAGATCCGCACGGAGCCAGTCTCAGATGCCCATGTCCACGCTGGGTTCGACAAGATTTCGCCGAAGAAGAACAACAACGGCGTGAACAGGTTCCATGCCTACAGGTGGAGCCCTCCGAAGATTGCTGCTGAGCCGCACAACCTGGAGTTCATCCGATCGGCTAACGGTTGGAAGATCTACACGAAGGTCCGCGATGTCGACTCGACCACGGTCAAGGACCTGGTTATGGACATCACGACAAGCACCGGGTCTGCGGACATTTCTGCGGTTGGTCTGAACGCGAGTTGGTTCGACTACCCGAAGCCGTTGGCCCTGATCAAGTCATTGATCCGGTTTGGCGCTTCGGCAGATTCGATAGTTTTGGACTTCTTCGCGGGCTCGGGGACGACTGCTCAGGCCGTCGTCGAACTAAATGCCGAGGATGCTGGGACCCGCAGGTTCATTCAAGTTCAGCTGCCTGAGCCGCTTGACCCGGCAGGCGAAGCCGCGAAGGCAGGACATAAGACTATCGCCGACATTTCGCGCCTACGCATCTCCAAGGTGCTCGCGAACCTTGGGGGCCAGCTGCAAGGGAAGGACCTGGACCTCGGATTTCGGAGTTACAAGCTGGCCGACACCAACTTCACGAAATGGCACGCTACTAGCGACGCCGAAGCGAATGCTCTCGAGCAGCACATCCTCGATCTGCGCGATAGTGCCGACGATGAAGCGACGCCCGAGTCGTTGCTCACGGAGATCCTCTTGAAGCAGGGCTACTCGTTGACTGAGCAAATCGGTGACGCCGTAGTCGATGGGCTCAAGCTCAAGTCGGTCGGTGACGGTCTGGTTCTGGCCTACCTTGACGAGCACATCAGGCCGACGCTTGAGCAGCTTCGGGCCGTCCTCGAGACCGAGAGTTTGGCGAAGTTCATCATCCTGGAGGACGCCTTCCAAGGTGATGACCAGCTGAAGACGAATCTGGTGCAGGAAGCCAAGACGCGCGGCGTGGAACTGTGGACGGCCTAGGCGATGGAATTCAAGTTTGACCCTAAGCAGCCGTATCAACAGGAGGCCATCGCTTCCGTGGTGGACCTCTTCGAGGGGCAGCCTGGGGACGCTGATGCACTCCACGCAAAACTTGCTGTCACCATCCCGGCCCCAGGAGGCCAGCAGTCGTTCGACATCGCGGCTGAGGTGGGTGCAGTCGGTAACAACCTGCTGCTCGACGACGACGCCATTCTGCAGAATTTGCAGGCCGTGCAGGACCGGAATGGACTCGAGGTCGTGGCCGAGCTGGCTGGTGGTGCGCTCGACTTCGACATCGAGATGGAAACCGGAACCGGCAAGACGTACGTCTACCTACGCACCATCTTCGAACTCGCCCAGAAGTACAACTTCCGCAAGTTCATCATCCTTGTGCCGAGCACTCCCATCAAGGAGGGTGTGACCAGCAGCATCAAGGACATGGCCAAGCACTTCAACGACCTCTACGCTGAGCCCTTCGACCCCACCGTCTATAGCGGCTCGGCCGCTGAAGAAGTGCAGTCATTCGCCACCAGCACCAGCGTGCAGATCATGGTGATGAGCATCCATGCGCTCCGTGGTGACAAGAACTCCCGCGTCATTCATCAGACCCGCGACAAGCTCAACGGCCTGCGGCCAATCGACTACCTGAAGGCCACGCGCCCCGTCGTGATCATGGACGAGCCGCAGAACATGGAGTCCTTGCTGAGCCAATCAGCAGTCGGCGAACTCGACCCACTGTGCACACTGCGCTACTCGGCGACCCACCGCAAGACTCGCAATGTGGTCTACCGGCTGGACCCGGTTGACGCACACGACTTGGGCCTCGTGAAGCAAATCGTCGTCGCAGAAGCCGTCCAGCAGGGTGCCGACTCAGCGCCGTACGTGAAGCTCGAATCAGTGCGCAACGACAAAGGCTTCGTCGCGCGTATGGAGCTCGCTGTCCGCAAGGAGTCAGACGGCTCCATTGAACGCAAGTCCGTCGCGGTCAAGAACGGCCAGGACTTGGCCGTTGTAACCAAGAACTCCGCGTACGAAGGCTGGCGTCTCAACGAACTCAGCATCGAACCCGAGTCGGTCGAACTGTTCCCGCACGGGTGGCTGCAGGCTGGCGAGACGATTGGCGGATCGCACGACTCGATCTACCGCGAAATGATCCGCGAGACGATCCGTGAGCATCTCCGCAAGGAAACAATGCTGCGCCCGCACGGCATCAAAGTGCTGAGCCTCTTCTTCGTGGACAAGGTCGCCAGTTTCCTGGGCGACGGCTACGACAACACCACCGCCGACGGCGCCTTCGTGACGTGGTTCGACGAACTCTTCCGCGAAGAGCGAGACAAGAGCACGCAATGGGCCGAGCTACTACCAGGTGATCCTGTTGACTACCGACGCGCCTACTTCTCAGTTCTTAAGGGCAAGAAGGGCCAGCGCGACACCTTCAAAGACACCAGCGGCGCTACCGCAGACGACGACGACGCCTACGAACTCATCATGCGCAACAAGGCGCAGCTGCTCGACGAGAACGTGCCCGTGAGATTCATCTTCAGCCACTCGGCGTTACGAGAAGGTTGGGACAACCCGAACATCTTCCAGATCTGCGCGCTTCGCGAAATGGGAGAAGCAGCCGAGCGTCGCCAGACCATCGGGCGTGGTTTGCGTCTGCCCGTCAACCAGTCCGGCGAGCGCGTGACCGACCGTGGCATCGCCCAACTGACGGTCGTCGCGAACGAGTCGTACCGAGACTTCGCCGACAGCCTCCAGAAGGAATACCGCGACTCGGGTGTCAGCATCGGCCTGGTGCGCGTCGGCGAGTTCGCCAAGATCCTCGTGGAGGACGACACGACCGGCGAAGAGAAGCGCCTCGGCTTCGCCGGCTCCAAACTGATCTGGGACGAGTTGGTTGAGCGCCGATTCATCGACAACGACGGCAAGGTCACTGCCAAGTTCGCTCCCGACACCATTGACTTCACCTTGGGGCCTGAGCCTGACTTCTTCTGGCCGCAGGACGACATAGTGCAGGTGATGCTGAACTGCCGCGTCGAGCGGATCGTGAAAAGCGACCGCAAGCGCGTACGCCGCAAACTGAACAAGGAGATCTACTCATCGCCCTGGTTCGAGGAGTTCTGGCGGACCATCTCGCGACGCACCACCTACCGCGTCACCCTCAACCGGGACGAGGTCATCGACAACGCAGTCAACCGGATCAGGGCCGAACAACCAATCCAGCCGCTTCGAGTGCAAGTCACCAAGGCGGGCGTCAAGCTCGTTCGCGGTGGCACCAAGACCGAAGAGAAGTCCACCCGCTCCGCCGAACTGGCCAGTGCATACCAACTGCCCGACATCATCAGTGAACTGCAAGAAGCCACGTCGCTTACCCGCAAGACCCTTGTAGACATCCTCACCAGATCGGGCAAGCTGAACGAGTTCATCGGCAACCCGAACGACTTCATCGCGATGGTCAAGCGGGTTCTCCTGAGCGTCGTGGCCGCATCAGTGCAAGACGGCGTCCAGTACGAAAAGATCAGCGGCTACGTCTACGAGCTTCGCGAACTCCAGGCCGATGGAGCCGAAGAGCGCGACCTGTTCATGGACCGCGTCTACGAGGTGCAGGACAAGTCCAAGACGGACTTCGACTACATCCAGATCGACTCCGAGGGCGCTAACGCCCCTGAGCGTGAGTTCGCCAAGAAGCTCGACTCCCGCGAGGACGTCAAGTTCTTCATGAAGCTGCCCGACAAGTTCAAGATTGACACCCCGGTGGGCCCGTACAACCCTGACTGGGCCATTATCAGGCAGGACGAAGACGGCACGGATCGCATCTACATGATTCGCGAGACCAAGAGCACGCTCGACGAGTCGAAGCGCCGCCCGACCGAGAACGCCAAGATCAAGGCCGCGACGGAGCACTTCAAGCAACTCGGGATCGGCTCGGCGGAGGTTCCCGGTTACGCAGTCAGTGCCCCGGGAAACTGGAACCTCTAGGCATGGCGGACGAGCCTCGCTGGGCCCATCAAGGTCTCGGAGACCGACCTCTATCGCTGGGACGAACCCGAGGCAGGAGCCTGATCGATGGCACTTTCTAGACAGCAGGTGATGCAGGTCGTCAGCCGATATATCGGCGTCAGTGATGGCTACCTCGGCGACTTCTCCTACCGGACGCACACCGAGTTCTACCCGGAGTTCTGCGACATCGATGACATCTTTCCCGACGAACTGCCGGGCACCACGCGCGAGCGATTTATCGAGATACTCTCGTCGCAGAATGCTGATCGTCAGGCGCGGATCTTGCGAGGGGTGCTCGAACGGTTCCCTGCGGATCGCGGCCCCGAAGCGCGCTCGAAGTTCGAGCCGCAGATCGAGGCGTGGATAGCCGAGCTCAAGGGAGAGCCGGTCGTCGCGAGCCCGCAGGTTGCGGCAGCAAGCACAACAGAGGTTGTTCGCCGGGCGTTGTCAGATGCGGAGAACTTGCTTCGCACGAGCGGCCCCGTGAGCGCGGTCGATCGCATCCATACAGCCCTGCACGGCCACCTCAAGGCCCTGTGTATTTCCGAAGGGATTCAGCTTCCTGAGGCGGCAACGCTCCAGAAGGCCATGAAGGAACTCCGAAGCCACCACCCGAAACTCAAGCCGTCAGGCGCACGCGCTGGGGAGGTAAGTCAGGTCTTGTTCTCGATGGCGGCCACACTCGATGCGCTCAATACCATCCGCAACAACGCAAGTGCCGCTCACCCGAACGACGATTCATTGGGTGATCCAGAGGCACTGCTAGCGATCAACGCGGGTCGAACGATCTTCACCTACGTGGCGCAGAAGACCACGGAGACTGATCCCAAGCCTGCCCAACCGGCGGTAACAACCGACTCTTGGGACGACCCACCGTTCTAACCCTCTGCCCGTCACCCGCGCAGCAGTGACCACCGCCCGTGGTCCCCTTGATCGGCCTGGCACAGGCGAGGTCCGTCGATATAGGTCGCGAAGTACGTTGCAGACGTGGCCTGCCCCTTGAGCGTTGTGTTTTTCACCATGGGCGTGAGTGCGCCTTGGTGTCATAATCTGAATCAGAAATTAAGACAACGAGGGGGTTTCAATGCGGGCAGTCGAGGTACAGATTCACAATTTTCGAAGCATCCACGATGCGACGATCCAGCTTGAGACACTCTCGCTGATGGCCGGTGCGAACAACTCCGGCAAGAGCAACGTCATCGACGCGATTCGACTCTTCTACGGAGAGTTCAAGTGGGATGCCAAACGTGACGCACCCGTCCTCGCCGGACAGGACAGCGAGTCGTGGGTCGAGATTGAGTTCAAGCCGACAGAGGAGGAGCTCTCACAGCTGAAGGACGAGTACCGCTCTGATGCTGGAACGTTCAGGGTTCGCAATTACGTGAGTCCGTCGACAGATGCGGGCGGCAAGGTGCGCGCTGGCTACTACGCGTACGAAGGCGGCGTGCTCTCTGAGAATCTCTTCTACGGAGCGAAGAATGTTGGCTCGGGAAAGATCGGTCATCCCGTGTACATCCCAGCTGTGAGCAAAGTTGATGAGTCGACGAAGCTGTCGGGGCCTTCGGCGCTCCGTGATCTTGTTGCCGAAGTGCTCAACAAGGTCGTTGCGGATAGCCCTGCCTACGAGAAACTCGCGACTGCGTTTGGTGCCTTCGAAGGGGCAATCAAGACGGAGACTGACTCGACAGGACAGTCGTTGAAAGCCCTCGAGGAAGAGGTCTCGGATGAGATCTCTGACTGGGACGCAACTTTTTCGTTGGCAATCCAGAGCCTGCAACCAGACGAGATCCTCAAGACCCTGGTCAAGCCGCAGTTAGTTGATCAGTCTCATGGTGGCGAGATCGATCAAGCGCGGTTCGGGGCTGGTTTCCAGCGGCACCTTGTCTACTCCTTGATCAAGCTCGCGGCGAAGCACGCCAACCCGGTGAAGGTGACGACCGGCAAGAAGGAGTTCTCGCCTCAGCTCACCTGGATACTGTTCGAGGAGCCCGAGGCATTCCTGCACCCTTCACAGGAAGAGGTCCTCCACGCCAGCCTGTTGACTCTGGTTGAAGACCACACGACCCAGGTCCTGCTTACGACTCACAGTTCGCGATTGGTTAGCAGATCTATGGATGATCTGACTCGCCTGGTGCGACTTCGACGTGACAACGGAGTCACGACTTCACATCAGATCTCACAGGCGCAACTCGACACTATGTTCAGCGATGCCCTTGTCGCCGACGACTCGATCACGCCGATAGGCACAACGGCCGCCGAGATCGATCAGGCTGCGCTGATGGCAGCGCTCAAGATGGAACTTTGGATGCAAGCGACGCGCACGACAGCGTTCTTCAGCAACCGCGTGATCCTCGTGGAAGGCGCTAGCGAGGTTGCGCTTTACAGCTACCTCGTGACACGAGGCCAACTGACGCCTCCGGCCCGAGGGCTGGCGGTCATTGACTGTATGGGTAAGTACAACATCCACCGCTTCGTCGCACTCTTGGGCGCCTTTGGCATCGACCACTCCGTTCTCTACGACGGCGATAACGGTGGCTCCCATGATCAAGAAGTCACCGCCGCGATTACCGCTGCAAAGTCCGGCTACTCCAAGCGCGTAACCCGCTTGGCCAAGGACCTCGAGACCGAACTTGGCGTCACGCCGCTATCGAAGAACGAGTCCCACCGAAAGCCGCAGTACCTTCTTTACCACCTAGAGAAGAATCTGATCGATACTGCACGACTCGAAGCTCTAAAGAATGAGATTATGGCGCTAGCAACGCAGTAGGCGTCGACTCCGTGAGGTGCAACTGGAACTGGTTGCGGAGTGACTGGTGAGGGTCCTCATCGACATCGCGAAGTACCAGGTCGAGCAGGCTAAGCGCGCTCGTGGGGACTCCGCGTCCGAACACCCTGGTCCCGCAGCCGATTCGCGATCGTCTGGGCGTTGAAGCCCAGGCGCTCACCTACCGCCTGGAGCGACAGACCATCTGCGTAGAGCTTGACCGCCAGATTCACTTGAGCTGCACTCATTTCTCGTGCGCGCACCGCAATCTCCGCTCGGTCCAATATTGCCCGCACGGTGGTGCGGTGCAGTCCGAACTGGCGAGCGACGTCGTTCATGGTCTTGCCTTCTTGATACGCCTCCACGACCTTCGCCTGGCCTTCGCGGTCCAGGCGGCGCTGCGTCTGGACGCGAGGACGGGGCGTGACGGACTCGCCTTCTGGGTCGTCTGGCGCCCAGGCAACGGGGGTCAGGAAGTGACTCCATTTTCGAGAGTCATGAGCAGAGAGGTCCACAACAAAGTCAGGGCCGGGTTGAACCCCGGCCCTGACTTTTTTGTGCCGGCGACGCTGTGGGGATTCGGGAGGAGG
>QKAX01000055.1 GCA_003246255.1 Demequina lutea
GACCGGAGAAATCATCGCCGAGCACCACCTGAACCCCGACCGCGACTACCAACCCCGGAAACGACACGAGGCCCTCCCCGAAGGGAGGGCCTCACTGTCGTGAATGTCGCGACACATCTGTCAGACATGTCGCGACACATCACATTGTCGGGCTGACAGTGTCTGATGTCAGGACATCGATCACACCTGTGTCGGGACATCGTTCACACCTGGCCTGCCTTGACGATGGGTCATGCCGGATGCGACGAAGAACGAAGTGATTGTGCTCGCGGTGATCGAGGGCGGCTTGTCCGTGGCCGAGACCGCACAACGGTTCCACGTCTCACGACGCTGGATCCACACCCTGCTCGCCCGCTACCGAGAACACGGCATCGAAGCCGTCACGCCCCGCTCTAGAGCCCCCCACACCTCACCGAACCGCACCCCACAGGCCGTCACGGACCGCATCCTGAGCCTGCGTGACGAACTCACAGCCCAAGGCCTGGACGCCGGAGCTGAGTCCATCCACGACCGCCTCACACGCGAAAAGGTCACACCACCGTCACCGTCAACGATCTGGCGAATCCTTCGAGCAGCGGATCGCGTGATCCCCGAACCCCACAAACGACCCCGCTCATCATGGACCCGTTTCGAATCCGCAGCCCCGAACGGCTGCTGGCAATCCGACATGACCCACTGGCACCTCGCCGACACCACAACGGTCGAGATCATCACTTGGCTCGACGACCACTCACGCTTCCTCACCCACCTCTCAGCCCACCCAGTCGTCACCGGTCACGTCGTCGTCGACACCTTCACCCACGCCGCCGAAACACACGGACTACCAGCATCAACACTGACCGACAACGGCCGAATCTTCACCGCCCGCTTCGCGGCCGGCACACCAGCACTGAACAAGTTCGAGCAACTCATCCGCGACCTCGGCATCACACAGAAGAACGGCCACCCCGGACATCCCCAGACCCAGGGCAAGATCGAACGTTTCCACCAAACCCTCAAACGCTGGCTCAGCTCCCAACCCGCCGCCGACACCCTGGACGACCTCAACACGCTCCTGGCGAGATTCCAACACGTCTACAACCACGAACGACCCCACCGCGCACTAGGCCGACACACCCCCGCAGAGCGCTACCACGCCACCCCCAAAGCCAGCCCCTCCGTCACGATCGCAGGACACCACTACCGCATCCGCTTCGACCACGTCGACACCGCAGGAGTCATCACCATCCGCCACGCCGGCAAACTCCGCCACCTCGCCATCGGCAGACGCCACCGCCACACACCCGTGCTCGTCCTCATCAACGGCCCCGACACCCTCGTCATCAACCGCACCACCGGCGAAATCCTCGCCGAACACACCATCGACCCCAGCAAGGACTACCAACCACAAAAACAAAGGAGCCCCTCCCGAAGGAGGGGCTCCCTATGAGTGATGTCCCGACACACCGATGAACGATGTCCCGACACATCACATTGTCGGGCTGACAGGATTTGAACCTGCGACCCCTTGACCCCCAGTCAAGTGCGCTACCAAACTGCGCCACAGCCCGTTGCGCCGCGAACGGCGCCGTCCAATGCTACCCGAAACTTTGGGCCGTCGATGCCACTTTCGCGGCCCATCGGCGCAAGGTTCGCAGCCATGTTGACACGACACCCGCTCCAGCGGATCTAGCCTGGTGAGGTGAGCCAGACAGTCCCCGCGCAGGTCGACGCGCTCGTCATCGGCGCCGGGCAGGCGGGCCTCGCCGTCGCGCACTTTCTGGAGCGCCGCGGCTACACGCCCGGCCACGATCTGCTGGTGATCGACGGCGGCACGCGGCCCGGCGGCGCGTGGCAGTACCGCTGGGACGCCCTCAAGCTGGGCCGCACGCATCGGCTCGCGGATCTGCCCGATGCCGCCGAGGCCGGCCTCAACTTTGCCGCCGCCGACAACAACCGCCCCTCGCGCGAGGTGGTCGCCGAGTACTTTGGCGCGTACGAGCAGCACTTTGGCCTGGGCGTGGTCCGCCCCGCGTGGGCCGAGGCCGTACACGACACCTCACAAAGCCTCACCACCACGATTCGCCTGGGCGACGGCACGCGCCACAACATCGCCTCGCGCGTGGTCGTCAGCGCTACCGGCACGTGGCACACGCCGCGCGTCCCCGACCTCCCCGGGCGCGACACCTTCCGCGGGCCTCAAGTCAGCACCAACGAGTACACAGGCGCGCAGCAGTTCGCCGGGATGCGCGTGGCCGTGGTGGGCGGCGGCACCTCCGCACTGGGCTTCATGGACGAACTCCACGGCGTCGCCGAGAGCACCATCTGGTTCACGCGCCGCCCGCCGGTCTTTGCCGAGGGCGGCGAGCTGGCCGAGGAGTTCGGCCGCCGCTCGGTCGCGCTCCAGGACGAGGCCGCCCGCGCGGGCCGCAGGCTCCCGTCCATCGTCTCCACCACGGACCTGCCCCGCAACGCGCTCGTCCGCGCGCTCGAACGCAAGGACCTGTTGCATCGGCGCCCGATGTTCACGGCCGTCACCCCCACCGGCGTACTCGAGGCGGACGGCTCCGCCACCAGCGTGGACGCGATCATCTGGGCCACAGGCTTCGATCCCGACACTCGCCACCTGCGCCCGCTGGGCATCGTGAGCGACGAGGGCGCCGTGGCGGTGGCCGAGGGCCAGAGCGTCGCAGACCCGCGCGTGTTCCTGGCCGGCTACGGCCCCCAGGCGAGCACCATCTCCGCGCATCGGGGCGCGCGGCGCATCGCCCGCACCATCGCCGACGCGCGGGACGGCATCACTCGATAGGCGCCTTGAGCCGCTCCACCACGCGCTGAGCGGTGGCATACGGCGTGCCGAAGCGGTGCATCGTGATGGACACCGACTGCTCGCGCAGGAACGGCAGCAGCTCCAGCGTGGGGTTGGACGTGGGCGGCCCGCCAAAGACCGCCACCTTCGCGGCGTCGTACGGCCCCTCGATGCGACCTACCACCCGCACGCGCGCGCCGTGCGGCTTCTTGGCCAGGCGCTTCATGCACGTGTCCCAGCTCTCCACCCGCACCTCGAGGCCAAGGCTCAGGATCGCCTGACCCACCTCGGGAGGGAAGGATCCGCTCACGGACACGATGGCCTTGCCACCCGCGCGCAGGCCCGCGGCGAGCACGCGGATGAGGTCCAGCAGGGGCGCGTCGCCGTCCCACCGCACGTCCGCATACGAGGGGCGGTAGCGCAGCAGGTTCGCCTCGCTCGCCATCCCCGAGCGGTCCACCGCCTGGCCAAAGATGCGCTCCCACTCGGCCTGGTCCGCCCCCGCGGCCTCCTTGACCCAATCGGGCGCGTGCGACACGTCAATGACCCGTCCCGCCCGGAACTTCACCGGCACTGCCAGGTCCGCGACCTCGGCGTCCTCGGTGCGCGCCCAGTCGGTCAGCGACAGCAGGTAGTGCGGGCCGCCCGCCTTGAACGTCGCGCCCACCACTGACTTCTTCCAGCCGCCAAAGGGCTGGCGTTGCACGATCGCGCCGGTGGTGCCGCGGTTGACGTACACGTTGCCGGCCTCGACGTGGTCAAGCCAGAAGTCGATCTCATGCTCGTCCAAAGAATGCAGCCCCGCGGTGAGGCCGTACTCCACCTGGTTCTGCAGCTCCAGAGCGTGCTCCAGCGTGGCCGCGCGCATGATGCCCAGCGCGGGCCCAAAGCACTCGGTCATGTGGAAGAAGCTCCCGGGCGCCACGCCCTGCTTCACGCCGGGAGTCCACGCGACGTCCTCGTCGGCCCACTGCGAGGGCTCCACGAGCCACGTCTCCCCCGCCTCCAGCGTGGTGAGCGCGCGCTGCAGCTTGGGCGACGGACTCTCGGCGAGCGGACCCACCTGCGAGCTGAGATCGTGCGCCGGGCCGGCCACGAGGGACGTCACGGCATCCTCGAGCTGCGTCAGGAACCTGCGGGACTCCGCCACGGATCCCACCAGGATCACCAGCGACGCGGCCGAGCACTTCTGGCCAGCGTGCCCAAAGGCCGAGGCAACAACGTCGCGCACCGCGAGGTCCATGTCCGCGGACGGCATGACCACCACGGAGTTCTTGCCGCTCGTCTCCGCGAACAGGCGCAGGCCCGGGCGAATCGTGTGGAACCGCTCCGCCGTCTCGTACGCGCCGGTGAGGATCACCTGGTCGATGCGCTCGTCGCCGATGAGCGCGTCGCCCACCTGCTCCGGGTCGATGTCCAGCAGCGTGAGCGCGCTGCGCGGCACGCCCGCCTCCCACAGCACCTCCGCCAGCAGGGCGCCGCAGCGGGCCGCCTGCTCGGCGGGCTTGAGGATCACCCCGGATCCCGCCGCGAGGGCCGCCAGCGTGGATCCCGCGGGAATGGCCACCGGGAAGTTCCACGGCGGCGTCACCAGCGTGAGCGGGCGCGGCACAAAGTAGACGCCCACGTAGGTCTCGAGCTCGTCGGCGCGGTCCGCGTAGTAGCGGGCAAAGTCGATCGCCTCGGAGACCTCGGGGTCCGCCTGGTCGATGGTCTTGCCGGCGTCCGCCATCATCACCTCGATGAGGTCGGCGCGGCGCGCCTCAAGCCCGGCAGCAACCTTGCGCAGTACGGCGGCACGCTCGGGCGCCGGCACGGTGGCCCACGCCTCCCCGCCCTCACGCGCGGCGCCGACGAGCGCACCCAGCGCCTCGACATCGTCCACGCGGGCCGCGGCGAGCGCCTCCACACCCAGGGCCGATGCCGCGGCGCGGGCCGCGATCGCCTCGCCCCACGCGCGGTGGGCAGCGATGGAGGGGTCGGTGTCGGGCGCGTTCGCAAAGGGCGCGTCGAGCGCCACTGCAGGGCGCGAGCCCCGGGTGACCGACGCGTCGGCCCTGTACGTAGCGGCCGCGGCCTCGCCCGCCAACGCCCACGCGTTCAAGAAGCGGTCCCGCTCGCGCTCAAAGATGTCAGGCCGCGCGTCGAGCTCGTACAGCGAGGACATGAAGTTCTCGGAGCTAGCGACCTCTTCCAGGCGGCGCACCAGGTACGCCAGCGCCACGTCAAACTCGCGCGGGTGCACCACGGGCGTGTACAGCCGCAGCGAGCCGACGTCCTCGGCCACCGCCATGGCCACGTGCTCGCCCATGCCCAGCAGCATCTCAAAGTCGACCTCGTCGGTAACGCCGCGCTCGTTGGCCGTGAGCCACGCGTGCGCGATGTCGAACAAGTTGTGCCCTGCGATGCCGATGCGCACGTGGCGCGTGCGCTCGGGCGTGAGAGCCGCGTCGATCATGCGCTTGTACTGGGCGTCGGACTCGGCCTTGGAGCCCCACGTGGCCAGGGGCCAGCCGTGCAGCTCGGCGTCCACCCGCTCCATCGACAGGTTGGCGCCCTTGACGATGCGCACCTTGATGGGGGCGCCGCCCTTGAGTCCGGCAGATAGGCCTGCAGCACGATGCCAGCCGTGAGCCCCAGGAACTCCTCCTCGCCCAGCAGCCGCGTGAACACCGTGACCGTGAGGTCAAGGTCCTTGTACTCCTCCATGTCCAGGTTGATGAACGTGCCGTCGCGCTCCACGGCCGCCCGGTAGAGCGGGCGCAGCGTCTCCACGATGTGGTCTACGTTCTGCTCAAACGCCCACGGCTGGTGCGGCGCCACCGCGGCCGAGACCTTGAGCGACACATAGTCCACGTCGGGGCGCTTCAGCAGCGCAAGCGTGCGGTCGAGGCGGCGCGCGGCCTCCTTGCGCCCCAGCACCGCCTCGCCCAGCAGGTTCACGTTGAGCCGATGCCCGCGCGAGCGGATCTTGCCCAGCGCTTTGCCCAGGCGCTCGGGCGACGCGTCCACCACCAGGTGCGACACCATGCCGCGCACCGTGCGGCGCGCGATCTGCACAATCAGCCACGGCGCGGCGGGCGTCACATACGCACCCACGCGCAGCAGGAAGCGCTGGTACATGGGTAAATACGGGTTGTGCTGCTGGCCCAGGCGCGCAAAGTTCTCGGCCGCCACGTTGTGGTCCTCGGGCCGGATGACGCCGTCCACAAACTCGGTGAGGAACGCGAGCCCGCCCGGCTCCGCCAGCAGGCCGGCGAGCAGCTTCGCGGAGCCCTTCACGGGGTGCTGGCGCGATCGCTCGAGCCACAGTCGCACGAGCGCGACGACGTCCTCAGCCGAGTGCTGGGGCGTGCGCGCGGGAGCGGTGCTGGGGACGGTCATGGGGCGGCCCGCGGCGCGTAGGACTAGTTCACGTTTCTCATGTTTCACGTTCAGTTCTGCTTCACTGTTCACATGCTTGATGTCACCCGTCTCGCGATGCTTCGCGAGCTGTCCCTGCGCGGCACCATCGCCGCCGCCGCGCACGCGATGGGCTACACGCCATCGGCCATTTCGCAGCAGCTCGCGACGCTTGAACGCGAGGCCGGCGTTGCCCTCACCGAGCGCTCGGGGCGCCGCCTGCGCCTCACCCCTGCGGGCGAGCGCCTCGTGCGCCGCGCCGGCACCATCCTGGGCGAGCTCGAGGCCGCCGAGGTCGAGCTGCGCACCTCCACCGACGACGTCAGCGGCACCGTGCGCGTGGCCGTCTTCCAGTCCGCGGCACTCACCCTCATCCCGGCCACGCTGCAGCGCCTCCACTCGACCCACCCGGCGCTCACTGTGCAGGTGCGGCAGTCGGAGCCGGGCTCCGCGCTCGCCGACACGTGGGCACGCGACCACGACCTCGTGATCGCCGAGGAGTACCCCCACCACTCGGCCCCGCACTACCCCGGCGTGGACCGCAGGCCGCTCGTCACGGACGAGATCAGGCTTGTGGTGGGCGAGGCCCACCGGCACGTCCGACGCCTGGCCGACGCCGCCGCTGCCCCGTGGGTCATGGAGCCGCGCGGCACAGCGACGCGCCACTTCACGGAGGAGGCCTGCCGCGTCGCGGGCTTTGAGCCCGACGTGCGCTTCGAGACCCCCGACCTGCAGGCGCATGCGCGCTACATCTCCGCCGGGCTCGCCGTCGGCTTCCTGCCCGGGCTCATGTGGGAGGCCGCGGGTCTCGCGGGCTCCACGCGCGCGCTGCCCGGCTCCCCGCATCGGACGGTGTTCACGGCGGCGAGGTCCGCATCCCGCGGAGACCCGGCGATCGACGCCGTGCGCGCCGCTCTCGAACACTCAGCCCACGCGATCGCCGCCGAGCGCGAGGCCCCGCGCGCCTAGGCTGGCGGCATGACTCGCGTGATCCTCACGGGCTTCGAGCCCTTCGACGGCGCCCGCACCAACCCGTCGTGGGACGCCGTGAACCTCGTGGCGCGCGACTGGCAGTCGGACGTGGAGCTCCTCGCCTTCGCGTTGCCTGTCGAGTTTGAGACCGCCGCGGACGCGCTGCTCAGAATGGTCGACGGCGAGGATCCCGATGCGGTGATCGCCACCGGCGTCGCAGAGGGCCGCGCGTGGGTCACCCCCGAGCGCATCGCCATCAATCTGGCCGATGCCCGCCTCCCCGACAACGCGGGGCGCCAGCCTCGCGAGCAGCCGATTCACCCCGACGGGCCCGCCGCGTACTGGTCGACTCTGCCGGTGACCGACATCGTCGAGGCCATGCGCGCGCACGACATCCCCGCGCGGCAGTCGCTCAGCGCGGGTGCGTACGTGTGCAACGACCTCTTCTACCGCCTGCAGGCCGCGGCGCTGCCGGGCGCCGCGACCGGCTTCATTCACGTACCTGCGTCTCCCCAGATGCGCCTCGGCTCCGACGTGCCGGTGCTGGACACGGAGGTCACGGCGCGCGCCCTGCGCATCGCCATCGACACCACGCTCGCGCAACACGCGCGCAATGCGCCCGGTGCATGATGGCGGCCTAGCCCCAAGGAGCCCCCATGATCGCCACCACGTTCACCATGTCCCTGCCCCAGTGGCTCGTCGACGAGGCCCCGTCGCTGCCCACTCACCTCGCTACCGCCGAGGAGCAGATGGAGCTGGTGAACAGCCTCGCCGACCGCAACTGGCGCGAGGGCAATGGCGGTCCGTTCGCCGCGATCGTCGTGGACGCCGCCACCGGAGAACTCGTGTCGGTGGGAGTCAACGTGGTGCTGGCATCGGGCATCTCCTCGGGCCACGCGGAGGTCATGGCACTGGGCACCGCGCAGGCGGCGCTCGGCTCGTGGGACCTGGGCGCGGACCGCGACCTGGCCCTGGTGGTCAACTGGCGCCCGTGCGTGCAGTGCTACGGCGCCACGATGTGGTCGGGCGTCAAGCACCTGGTGGTCGCGGGCGACGGCCCGGAGCTTGAGCGCCTCACCGGCTTTGACGAGGGGCCCATGGTGGCCGACTGGGCCGCGCAGTTCGAGGCCCGGGGCATCTCCGTTACGCAAGACGTGTGCCGCGACGGGGCCCTCGCGGTGTACGCCGCCTACGGCGCATCGGACGCGACCGTCTACAACGCGCGCGGCACCGGCTCGCTGCGTGAAGACTGATCCGGTCACGTTTTCGACACGTGTCGGGAAGGGCCGGCGCGGCCCCGGCGTTGTCAACGCCATGACTGTACTCAGCGACTTCACCGCCGACACGCTGCGCGGCGCACCCCAGGACCTCTCCGAGTACGCGGGCCAGGTGGTGCTCGTGGTGAACACCGCCTCCAAGTGCGGCCTCACTCCGCAGTTCGAGGGCCTCGAGGCGCTGTACAAGGAGTTCAAGGACGACGGCCTGGTGGTGCTCGGATTCCCGTGCAACCAGTTCGCTGGTCAGGAGCCGGGCGACGCGGAGCAGATCGAGGAGTTCTGCCAGATGAACTACGGCGTCTCGTTCCCCATGTTCGCCAAGATCGACGTCAACGGCGCGAACACTCACCCGCTTTACACGTGGCTCAAGCAAGAAAAGGGCGGGCTTATGGGCGACGCCATCAAGTGGAACTTCACCAAGTTTCTGGTGGGCCGCGACGGCCAGGTGATCCGCCGCTACTCGCCTCAGACCGAGCCCCAGAAGCTCGTCGGCGACATCCGCAAGGCGCTCGCACAGTAGCCCGGCGTCGGCCGTTGCGGACGCGCTCTCAAGGAGAACTTTCTCCCCCACTTTTGCACGCTACGCCTCATCCGCGACTCGTGCCAGGTCCCAACCTGCGGTCCCGCTCGCAGCTGGGCCCTTGGTCCCCATACGGGAATGCAAACGGGTGCAACCTGAGGGGGACGGCAACGGGGCCGTCGCGACGCGGAAGAGCGTGACATGGCACAGTACGTTTACGACTTCAGCGAGGGCAACAAGGACCTCAAGGATCTCCTGGGTGGCAAAGGCGCCAACCTTGCGGAGATGACAAACCTCGGTCTGCCGGTGCCCCCGGGATTCACCATCACCACGGAGGCCTGCAGGTTCTACATGACCTCAGGGCACGTCCCACCGGAGCTGCGAGTCGAGGTCACCATGGCCGTCCGCAAGCTCGAGGATGCCCTGGGCCGCGGCTTCGGTGACATTCAGGATCCCCTGCTGGTGTCCGTGCGTTCGGGAGCCAAGTTCTCCATGCCGGGCATGATGGAGACGGTCCTCAACGTGGGACTCAACGACGCGTCGGTGCACGGCCTGGCCGCCTTCGCGGGCGACGAGCGCTTCGCATGGGACTCGTATCGGCGCCTCATCCAGATGTTCGGCAAGACGGTGCTGGATATCGACGCCGATCTGTTCGCGGATGCCCTTGACGCCAAGAAGAAGGCGCTGGGCGTGAAGGGCGACACCGAGCTCACGGCCGAGGCCCTCAAGGAGCTCGTGGACGAATACAAGGCGATCGTGCGCAAGGAGTCCGGGCGCGAGTTCCCGCAGCACCCGCGCGAGCAGCTGGACCTCGCGATCGAGGCCGTCTTCAACTCGTGGAACACCGACCGTGCGCGCCTCTACCGCCGCAGGGAGCGCATTGCCGATGACCTGGGCACCGCGGTCAACGTGGTCGCCATGGTCTTCGGGAACCTGGGCGACGACTCCGGCACGGGCGTGTGCTTCACGCGCGATCCCGCGACCGGCGTCGCTGGCGACTACGGCGACTACCTGGCGAACGCGCAGGGCGAGGACGTGGTGGCGGGCATCCGCAACACGCTCTCGCTCGCCGACTTTGAGAAGCTCGACCCCACCGCGTACGCGGAGCTCAAGCAGGCAATGCGCCGGCTGGAGAACCACTACCGCGACCTGTGCGACATCGAGTTCACTGTGGAGCGCGGCAAGCTCTGGATGCTGCAGACGCGCGTGGGCAAGCGCACAGCCGCGGCCGCGTTCCGCATCGCCAATCAGCTCGTGGACGAGCACCTCATCACCAAGGACGAGGCGCTCGAGCGCGTCACGGGCGAGCAGCTCAGCAAGCTGATGTTCCCGCAGTTCGACGTCACCGCTGAGCGCACGCTGCTGGCAAAGGGCATGGCGGCCTCCCCCGGCGCGGCCGTGGGCGAGGCGGTGTTCTCGTCGGCTCGGGCGGTGGAGCGAGCAGCCGAGGGAGTGGACGTGGTGCTCGTGCGCCGCGAGACAAACCCCGACGACCTGGGCGGCATGATCGC
>QKAX01000021.1 GCA_003246255.1 Demequina lutea
AGCTCGATGATGCCCTTGGGCGTGCACGGCAGGCTGGACTCCACGGGCTCCGAGACGCGCAACACGAGGCGCCCCAGGTTGGTGGGGTGCAGGCCATCGGCATCCTTGTCGGGGTCCACCAGCTCGAGCACGCGGTTGGTGTCGATGCCGGCAGGCAGCGGCAGCTGCACAATGAAGCCGGTGCATGCGGGGTTGTCGTTGAGGCGGCGCACGGCCTCCTCGATCTCCTCCTGAGTGGCCGTGCCCGGCAGGTCCTCGCGGATCGACGCGATGCCCACCTCGGCGCAGTCGGCGTGCTTGCCGTTGACGTACCAGGTGGAGCCAGGGTCGTCGCCCACGAGCAGCGTGCCGAGCCCGGGGACAATCCCGCGCCCCGCGAGCGCCGCCACCCTGGCCGTGAGTTCGGCCTTGATGGCGACGGCGGTCGCCTTGCCGTCGAGCTTCTCCGCCATTACTGAGCGAGGCCCGGGTACAGCGGGAAGTCCTCGGCCAACTTGGCAACGCGGGCGCGCAGGGCGTCCACGTCGGCGCCGCCCTTGAGCGCGGTGGCGATCACGTCGGACACCTCCTCGAACTCCTTCGCGCCAAAGCCGCGCGAGGCGAGGGCAGGGGTGCCGATGCGCACGCCCGAGGTCACCATCGGGGGGCGGGGGTCGAACGGCACCGCGTTGCGGTTCACAGTGATGCCCACCTCGTGCAGCAGGTCCTGGGCCTCCTGGCCGTTCATGGGCGAGTTACGCAGGTCAGCGAGCACCAGGTGCACGTCGGTGCCGCCGGTCACCACGTTCACGCCCGCCTCGATGGCATCGGGGGCGGTGAGGCGCTCGGCGAGGATTTTGGCACCTTCGATGACGCGCGCCTGGCGCTCCTTGAACTCGTCGCCAGCGGCCACCTTGAGGGCGACGGCCTTGGCGGCGATCACGTGCATGAGCGGGCCGCCCTGCTGGCCGGGGAACACGGCCGAGTTGAGCTTCTTGCCGTAGGCCTCGGCATCCCGCGACAGGATCATGCCGGAGCGGGGGCCGCCGATGGTCTTGTGGATGGTCGTGGACACCACGTCCGAGTGCGGCACGGGGCTGGGGTGCAGGCCGGCGGCCACGAGGCCGGCGAAGTGCGCCATGTCGGTCCACAGCTTGGCGCCCACCTCGTCCGCGATCTCGCGGAACGCCGCGAAGTCGAGGTGGCGCGGGTAGGCCGACCAGCCGGCGATGATGACGTCCGGGCGCTCGGCGAGCGCCTGCTCGCGCACCTGCTCCATCTCGATGCGGTGCGTGGTCTCGTCGAGGCCGTACGCCGCGACCTCGTACAGCTTGCCCGAGAAGTTGAGCTTCATGCCGTGCGTGAGGTGACCACCGTGGGCAAGCGAGAGGCCCATGATCTTGTCGCCGGCGTTGATGAGCGCGTGCAGCACCGCCGCGTTGGCGGTGGCGCCCGAGTGGGGCTGCACGTTTGCGTACTCGGCGCCAAAGAGGCTCTTGGCGCGCTCGATCGCGATCGTCTCGGCGACGTCCACCTCCTCGCAGCCGCCGTAGTAGCGCTTGCCCGGGTAGCCCTCGGCGTACTTGTTGGTGAGCACGGAGCCCTGGGCCTGCAGCACTGCGCGCGGCACAAAGTTCTCCGAGGCAATCATCTCGAGGTAATCGCGCTGGCGACCCAGCTCGCGGTCGAGGACGGTGGCGATCTCGGGGTCGAGATCCGCCAGGGTGGCGTTCATAATTCCCTGCGTGGCAGAGGGGGTCGCGGTGTCGGTCATCGCTGTCCTTCGCATCGGTCGGCGGCATGGCGCCGATTTGTCGTATTCGGCGACCGTGGCCCAGGCGAACGACCGTGGTCTAACGGACCCGCCGAGGCGGCCCGTCGAGTCGCTCCCTCACGGTCACCCGCGTGCGCCAGTTGCGACGTGCAGAAGTCTAGCCGACGCGGAGGGGCTGCTCCAGGCCCTCGCCGGGATCGGGGACCTCTGTGGAATTCCTCCTGCAAAGACCCTGGCACACCGCGTTTCTTTGGTGACGCCTGACAAATCGAATGCCACGGGACGATAAGTGCGGCAAAGAGGAAGGACCCACCGTGCTCGCACGCATCCGCACCATGTTCCGCGCGCGCCCCGCGTCACGGGGTCAACGCGCCTCACGCACGGATCACACCACGGCCTCGCGCGGCCGCTTGGTGTCGCGGATCGTCTCGTCGCAGCCGCTGTGGCTGCGGCTCGGAGCGCTCGCCGCCCTGCTGATAGTGCCCACCGGCGTGGCCGGCTCGTACAACTTCATCATGTCGTACGACGACATCAGCTTCAGCCAGCGGGAGCTCGCCGGCACGGCGGTGGGCCGCCCGGTGCTGGATGCCATGGTCGCGTCTGCGCTCGGGCAGGAGCCCGACATCGCGGCGATCCAGGCGGCCGTCGACGCCCACCCCTCGCTCGACCTCACCGACGCGATGCGGCTCCTCACGCAGTATCCCCTCACAGTGGGCACCGCGTCGGAGCGGGCCGCCACGACCCACGCGCTCAAGGACTTCCTGGGCGTAGTCACTGACCGCTCCAACCTAATCCTCGACCCTGAGCTCGACTCGTACTACGTGATGCTTGTCGCGTTCGTGGCGATCCCCGATGCGCTGGCGGTGCTCGCTGACGCCGCCGTCGAGCCCAGCGGGTCCGACTTCCAACAGACCTCCCAGTTTGCTGTCCTCGCGACCTCCCTCGGCGCCGACGGCATGGACATCTACGAGTCGGTCAGCACCGCCACCGAGTACACGTCCGACGCCGCGCTGGCGGACGACCTCGCAGGCCTGCAGCCGGCCGGGGCCGCCCTGCGCTCGCTATCCACCTCGATGACCGGCTCGCTCGCGTTCCCCAGCGCGCAGGACATCACCGTGGAGACCACGGCCCTTGCGGAGGCAACGCCGCCCATCATCGACGGCCTTGACCGCCTGCTGCACGCACGCGTGGCCAACCTCGAGAACCAGCGCAACGTGGCCATCGGCGTCATCATGGCCTTCATGGCAGTGGGCATGCTGTGGGCGCTGGCGGTGCTGCTGGTGACTCGCCGGGACGTGTCGCTCCTGAGCCGCGCCATGGCGCGCCTCGCTCACCGCGATCTCACCGATGCCCCGGTCCCCAGCGGAAGGGACGAGTTTGGCGCGCTCGGCCGCCAGTTGACAGATGCCCGACGCGACCTTGCCCGCGCCTTTGTCGCCCTCGCCGAGCAGACGCAGCGCGTCGCGGGCGCCGCGACGCAGGTGACCTCGACAAGCGAGGCCGTCGACGCGTCGGCGCACGAGACTCTCGCTCTCACTCGAGAGACCTCCCACGAGGTGGGCGACGTGGAGCGCCTGCTGCGCAGCGTCACCACCTCGGGGCGCGAGCTCAATACCGCTGCGGCCGATGTGGCGAACGGCATCTCCAAGGTCGACGCGTCGTCGCGCAAGGTGCACGTGGAGATCGAGTCAGCGGTGTCGCTCGCCGCCGCACTGGGGCGCTCAGCTGAGGGGATCGCCGAGTCGGTCGACGCCATCACAGCTATCGCCGCACAGACCCGCCTGCTGGCCCTCAACGCATCCATCGAGGCCGCCAGGGCCGGAGCCGCCGGCAAGGGATTCGCGGTGGTGGCGGCCGAGGTCGAGACGCTCGCGGGCCAATCCCGCGACGCGTCGGCAGCGATTGGCAAGGTCGCCGCGGAGCAGCACGACGACATCTCGACGGTGATCGACGCCTTGCGCCGCGCGCAGGACGCCACCAGGGAGGCCGAGGGCGCCCACCAGGAGATGACGGCGGCGGCGTCTCAGCAGCGCGGCTCGATCGACGAGATCAACGCGTCCATCGACTCCACTGTGATGGCCACCGCACGCATCACCACGCAGGCGGACAAGGTCGCGACCGAGGCCGACGGCACCACGAGCACCATGCAGGATCTGCGGCGCGCCGCCAACGAGCTTGACTCGATCGCGCGCTCGCTGAGCCAGCAAGTGGGGCAGTTCAGGTACTAGCGGCGCTACTTCCAGGCGAAGGTGCTCTCGAATCGCGACCGGACATCGTCCCAGGGATAGACCCACTCGGACTCGTTGTACACGCGAATCTCAAAGTACTGAGCGCCCATCGCCGCGTCGTAGGCGCGTGGCGCCTCCACGAGGTAGGCGAGGTAGTGCTCGAGGCTCGCGACGTCACACTCGACCACGTATGCGGGCTGGCCGGCCACGGTGGCGGGCTCGTTCGACAGCACGGGACAGCCTCCCGCGGGATAGAACTCAGACACCATGTACTCGTCGAGCTCGTCGAGCGTGCTTACCCCCACGCCCGCCAGCGTCTCCTGGGTGTAGGCGCTCACCGAGATCGCGGCGCCAGCTGCACCCGAACCAAAGAGTTTGATCTCGACAGGGCTCGCGTCGCTGAAGGTCTCCCACCACAGCTCGCTCTGCACCTCGCAGGTGTCGGGGTCGCCCTGGACCACCCACCACTCCTCGCCCGCAAGGCTGAAGCACGGCGTGTCGATCGTGTCGCCCGCAAACATGCCGCCCAGGGCTTCGGCGTCGCTCTCGTCAGCCCATGCCTCCCACGCCGAGGCGTAGGTCGATGCCGCGATACCCGCCTCCGTCAGGACCACCTCGCCAGTGGGGTTCTCGACCACGACGTCCTCGTCCCCCGCGCGCGAGGACTCGCCAGTGGCCTCGCCGTCGCGGTAGTCGAGAGAGGCCGCCACTCCTATCGCGATCGCGATCACGCTCAGCACGAACCCAAGCGCGCCAGTGACGATGCCCGCAACGCTCATGCCGTTGAAGCGGCGCTTACGCCCCGCGACGATGCCAAGCACCACGGCGACAGGACCAAGGACGACCCCCAGCCCGCACAGGAGGAGCGACAGGATGCCCACCACGAGCGAGCCGATGCTCGGGCCCCTGCCCGCATCGGGTGCCGGCGGCATCGGAGCTGAGCCCGGCTGGCCCACGCCGCCGTAGGGCGGCGGAGTCGGCTGCATCGGAGCAGGCGGCGGCAAAGTCATGTGATCCCCCCTCAGAGATGGTGCGGCGAACGCGGCTACGCGTCGTCGACGATGTTGCCGGCCTCGAGGATCTTCCTCAAGTAGGCGTACGTGAGGTCGCCGGAGACCTCGTCAAACTGGTGCTCGTAGCCGGCCTTGTTGTACAGCGCGATGTTGTGCTTGGAGTTCTGCCCCGTGAAGACCCACACCTCGGTGGTGTCCTCCGGCAGAAACGCGAGCACCGCGAAGAGCAACTGGGTGCCGATGCCCTGGCCCTGCATGTCGGGCACCACCGCGAGGCGGCCGATGGTGGCCTTCGCGCCCTCAAGGCCCACGCGAATCGAGCCGACGAGTCGCGGGCCCACCCACGCGCCAAGCGTGACCACGGCGTCGGACTGCAGGTCCTCGATCAGCTCGTCGAGCGTCTGGGTCAGCGCGGGGATGTGCGGATCGTTGTAGAGCTGAGCCTCCACCACAAACGCGGCGCGACGCACTGTCAGCAGTTCGCCTGCGTGGTCGGCACCAATCCGATCGATACGCACGTCAACGTCGTCACTCATGCACCTATCGTTTCAGGTTTTTGCCTCGAACACGACTACGGTTGTCTCCGTGTCCACCGAACCGACCGCATGGGTGTTGTCCCTCTCTTGCCCCGACCGCCCCGGCATCGTGCATGCCGTGTCAGGAGTTCTCGCTGAGAATGGCGGAAATATCACTGAGTCGCAGCAGTTTGGCGACCCGGATACGGGACTGTTCTTTATGCGCGTGGAGTTTGTCTCACCCGCGCTGCGTGCGACGCTCGAGCAGGCTTTCGATGCCCTCGCCGAGCGCTTTGAGATGAGCCTGCGCCTCGACACCGCTGGCCGCAAGATGCGCACCATCGTGATGGTGTCAAAGGCCGCTCACTGCGTCAACGACATCCTGTTCAGGGAGCGCTCTGGCACCCTGCCTGTGGACGTCGTGGCGGTGGTGGGAAACCACCCCACGCTGCGTCCGCTCGCCGAGTTCTACGGCAAGCCGTTTGTGCACCTTCCCGTCACCGCCGACACCAAGGCCGATGCCGAGGCCGAGCTGCTGCGCATCGTCGAGGAGCGCGACGCCGAGCTGGTGGTGCTCGCCCGCTACATGCAGATCCTGTCGCCCGACCTGTGCGAGGCGCTGCGCGGCCGAGCGATCAACATTCACCACTCGTTCCTGCCCAGCTTCAAGGGCGCGCGCCCGTACTTCCAGGCGCACGATCGCGGCGTCAAACTCATCGGCGCGACCGCGCACTACGTCACAGCGGACCTCGACGAGGGCCCCATCATCGAGCAGGACATCGAGCGCGTGGATCACACCAACACGCCCGAGTCGCTCACCGCGATTGGAGCCGACGTGGAGCGCAAGGCGCTCGCCCGCGCAGTGCGCTGGCACGCGGAGCACCGGATCCTGCTGGACGGTCACCGCACCATCGTCTTCAAGTAGCGGGCCCCACCCCGCGCCCCCGCGCTCCGCCCCCACCTTGTGTGGGCACTTTTCCGGCGAAATTCGGCCATTTCTCCGGATCGTGGGCTCTTTGTGACAGCGTCGCCGGCCCACCGCGCCGTTACGCGCCGATCACCGCCGCCGGGATCGTGGTGGCCGCAGCCATCGCCTCGGCCTCAGCAACTCCCGCGAGCAGGCACACCTCCACCGCGCGATCCATCGTGAGCGTCGAGCCCGCGAGCGTGTCGGTGCCAGCGAGCACCGCGCGCCCGTCGGCCACGTCCACCTCGAGCTCGCCGAGCATGTAGCGACCGGGCGCCGATGCGGCGGCGGCCATCGCGTCCGTCACCAGCACCACGCGGCCGGGGGCGGCACGGAACAGCATGGCGATGAGGGCCGGGTTCACGTGCATGCCGTCGGCGATGACCTCGAGGGTCACCCGCTCGTCGTCAATCGCGGCCCCCACCACACCAGGCGCCCGCCCACTGATCCCGTGCATCGCGTTGAAGGCGTGCGTCACGAGCGTCGCGCCGCGATCGAAGGCGGCCCGCGCCGTCGCGGCGTCGCACTGCGTATGCCCCACCGCCACCACCACGCCAGCCTCCACGAATCGCTCGATCGCGTCGAGCGCATGAGGCAACTCGGGCGCCATCGTGATCTGGCGGACAATCCCGTCGCCAGCCTCAAGGAGAGCGTCCACCAGGTCAGGCGTGGGAGTCGCGAGAGCGTGAGGAGCATGCGCGCCCTTGCGCTCGGGAGCCAGGAATGGCCCCTCGAGGTGCACTCCCAGCAGGCCCGGTTCCAGCGCCATCGCGTCGCGCACCACGGCGATGGCGCGCGCGGTCACGTCCAGCGGCTGCGACACGAGCGAGCACACGGCACGCGAGGTGCCGTGCGACCGGTGAGCCTCGAAGGCAACGAGAGTTGCTTCCACGGAGTCGCCGTACGCGTGACCGCCGCCGCCGTGGCCGTGGATATCGGTGAACATGCCTACAGGCCCTGCCACGCCGGCTTGTGCTCCTGCGCCCAGCGGTAGTACGCGTCGTGCTGGAAGTGCACGGCGGCCGCCTCGTCCACCACCACCGTCACGTGAGGGTGGAGCTGAATGGCCGAGCCCGGCAGTGAGGCGGAGACGGGACCCTCGACGGCGTCGGCGACGGCTCGGGCCTTGCCCTCGCCAAACGCTAGCAACACCAGGTGCTTGGCACGCGCGATGGTGCCAAGACCCTGGGTCACACAATGCAACGGCACCTGCTCGAGGCTGTCGAAGAAGCGCGCATTGTCGATGCGGGTCTGCTCGGTCAGCGTCTTAACGCGCGTGAGCGAGCCAAAGCTTGAGCCCGGCTCGTTGAAACGCCTCCGGAGGCGACCAGCGCCGCCTCGTAGCGCTCGCCAGCGGTCTCGATGCGATCAAGGTTGCCGTCGGGGACATGGACGCGCGAGGGGTTGAGGCCCAACGGAATCGTCACCTCGCGGTCAATGACCGAGCGATAGCTCTCGGGGTGTTCCACGGGCAGGCCCACGTACTCGTCCAGCGCGAAGGCGCTGACGCGGGAGAAGTCGACGCCGGCCTGCTTCTGGGCGAGCAGCGCGCGGTAGACGGGCACGGGCGTCGAACCGGTGGCCACCCCCAGCACCATCTCCGGCTTCTCCTTCACCTGCTCGGCAATGTGATCCGCCACCAGGCGGCCTGCCGCCTCGGTGTCCTTCACGATCACCACCTCAGCCACGACCTGCTCCTCTCATCGCTGCCCCGATGGCCGCGATGGGCACCTCGGGATCCATCATGGTTGTCCTCGCCGTCAGGTCGACGGAGGACATGAATCTGCTGCCACGCTCCCACTCGCGCATCACGCGGCGAGCGCCCTCGATGAGCTGGGGGCCCATGCGCGTCAGGCCGCCGCCGATGAGCACCTCCTCCACATCGAGAGTCAGCACGAGCACACGGACGGCAGTGGCGACCGCGTGGAACATCCGGTCTTGGATGGCAGCGGCATCGGCGTCGGTAGCCGCGCGCGCCATCACCGACGCCGCCGGCTCGCCCCCCGCCTGCCACGAGATCCCCGAGCCGGATGCGCACGTCTCGAGACCGCCTCGCAGGCCATCAGGCCCCTCGGGCCCGTTGAGGTCCATCGACAGCATGCCGATCTCCCCCGCGGTGCCGCGCGACCCTCGCCACAGCCTGCCGTCGAGGATGATGCCCGCGGCGAGTCCGGTGCCTAGATTCAGCAGCGCGATGCTGCGCTCCGAGCTGCCTGACGCGATCCACGCGCCCACCGCCGCGGCGTTCACGTCGTTGTCCACCACCGGGGTCACACCCCAGCGCTCACGCAGTGCACCCGCCATGTCGAGGCGATCGATGCCCAGGTTCTGGGCGTGCGATACGACGCCGTCCAACACGGAACCCGGCACGCCGAGCCCGATCGACGCCACGGTCGCGGGGGTGAGCCCTGCCTCGGCGCACAGGTCCTCGGCGACGCGAGCGACTGCGTCAAGCACCGCGTCGGGACCCTTTGGCGTGGGCCGCGTGAGGCGGTGAGAGACCACGCCCGCGTCATCCACCAGGACGGCGTCGGTCTTGGTGCCGCCGATGTCGATCCCTAGTCGCACGGTCACCTCCCCACCAGATCGAGGAGCGCACGACCAACGAGCTGTGACGCCCCATAGGTGGCGACATCCGCGAGGCCTCGCTCCGGGTCCGGCCAGCCCATATCCACGGCCAGCACCTCGCGGTCGGAGCCGAGCGCCGCGACCAGCGCGGGCATCACCGCGTGGAGATGATTGTCCCTGCCGATGAGGACGGCCAGCGAGCCCGCGGGCAGCACGGCCGCGAGCGCGGCCACGTCGTCGCCCTCGCGTACTGTGGCGAGGGGCTCGACACCGGGGATGCCCCACGGACCCCACGGCGACTCGCCCACCGCGATCGACGGCGTGGTCTCGACGCGCACCAGCGCGACCGGCGCGTGCCCGGCGAGCAGTGACGAGGCCCTCTCCGAGATGGCAAACGCCGTGCCGACGCGGGCGGGGGCCGCGTCGGCGATCGGCGCGGGCGTCACGGTGCCGGCCGGGCGTCGGGTGGCGGCGAGCCGCTCCCCCAGTGCAGCGACGCGGTCGGAGGCCTGCGCAAACTCGGTCTCGTCGAGCGTGCCGTCGAGCAGCGCGGCCTCGATCGCGGCCGCGATCTCGCCCATCTGGGCATCGGTGTTGCGGGTGCCGATGCACAACAGATCGCAGCCGCCGTCGAGCGCGGACACGGTCGCGGCCGGGATGCCGCGATCAGCGCTCGCGCCCGCCATGTCGAGCGCGTCCGACACGACGACGCCCCCGAAGCCCATGGACCCGCGAAGGAGCTCACGCAGGATGGGCCGCGAGAAGGTCGCCGGGTTGGCGGCGTCGAGTGCGGGCACCATGAGGTGGGACGACATGATGGTGCTCGCCCCAGCCGCGATGGCCGCCGCAAACGGAGGGAGCTCTCGCGCGGCGAGCGTTGCGGCATCGGCCTCGACGCGGGGCACGCGGTGTCGCCGTGGCCGGGAAAGTGCTTGGCGCACGACGCGAGGCCGGTCGCCTCCAGCCCCCGCGTCCACGCGGCGGAGTGCCGCGCGACGAGCCCCGCGTCGGCGCCAAAGCTTCGCACGCCGATGACGGGGTTGAGCGGGTTGCAATTGACGTCCACGTCCGGCGCGAAGGTCACATTGACGCCCACCGCGGCGAGCTCCTCGCCCACCCGGCGGCCCACGTCCGCCGTCAGCGCCTCGTCGTCAAGGCGACCGAGGATCGCGTTTCCGGGGAATGGCGAGCCGACGGCCTGGTAAAGCCGCGTGACGTCGCCGCCCTCCTCGTCGCACGATGTCGTCGGTGAGTCGGCGCAGCTGCTCGGGCGTGCCCACATTGGTGGCGAAGAGGCACACGCCGGCCATGCCGTCGGCGAGGCGCGACGCCACCCACTCCGGAAGCTCCGTGCCCTCGAAACCGGGCAGGAGCACTGATAGCGGGTTCATCCCTTGACCGCCCCGCCCACGAGGCCCTGCGTCATGCGGCTCTGGACCACCAAGAAGAAGACGATCACTGGCACAGCCACGAGCGTCGAACCGGCCATGACCTGGCCCCACTCGATCATGCCGAGGCTCGACGGCTGGGCGAAGTTGCGCAGCCAGAGCGGGAGCGTCTGGCTCGAGTCAGACGTGAGGATGATGGAGGCGAGCGCGAACTCGTTCCACACCTGCAGGAACGCGAACACTCCCGACGCCACCAGCCCAGGCGCGAGCAGCGGGAACGTGATCCTCATGAACGCCTGCATGCGGGTGCAGCCGTCGATCATGGCCGCCTCCTCAAGGTCGGCGGGCACGCCGGCCACGAAGCCTCGCAGCATCCACATGGTGAAGGGCACCACCATGGCAACGTAGATGATGGACACACCCGCGATGGAGTTCAGCAGACCGAGTCCGGAGATCATCTTGTACTGGGCGATGAACATCGCCTCGGCGGGCAGCATCTGCACCAGGATGATCGCGAGAACCAGCGCCTTGCGGCCTCTGAACCGGAAGCGCGAGATCGCGAGCGCGCCCAGGAACGCCACGGCGATGCAGATCACCAGCGCGATGGCGGTGACGATGAGTGACATGCCCAGCGCCGCCATGAAGCCCGAGTCGGTGAAGACGTTGCGGTAGTTCGTGAACGTGCCTCCAAACGGCACGAAGGTGGGCTTGAGCGACGAGATGGTCGCCGCCGACAGGAACGAGCTGTTGATCATCCAGTAGACGGGGAACACCCACATCACCGCCAGCACGAGCGCCAGCGCGGCACCAAGGCCGCGACCGATCGAGCGCCTCATGACTCGTCCTCCTTGAGAAGCTCGCGCACGTAGAACCAGCTCAGCGCGATGGTGAAGACCATGACAAGCATGGCGGCCGCAGCCGCCACGCCAAAGTGACCCTGACCCACGCCAAGGCCGTAGATGTACGTACCCAGCAGGTCGTACTGCGAGCCGCGCGCGCCAAAGCCCTGCAGCAGCTCGATCTGCGCGTAGACACGCAAGTCCCAGATCAGCTGCAGCAGCAGCAGGATCACCAGGATGGGCCGCAGGATGGGCATGATAATGTGGCGCAGCATCGTGAAGCCGCCGGCGCCGTCGAGCTGCGCGGCCTCCTGCACCTCCTCAGAGACCTGGGTGAGTCCCGCGTAGACAGACAGTGCCACAAAGGGCACCGACGCCCACGTGATGATCACCGAGGCCACCCCAAAGAAGCTCCACGGGTTGACAAGCCAGTTGTGGCCGGTGAGGTCAAGGCCTGGCAGCAGGCTCAAGAGATAGTTGAAGACGCCGTTGCGATCGTCGATGAGCCAGTTCCAGACTGTCATCTGCGCCACGATGGGCATGGCCCACGCGAGCAACAGGCCCACCTGCAGCACGATGCGCGACCAGCCGGGCACGTGCTTCATCAACACAGCCACCGCGATGCCCACCACCATGGTGGCGCTGGCGGTCACCGCCATGAAGGCGATGGACTTGAGCAGCACTGTCCAGAAGCCAGAGTCGGTCAGCAGATCGATGTAGTTCTGCAGTCCCACAAATGTGGGCGCCTGCCCAAACTGCTGGGCGAGACCGTACTCGCGGAATGAGTTCAATACCTGCCAATACAGCGGGTAGCCCATGCCGACGGCGAGGGTGAGCACAGCGGGCAGGCCCAGCAGGTACGGCAGCGAGGTAAAGCGTCGGCGCCGACGCACCACAGGCCGCGCAGCCTCTGCGGCTGGCGTGGGCGCGATCGTAGACATGGCTGATCCTTCGGGGAGTGAGGGTGAGGAGGGGCACTGCCCCGGGAGTGGGTGGCCCGGGCGCTCGGGGCGCCCGGGCCACCTCGGCGGAGCGGCTTCTCGCGAGATCGTGTCTTGTGAGGGAGCCGCCCCGCTGGAGGGAGCTAACGAGTGTTAGCCGTTGATGAGGGCGTCGATCTTGGCGTCGTACTCCGCAGCGAGCGAAGCGACGTCGCCGCCCTCGGCCACCTTCTGGAAGTACTCCTCCATCAGGCCGGCCTCCTCGACGGCGGCCCAACCCGGCGCCGCAGGCGTGAGCTTGGCGCCCTGAGCGGCCTCGAGGCCGATCTCGCCCATCGCCGCCACGCTGGTGTATGCATCGGCGTAGTCAAGGTTGGCCGGGCCAAGGCCGTTCTCAGCGAGCATCGTCTGGTACGCCTCCGAGAAGATGATGCGCATCAGGGTCTTGGCACCCTCCTCGTGCTGCGTGGCAGCCGAGATGGCGATGTTGGAACCACCGGCGAACACGGGGGCGATGCCGCCGTCGAGGCCGGGCAGCGCGTACGCGCCGAAGGTGTCGTCGTTCCACGTGGCAACGGTCTCGCCCGCGTCGTTCTGCGACAGGTCGCCGAGCGACCAGTAGGCCCAGTTGGGGGCCAGCGTCGAGGCGGCGGGGGTACCGGCGAGGAAGCCGTCGTTGATCGCCTGGTAGGCGGTGGAGTCGTTGTCGGTGGGGCCTGCCACCGAGGTCTCGGTGTAGAGGTCCTGCCACATCTCCATGCCCGTCACGGCCTCCGGCGACTCGAGCGTCGCTGCCCACTCGGAGCCATCGAACGTCGCGATGTCGCCCCCATTGGCAAAGATCCACGAGATGCCCGAACGCCAGTCCTGACCAGCGGTGTAGGAACCAGCGATGCCGGCGTCCTTCATGGCCTTGTTGACCTCGGTGTACTCGGCGAGGGTCGTGGGAACCTCCACGCCCGCAGCGGCGTACAGGTCCTTGCGGTACCAGACCATGCGCGAGCCAAAGTAGTAGGGCAACGCATACTTCGTGTCGCCCACGGACCCTGCCTCGACAAAGCCCTGCAGCAGCGAGTCGCCACCCAGCTCGTCGTACATGTCAGAGATGTCCATGAAGGCGCCCACCGTGGTGAAGGTGGCCGACTGCGTGTTGCCCACCTCGGTCACGTCGGGCGTGTTCGTGGCGTCGGGCAGCGCGGTGGTGAGGCTCGAGATCGCGTCCTGCCAGGCGATCTGCTCAACCGTCAGCGTGCCGCCGTTCTCGTCCGCGTAGGTGGTCTTCAGGTAGTCGATGAGGGCGTCGGGGGTGTCGGTACCCATGAGCCACAGCGTGATGTCCTCAGCGCCGCCGGCAGCCGCGCTCGTGGCCGCGGACGTTGCTTCGGTGTCGGAACCGGACCCGCAGGCCGCCAGGGCCAGGACTCCAGCGGCGGCCATGGCGACCGCCGCGAGCGTCTTCTTCTTCATTGCCTTTTCCTTGTCTCGGGGGTGGTGTCCGTCGCCTCGCGGTTCGGGACTGGGATCAAGAGATCCCGAGTTGGCCCATGAGGACCATCACGGCCGCGCCCCCCACCACGATGTCTCGTCCGAGCGTCGTGAGACGCACGTCCGAGCCGCCGTGGATGTCGGGCAGCGTGCGGCCGCGAAGAGTGGTGACGGCGGAGTCAAGCAGGGTTCCGCCCAGTAGATCGGTAGGCCCCGACAGGACCACCTCTCGCAAGTTCAGCGAGGCGACGACGGGGGCGATCGCGATGCCGAGCCGCTCTCCCGCCTCGGCGAGTACCGCGTCTCGCTCGGCGTCGGTGGCCGCCGCGGCGAGGCGCTCGCTCAGGCGCGGGATGCCAAGCCACGTCTCGAGGCAACCCTCTTTGCCGCACGCGCACGGCGCGCCGCCATCGGTGCCCACTACCACGTGGCCGATCTCGCCCGCGGCCGACGATGCTCCTTGCACGAGCACTCCGCCCACCACGAGGCCTGCACCCACACCGCGGCCGATGCGCACCAGCATCATGTGGTCCTCGCCAGCCCCAAAGGTGCGCTCGGCGAGAGCGGCCGCATTCGCGTCGTTCGCGACGATGACGGGCAGGCCGGTGCGCTCCGCCAGGAGGCGCTGCAGAGGCAGGTTCTCCCAGCCGAGGTTGGGGGCACGCAGCACTGTGCCCTCCGCGTCCACGATGCCGGGAGAGCCGATGCCGATGCCAAGCACGGGAGCCGAGGCGTCGGCGATGAGGCGGTCGAGAAGCTCGGTGACACGGGTGGTGGCCTCGTCGCCCTTGAGCCCCTCGACGTCGAGCTCCTCGCGCACCAGCACGGTGCCGTCGAGGTCGGTGACCGCTCCGCGGAAGCTCGCGTCCTTTGACAGATCGAGGGCGATGATGGTGTGGCCGCCTCGGTTGAGGTCCAGCAGCGTCGCCGGCTTGCCGGGGCGGGAATCCGCGCGGAGGCCGAGCTCGATGACGAAGCCCTCGTCGATCAGGTCTGCGACCAGGTCGGAGATGGTGACGCGGGTGAGGCCCACCTCTCGCGCAAGGTCGGCGCGGCTGAGACCTTCGCCCCGGTACAGCGCCTGCAGCACGAGCGCCCTGTTGTGATGGCGGGCGTGCTCCGGGAGGCGCCTCGAGACCGAGCGACCCGCCGCGGGCCAGGCACGTCCGGCCGCGCCGCGCTGCGGTGAGACGGCGGCTGCCGTGGCCGCTTCGGGGGTCGTAGAGCCCATGTGCATGTTTGTTAGTAAAGGTTACTAACGAACGTCGCGCAAGGGGTGGAGCACGTCGAGACCGAAATGTGACCTCGCCGTAACGCGCCGAAACACCCCACCCTTGTGTGGGCACTTTTCCGGTGGATTCGGGTCGTCTCGGCGAAACGTGGGCACTTCGTGACGGCCCCCGCGGTGAGGGCGCGGCTCTGAGGTGGCCGCGCGATCAGTCCCGAGACCAGTCGAGGCCCGCCCGTCCGTGGCACAAAGTGCCCACGATCGGGAGAAAACACCCGGATTCACCGGAAAGGTGCCCACACATAGGAGAGGGGCCGGCGCCACTCGGCGCCGGCCCCTCCTCTACCACTGACAGCTAGATCAGCCCGAGCTCCTTGACAGCGTCGCGCTCCTCGACCAGTTCGGCCACCGACAGGTCGATGCCCGCGCGCGCCACGTCCGAGAGCTCCTGGTCCTGAACGACCTCCCACGCGCCGTCCTTGGCGATGCACGGGAAGCCCGAGATCAGCCCCTCGGGCACGCCGTACGAGCCGTCCGACGGCAGCGCCACCGAGACGGTCTCCCCCGGCGTGGTGCCCAGCACCCAGTCGCGCACGTGGTCGATCGCGGCGTTCGCGGCGGACGCCGCAGACGACAGCCCGCGCGCCTCGATGATCGCGGCGCCGCGCTTGGCCACCGTGGGGATGAAGGAATCGGTCACCCAGGCCTCGTCGCCGATGACCTCGGGGGCGGGCTTGCCCGCAATGGTCGCGTGCGCGATGTCGGGGTACTGCTTCGCGGAGTGGTTGCCCCAGATGGTCACGTTCTTGACGTCGGAGACCCCCACGCCTGCCTTCTGAGCCAGCTGAGCGAGGGCGCGGTTGTGGTCGAGCCGCATCATGGCCGTGAAGCGCTCGGCGGGCACGTCGGGCGCATGCGCCGACGCGATCAGCGCGTTTGTGTTGGCCGGGTTGCCCACGACCAGCACGCGCACGTCGTCGGCCGCACCCGCGTTAATGGCCTCGCCCTGCGGACCAAAGATGCCACCGTTGGCCGCGAGCAGATCGCCGCGCTCCATGCCGGCGCCGCGAGGGCGGGCGCCCACAAGAAGGCCCACGTTGACGCCGTCGAACGCCGCCTTGGCATCGTCGAAGATGTCGATGCCGTCCAGCAGCGGGAACGCGCAGTCGTCCAGCTCCATCGCGGTGCCCTCAGCGGCCTTGACCGCCTGCGGGATCTCCAGCAGGCGCAGGCGCACCGGGGTATCCGGGCCAAGCATCTGGCCGGACGCGATGCGGAACAGTAGCGCGTAACCGATCTGGCCGGCGGCTCCGGTCACGGTCACATTGACGGGGACGGTCATAGTGATGCCTTCCTGCGGGCTCCATCGCCCGCCGGTTGTGGGATCCCGCGGGGGCGCTTAACCCAGGCGGGCCTTGAGGTTCTCGTCGAGCGTGGCGAGGAAGTCCTCGGTGGTCTGCCACTCCTGATCGGGGCCAACGAGCGCTGCGAGGTCCTTCGTCATCTTGCCGGACTCAACGGTCTTGATGATGACGTCCTCGAGCGCCTCGGCAAAGCCGATGACCTCGGGAGTGCCGTCGAGCTTGCCGCGGTGCTTCAGGCCGCCCGTCCACGCGAAGATCGACGCGATCGGGTTGGTCGAGGTGGGCTTGCCCTCCTGGTGCTGACGATAGTGGCGCGTCACGGTGCCGTGCGCGGCCTCGGCCTCGACGGTCTTGCCGTCGGGGGTCATGAGCACCGACGTCATGAGGCCCAGCGAGCCGAAGCCCTGCGCCACGGTGTCGGACTGGACGTCGCCGTCGTAGTTCTTGGTGGCCCACACGTAGCCGCCCTCCCACTTCATGGCCGAGGCGACCATGTCGTCGATGAGGCGGTGCTCGTACGTGATGCCCGCGGCGTCGAACTGCGCCTTGTACTCCTTCTCAAAGACGTCCTGGAAGATGTCCTTGAAGGCGCCGTCGTACTGCTTGAGGATCGTGTTCTTGGTGCTCAGGTACACCGGGTAATTGCGCTGCAGGCCGTACGCGAACGAGGCGCGGGCAAAGTCAGCGATCGACTCGTTGAAGTTGTACATGCCCATCATCACGCCGCCGCCCGCGGGCATCTTGACGACCTCAAACTGCACGGGCTCGGAGCCGTCGGCCGGCGTGTACGAGAGCGTCACAGTGCCGGCGCCGGGCACCTTGTAGTCGGTGGCCTTGTACTGGTCGCCGTGCGCGTGGCGGCCGATCACGATCGGCTTGGTCCAGCCGGGCACCAGGCGGGGCACGTTGGAGATGATGATGGGCTCGCGGAACACGACGCCGCCCAGGATGTTGCGGATCGTGCCGTTGGGCGAGCGCCACATCTGCTTGAGGCCGAACTCCTTGACGCGCGCCTCGTCGGGCGTGATGGTGGCGCACTTGACGCCCACGCCGTGCTGCTTGATCGCGTTGGCTGCGTCGATGGTGATCTGGTCGTCGGTCGCGTCGCGCGACTCGATGCCCAGGTCGTAGTACTCGAGGTCGACGTCGAGGTAGGGGTGAATCAGGCGGTTCTTAATGAACTGCCAGATGATCCGCGTCATCTCGTCGCCGTCGAGCTCGACGACCTTGCCTTCGACCTTGATCTTCGCCATGCGGGCGCTCTCCTCATCGTCGTGGGGGTGCTACGCCAAGGGTAGTCCACGTGACGCAGCTTTTACGCTCTCTTGGAAGACATTCGCGGGCCTCCTCACCCAACGTGCACGCAGCGTCATGCGTTGTTTACCCGGGGACATGGGTCGCGGCCGGGCGCCGATGCAAGGATGGGCCCGATGCCCCGCGCTGGGGCCACGCGACAAAGGAAGAGGCATGGGCGAGGACAACGAGGCGGCGTTCCGCGACGACATGGTGGCGAGCAAGGAGGCCTGGTCCAAGCACGAGGTGGGACCGTCGCTACCTGCGCGGCTGGCAGCCGAGGCCATCGGCACCGCGATCCTCATGATGGCGGGCCTCGGTGCCGCCGTGCTCGCGCTGCCGTACAACCTCAACGCCACCATCATCGTGGCGCTCGGGTGGGGTATCGCGGTGTTGGCGCTCATCATCGCGATCGGCCACGTCTCCGGCGCACACTTCAACCCCGCGGTGACGGTAGGACTGTGGGCGGCGGGGCGCTTCCCCGGGCGCGACATTGCGCCCTACGCAATCGCCCAGGTGGTGGGTGCCGCGGCCGGCACGGCCGTCATCTTTGGGGTGCTGCACGCCGACCCCACTGTCACTGATGCGCGCGTCGCGATGAGCGGCATGTCGATCGGCTTTGGTGAGCACTCGGCGTGGGGAGTCCCCGTGACGGGCGCGCTGCTCGCCGAGGCGACCTTTACGGGCCTCCTGGTGGCGCTGATCCTCTCCGCCACATCTGTGAGGGCGCCTCTCCACCAGGCGCCTTTCACCATCTCGGTTGGCCTCACGATGCTGATCGTCATGGCGATCCCGCTCACCAACGGCGCGCTCAACCCCGCCCGCGCCACAGCGACAGCGCTCTTCGCCGAGCCCTGGGCGCTCGGCCAACTGTGGGCGTGGTGGCTCGCGCCCCTCGCCGGGGGGCTCATCGTGGGGATTCTCTACCGACTCTTTGGGGACGCCGAGGATCTCGACACGGTGCAGCTCGTGGACGCCGTCACTGAGGACTAGCCGAGCGGAGTGGTGAAGCCCAGATAGAGCAGCGAGCCACCCAACACCAGCAACACGCCCACGTCCACGGCCCTGCGGCGCACCACGAACGCGCGCCGCAGCGGCGTGAATGTGCGCGCGCCGGCGCCCGCGATGGCGAAGGCGCCCAGGGCGATGATCGCCACCTGCGCAGACGCGAGCGCGGCGAGCGCCACCAGGCACAGCGCGACGCCGAGGACGCTGCCTGCCACCCTGGCAGTGGTGAGGTGCTGCTCGTTCATGGGTGCCTAATGGAAGAAGTGGCGCGTGCCGGTGTGGAACAGCGCGATGCCCGCCGCCTGGGCCGCCTCGATGACTTCGCCGTCGCGCACGGATCCGCCGGGCGATACCACGGCCTTGATGCCCGCGTCGATGAGCACCTGGAGGCCATCGGCGAAGGGGAAGAAGGCGTCGGACGCGGCGACGGAACCCGCGGCGCGCTCCGCGGCGCGCTCCACGGCAAGCCTGCAGGAGTCCACGCGGTTGACCTGACCCATGCCGATGCCCACCGCCGCGCCGTCGTGTGCCAGCAGGATCGCGTTTGACTTCACGGAGCGGCACGCGCGCCACGCGAACGCGAGGTCCGCGAGCACGTCGTCGCCGGGGTGCTCGCCCGCGACGAGGGTCCACGTCGACGCATCGTCACCGGGGGCGTCGATGCGGTCGGCCGCCTGCAGCAGGATGCCGCCCGAGATGTGCTTGACGTCGCCGCCCACGGGGCCGCCCTCGACCTGAAGCACGCGCAGGTTCTTCTTGGACGCCAGGATCTCAAGCGCCTCGGGCTCGTAGGCGGGGGCCACGACCACCTCGGTGAAGATGGGCTTGATGGACTCTGCTGCGGCCGCGGTGAGGGTGCCATTCACTGCGATCACGCCACCAAACGCGCTCACCGGGTCCGTCGCGTGCGCCTTGGCGTGCGCCGCCGCGATCGAGTCCGCCACCGCGATGCCGCACGGGTTAGCGTGCTTGATGACGGCCACCGCTGGCTGGGTGAAGTCGTGCGCGGCGCGCCACGCGGCATCGGCGTCCACGTAGTTGTTGTAGGACATCTCTTTGCCCTGCAGCTGCGTGGCACGCGCGAGACCGCCCGCGCCGAACTCGTCCGTGTACAACGCGGCACGCTGGTGGGGGTTCTCGCCGTAGCGCAGCGTCGCCGCGCGCTCCGCGCTGAAGCCCACCCAGCCGGGGAAGCCGCTGCCCTCGTCGTCGGGCGCGACGACGTTGCCCATCCAGGACGCCACCGCGATGTCGTACGACGCGGTGTGGCGGAAGGCCTTCGCCGCGAGCGCCTGACGCTCGGCGAGGGTGAAGCCTCCCCCGGCCACTGCGTCGGCCACGGCGGAGTAGTCGGCGGGGTTCACCACCACGGCCACCGACGGGTGGTTCTTGGCGGCCGCGCGCACCATCGAGGGGCCGCCGATGTCGATCTGCTCCACGACCTCGTCCTGGCTAGCGCCCGAGGCGACCGTCGCGGCGAACGGGTACAGGTTCACCACCACCAGATCGAAGGGCTCGATGTCGAGCTCCGCGAGCTGCTCGCGGTGCGACTCGAGGCGACGGTCGGCGAGGATGCCTGCGTGCACGCGCGGGTGGAGAGTCTTGACGCGGCCGTCGAGGCACTCGGGGAAGCCGGTGATCTGCTCCACGGGGGTCACGTCCACGCCCGCCACAGCGATGCGCGACGCGGTGGAGCCGGTGGACACGATCTGCACGCCCTGCGCGGCGAGGGCCTTCGCGAGGTCCTCCACGCCAGCCTTGTCATACACCGAGATGAGGGCCCGCTTGATCGGCTGCCGCTGCGTCATACGCCTGTTCCTTCCGCTGTGGTCCCCAGGCGCGTCACGCGCCCCTCGACCGTCCATCCAGACCGCACCATCGTGCCAACGGTGCTCACCACCAGTTCGCGCTCCACTGCCTTGATGCGTTCGTGGAGGGAGTCTTCGGTGTCATTTTCTCGCACATCGACGGCTTGCTGCGCCAGGATCGGGCCGGTGTCCACCCCGGCGTCCACGAGCATGACGGTGCAGCCAGTGACCTTCACGCCCGCGGCCATCGCGTCGCGCACGGCATGGGCGCCTGGGAACGCTGGCAGCAGGGCAGGGTGGGTATTGACGATGCGCCCGGCCTGGGCCTCGAGAAGGGGCGCGCCGATGAGACGCATGAACCCCGCGCACACCACAAGATCCGGCTCAAAGGCGGCGACTGTGCGTGCGAGCGCCGTGTCCCACAGCTCGCGAGACTCGAAGTCGCGGGGGCTCACGGTGGCCGTGGGAAGGCCCGCCGCGGCGGCGATCTGCAGGCCCCCGGCATCGGCCCTATCGGCCACGACTGCGGCAATCCGGGCGCCGAATCCGGCGTCGATGCAGGCCTCCTGCAGCGCGCTCATGATGGAGCCGCCGCCGGAGATCAACACGACGAGACGCGCGGGCCGGTTTGTCACAGTCAGACCCTATCGGCATGCTGGACCCGTGACCCCTCCGCAGCGTGACATCGTGCCGCCCCCCGCAACGAGCGACAAGGCGCCGCGCACGCCTGCGGAGGCATCCCGCACCTGGGCCATCCGCTTTGTGCTGCTGATGCTGGTGGCCATGATCATCTCGGCGTTGCCGGTGCCCCTGCGCTTTGGACTCGTCGTCGCCGCGCCGCTGGCGGGAGTGGTGGGCATCATCGCGCTGGTGCAGTCGTTCCGCGCGGCGGGGCAGACCTCCCTGCGCGTCCTGCTGATAGTGGGCGAGATGTTCGCCGGCTACTTCGCGCTGCTCGGGCTGTCGTGGGTGATTCTCGCCCCGCAGATCATGGCGCACGAGGACTGCCTCGACACCGCCATCACTCAGGCGAGGATCCAGCGGTGCCAGACGGACTTTGAGCAGTCGGTGACTGACTGGCAGGACTCGATTCTGCGCGAGTACGGGTTGGACGTTCCTGCGTCGTAGCGAGGCTCGCGGACCGCACCGTCATGGTGGTGGCGCCGCGCAGTCTGCGCAGCCCGTACAGGGCGGCGGCGATCGCCACGGCGCCTCCGGCCAGCTCAGCTGCCGCCAACGCACCGAACACCCACGGCGAAGGTCCGACGCTGGCCAACAGCCCCGGACCCATCGCGCCCCACGCGCAGCGCCCCGCCGCCGCCAGCACCAGCGTGACGATGGCTGCGGCCACTCCCACCGGCGCGAGGGCCCACACGCCACCACCCAGACGCTTGCGGAGCGCGTAGGCGCACACCGCACCGAGGACCACCACAAGCCACGGGGCCGCCCCCGCCGAGGTCCACGTGGGAAGCGCGCCCATGAGGGGAAGCGGCATGGGCGCCGAGGAGAGAACGTCCGACCCGGGTGCGACGTGCAGGCCCGCGAGGTCGTAACCGGCCCCTGAGAACCACGCCGCGACCCACACCACGATCGTGGGCGCGTAGAGCATCTCGAGCGCCGCGAGGGCGACTCCGGATGCGGCATCGGGGTTGAGGGCGGTCGCGCTCTCGGCCATGACGCCTCGATGCTGGAAGGTTGACACCGCCGCCGCGAGGCTCGCGAGCACCACCAGCGCGGCGAGCATCGCGACAGCGAGGCGCACGCCTGCCCTGAGCCACGTGGGGACGCTGTCGAGCCACGCGAGCGACATGCCGCGCTGGCGCATCAGACCCCAGGCCGTGGCAGGCGTGGCCATCACGGCTGACACCAGCACAGCGCGCCACACCCTGTCGCCCGCGTCTGGCACGCCGTGCCACGCGATCGCCGCGACCAGCGCAAGCGTGCCTGAGAACGCGATCACCGTGAACACGCCAGCTGTGACGGTGGCCGAGCCGAAGCGGCGCGCCAACTGCACCAGCATGAGCGCCGTGATCGCGGGGATCCCCAGCGGCACGAGCGAGATGGGAGTGCCATCAACTGCCCACGGCACCCCAAAACCCAACAGCCAGAATCGCGCAGCGAGACCGCTCGAGGCCCCCCACGACACGGCATCCTCGGAGCCGGCGGCCATCACCCACAACGGAATCAGGATGAGGGCGAACGAGAACAGCGCGGCTTGCACTCCTGCCGCGGCGCCGCCGAGCCATCCGGGCGCACCGGTGCGGACCACAGTCATGGCCTGCGTGGCGGCGCGTGCTGTCGCGCTGGACGCGCGGGCAATGGAGGTGGTGGCTGTCACCCCGCTATGGTCCACCGGCGACGCCCCGGCGCGCGGGATCGGCGCGCGGCCGCGGCCCACTCGCAGCGCGGCTGCACACGCAGAGGGCCCCACGGCCATCGCCGCGGGGCCCTCTTCGCTCGTGAAGCCGGGTCTTAGCCCTGCAGGATCTCGCGCATCAGGCGCGCCGTCTCGGAGGGAGTCTTGCCCACCTTGACGCCGGCCGCCTCGAGGGCCTCCTTCTTGGCCTGCGCGGTGCCGGCGGAGCCGGACACGATCGCGCCCGCGTGGCCCATCGTCTTGCCCTCGGGCGCCTCGAAGCCCGCCACGTAGCCCACCACGGGCTTGGTGACGTGCTCCTTGATGTACGCAGCGGCGCGCTCCTCGGCGTCGCCGCCGATCTCGCCGATCATCACGATCGCCTCGGTCTCCGGATCGTTCTGGAACGCCTCGAGGCAGTCGATGTGGGTGGTGCCCACAATCGGGTCGCCGCCAATACCCACCGCCGTGGTGAAGCCGATGTCGCGCAACTCGAACAGCATCTGATAGGTCAAGGTGCCGGACTTTGACACGAGGCCAATCTTGCCGGGGCCGGTAATCGTCGCGGGCGTGATGCCCACGTTCGACTGTCCTGGCGTGATGAGTCCGGGGCAGTTGGGGCCGATCAGGCGCGTGCCCTTCTCGGTGGCGTAGGAGAAGAACTCGGCCGTGTCGGCGACGGGCACGCCCTCGGTGATGATGACCACGAGCGGCATGCCAGCGTCCACGGCCTCGATCACGGCGGCCTTGGTGAAGGCCGGCGGCACGAAGACCACTGACACGTCGGCGCCCGTCTCAGCCATCGCGTCGGCAACCGAGCCGAAGACGGGGATGGTCACGTCGTCGGGGAAGGCGACCTGCTCGCCCGCCTTGCGCGGGTTCACGCCGCCCACGATCTGGGTGCCGGAGGCGAGCATGCGCGTGGTGTGCTTCATGCCCTCCGAGCCGGTCATGCCCTGGACGACAACCTTTGAATCCTTGGTGAGGAAGATGGCCATGGGGGTTCTCCTTACGCGGCGGCGGCGAGCTCGGCGGCCTTGGCCGCGGCGCCGTCCATGGTCTCGACGATGGTCACGAGCGGGTGGCCCGCGGCAGCGAGGATCTCGCGGCCCTCCTCCACGGCGTTGCCGTCGAGGCGCACCACGAGCGGCTTGGTGGCCGCGTCGCCCAGCGACTCCAGCGCGCCGATGATGCCCTTGGCCACCTCGACGCACGACGTGATGCCGCCGAACACGTTGACGAACACTGACTTGACCTGCGCGTCGTTGAGGATGACGTCGAGGCCGTTCGCCATCACGGCGGCAGATGCGCCGCCGCCGATGTCGAGGAAGTTCGCGGGCTTGACGCCGCCGAACTGCTCGCCCGCGTACGCCACGACGTCGAGCGTGGACATCACGAGGCCAGCGCCGTTGCCGATGATGCCCACCGAGCCGTCGAGCTTCACGTAGTTGAGGTCGAGCGCCTTGGCCTTGGCCTCCAGCGGGTCCGCGGCGTCCTTGTCCTCGAGGGCCTCGTGGTCCTCGTGGCGGAAGCCTGCGTTCTCGTCCAGGGTCACCTTGCCGTCGAGCGCGATGACCTCGCCGTCCTCCGTGAGCACCAGCGGGTTCACCTCCACGAGCGTGGCGTCCTCGGCGTCGTACACCCCCCACAGTGACATGATCACGGCGGCGACCTTGTCTGCCAGCTCGGCCGGGAAGCCTGCGGTGGCCACAATCTCGGCGGCCTTCTCGGCGTCGATGCCCTTGAGCGGGTCGACGGCCACGCGGGCGAGCGCCTCGGGCTTCTCCACCGCGAGCTGCTCGATCTCCATGCCGCCCTCGACGGAGCACATGGCCAGGTAGCGGCGCTGCGCGCGGTCGAGCAGCACGGAGAAGTAGAACTCCTGCGCGATCTTCGCACCAGCGGCGATCATCACCTTGTGGACAGTGTGGCCCTTGATGTCCATTCCGAGGATCTGCGCCGCGGCCGCCTCCGCGTCGGCCGGATTGTGCACCACCTTGACGCCGCCGGCCTTGCCGCGGCCTCCCGTCTTCACCTGAGCCTTGACAACGACGGTGCCGCCGCCCAGCTTCTCGGCCGCGGCCTTGGCCTCGGCGGGGGTGGAGGCGACGATGCCCGGTAGCACGGGTACGCCGTGCTTCTCGAACATGTCGCGCGCTTGGTATTCGTACAGATCCATCGGAATCCTTACGCTTGGGGCGCGGGTCACGCAGCCTTGGGGACGTTGCGCCCCAGCCTAGTCATGTGCGGCGCGGGCGGCATCACGCGCGCCGGTCACTGTCGCCGGGGATACTGGGCCGAGGAGGTGCCGTGACACGGTGGTCGAAGCTGCTCCCGGCGGTGGGCGCGACGCTGGTTGTCGCGCTCGCCGTGGCCCTCGTGCTGTGGGATTCCGCGCGTCACCGCGTGCCTGACGGCGAGGCGATCCCGCTCGCGGCGCCCGTCGCCGCCGTGGAGCCCACGGTGCAGGAGCCCGTGGTGGCCACCGGCTCGGCCAGGGTAGCCACGGCCGATGCCCCCCACATCGGCTCGCTCATCGTGACCACCGCGGTGGACAGCCTGCAGGTCTTCAGCGCGCCCGACGGCGCCGTCACCGAGACGCTCGGCCGCACGTCCACCTACGGCCTCCCCGGCACCCTGCTCGCCGTCTCGGACGGGACCGAAGCCGAGGGCTGGGTGCGGGTTCAGCTGCCCAACCGAGCGGGTCACGAGTACGGCTGGGTGCGCGAGTCCGACGTGATCCTCACCGAGTCGTCGACGCGCGTGGACATCTATCTGGATGATCACCAGGTGGACGTGACCGTCGACGGCGCTGTAGTGCTCACGACGACGGCCGCGGTGGGTTCGCCCCGTACCCCCACCCCGCTCGGCCTGTACTACGTGACGGACCCGATCGACCTCGCCTCCGCGCCCGACGGCGTGTACGGCCCGTTCATCCTGGGGCTCTCGGGCTACTCGGAGGTGCTCACCACGTTCAACGGCGGCGCGCCGCAGCTGGCGATCCATGGCACCAACGCCCCCACGAGCATCGGCACGTCCGTCTCGAATGGGTGCATCCGCGTGCCGAACGACACCATCCTCCAGATGTCAGCGTTGGTGCCGCTGGGAACGCCCGTCGCCGTTCACGCCGCGCGGGACACCGCCTAGCGAGGCTGTCCCTCGGCGTCGCCGGGCTTCACAAAGCCCGCCTCGTAGGCGGCGATGACTGCCTGCGTCCTGTCGCGCACGCCGATCTTCATGAGGATCGATGCGACGTGGCTCTTCACCGTCTCGATCGACACGAAGAGCTCCACAGCAATCTCTCCGTTCGAGAGCCCCCTCGCCAGCAAGCGCAGCACGTCAGCCTCGCGCTCGGTGAGTTCCGGTAGCGTCGCCGCGGGTTGCGGCTCGGCAAACCGCTCGATCACCGACCTGGTCGAGGCGGGAAACAGCAGCGACTCGCCGCTCGCCACGACGCGCACGGCCTCGATCAGTTCAGCAGGCGGGACGCGCTTGAGCACAAATCCGGAGGCACCCGCTCGCATCGCTTCGAACACGTACTCGTCCACCTCGAACGTGGTGAGCACGAGCACGCGGGCTCCCCACTCCGCGGCGACAATCTGACGCGTGGCTGCGAGCCCGTCCATACGTGGCATGCGCACGTCCATGAGCACCAGGTCCGGCCGCTGCTGCTCGACCGTCGCGAGCGCCTCGTGCCCGTCGCCCGCCTCGCCCACCACAGTCCACCCTGGCTCGGAGCTCACGATGGCGCGCAGACCCATCCGCACGAGGGGGTCGTCGTCCACAATCACGATGTTCATGCGGACACCCTCTCGCGAAGCTGAGCCCACGTCTCATCGAGAGCGTCGGGAAGCTCGAGTCGTGCGCCGAGCGGCACCAGCGCGAGCACCTCGAAGCCGCCGCCCTCGGTGGCCGCGATGCGTTGCTTTCCGCCCAGCAGCTCGATGCGGTCGCGCATGCCGGCGATGCCTCGTCGCCCTCCCCCGCTGCCAGCCGGGACCGCGCCAGCGACTGCCGGGCCGTTCGCCACCGCGACAGCGAGGGCGTCGTCCAGCTGCCCCACGGACACGCGGCACGCGGCCCCGGGTGCGTGCTTGGCCGCGTTCGTGAGCGCCTCCCTCACCACTGTGAACGCGGCACGGCCCACCGCGTTGGGCACAGCGGGCGCGTCGATGGTCGCCGAGATGTCCATGCCCGCCTCACGGCCAGAGGCGATCAACCCCTCGATGTCGGCCAGCCCTGGCAGCGGGGCGCGCGTCTCGGGCTGGTCGCCACGGATCGTGGCGATGATGCGATCGAGCTCACCCATCGCGGCGCGGCCTCGCTCCTCGATGTTCTTGAGCGCCTGGCGGGCAAACTCGGGGTCGGTGTCAAACACGTGCGCTCCGGCGCCGGCCTGGATCACGTTCATGGTGATCATGTGGCCGATGCTGTCGTGCAGCTCCTGGTCGATCCGCACCTGCTCCTCGGCGAGCTCGGCGCGCTCGGTGGCGACGCGGGCAATGTCGGCGCTGCGGGGACCGAGCGCCCACCGGGCGATGGCGCGGTGAGCCGCCCCCAGGCCTCGCGCCGCCCACGGCAGCGCTGGCATGAAGAGCACCAACACGGGAGTGCCAATCAGCACCCAGAACGACACTGTCCTCGCGACGGTCTCGGAATCGGGGCTGAAGGTCCAGTCTCCAATCCCCAGCTCGATGAGCACGGCCTGGATCACGGCGGCCGCGATGGAGATGGGCACCACGAGCGCCGCGACTGCCACGGCTAAGCCGACCACGCCCAGCACCAGGCGCATCAGCGTCCACAGCGCCACCTTCCAGGCATGCGAGTCGGCGATCACGTCCCACGCGCGCAGCCACCACGACTGGCGGCCCCGCTCTGCCGCTCGCGAGCGGCGGCGCCCGGGCGGCAGGATCCGCGCGTCCAGCATGATGTTGGCGGTGCCGCGCTCCGCCGCCCCGATGCCGCGCATGCTCATCAGCAGGCCCACCAGCATGGGGATGCCCACCCAGATGAACGAGAGGCCTATCGAGAGCGAGAGCAGGGTGATCGTGTACACGACGTACGCGATGCCCAGCGGAAGTGCCAGGAGCAGATAGGCGTACGCCTTGAAGGTACGGCCAGACCACAGCACGGCGAAGTAGCGCATCAGCGGATTCATGGCTCCATGGTGGCGTGCGGCTCGGCAAGCGGCCACACCCGCGCGGCCGATTCGCGCCTCACTCCCCTAGGGGAGATCGAGCGGCGCTCCCCCGCGCGGGTGACGCGCAATCCCCCCGGATGGCGCCCAGCTTTCACCCGCGCGCGGGCAGACCCCGCCACCCCCCGCTTCATAGCGTCGGTCATGCGCCGGAGGCCCCACCTGCGGCCCTGACAAGGAGAAGACCATGAACGTGGGAATGACAGGCAGGCTCGCCAGAGCCGCCGCCACCCGACCCTGGCTCACCATCGCGGCATGGGCAGTGCTGCTGGTGGCCGCCGTGCTCGCGATGGGCCGCCTCGGCGACGTGCTGACGCAGGACGACCGCGCGCTCACCACCACGGAGTCCATGCAGGCCGAAGACCTGATCGAGAAGTTCCGGGGCAGCGCCGACGACGTGCCCGAGGTGGAGACCATCGTGGTCGCCTCGGACTCGCTCACCTTTGGCGACGCGTCGTTCCAGGACGCGCTCTCCCGGGTCGTTGACGAGTTGGCAGGCATCGACGGCATCGAGTCCGTGACTGCGCCGACGCTGGACGCGCCGTTCCCCGTGGCCGAGGACGGCCACTCGGCGCTCGTCACGGCCACCCTCACGCTGGATGCGCCGGACGGCGTGGGCGACGCCATTAATGAGGCGACAGCGGCGCTCAGCGAAGGCGGCATCGACGTCTACGCCTACGGCAACGCAAGCGCGAACGCCGTGATCGACGATCTTGCCGAGGACACGTTCGTGAGGGGAGAGCTCATCGGCGCGGGCATCGCCGTGGTGGTGCTCATCCTGGTGTTTGGCGCGCTCCTGGCCGCCGGCATCCCGCTCATGGTGGGCGGCATCGCCATCGTGACGGCGATCGGCGCCACGACCCTCGTGGGTCAGGTGTTCGAGCTCTCGTTCTTTGTGGTCAACATGATCTCGATGATGGGCCTGGCGCTGGGCGTCGACTACTCGCTCGTGATCGTGCAGCGGTTCCGCGAGGAACTCGCGCACGGCCGCACGGTGCTGGACGCCGTGACGGTAGCGGGCAATACCGCGAGCCGCGCCGTGCTGATTTCCGGTGCCACGGTGCTGATATCGCTCGGCGGCCTGCTCGTGGTGAGGTCCACGCTCATGATGAGCCTCGCGGCGGGAGCCATGATCGTGGCGCTGATGGCCGTCATCACCGCCCTCACGCTGTTGCCTGCGGTGCTTGGACTGCTGGGTCGCCGCGTCAACGCTGGCCGCCTTCCGCTCGCCCGCCCCGGTGCCGAGCCCCGCGTCTGGTCGGCGGTGGCCCGCGGCGTGCTGCGTCGGCCGGTGGCGAGCGCCCTCGCCGGCGCGGCGATCCTTCTCGCCCTCGCCGTGCCCGCCCTCTCCATGCGGCTCGCCTTCCCCGGCACCGACGCGCTGCCCGAGGACCTCGGCTTCCGGCAGGCCGTCGACACGCTGGTCGAGGACTACGGCTACGGCCAGTCCGCCACGGCGGTGGCCATCACCGGCACGGGCGGCGAGCGGGCGGCCGTCCAAGCGCTCGCCGATGCGATCGAGGCCTCGCCAGCGTTCGCCGAGACGGAGGTGGAGTGGTTCTCTGACGGCGCGATCATCGACACCAAGGACGTGTTCGACGGCGCGTCGCAGGAGGCCACGGACGCCGTGCAGAACCTGCGCGA
>QKAX01000149.1 GCA_003246255.1 Demequina lutea
CACGCCGACGCGGTAAGTTAGGGCCATGACCCACCGCCCCTTTGGCACAGTGCTGACCGCCATGGTGACGCCCATGCATGAGGGCGGAGCCATCGACTTCACGAGCGCGCAGAAGCTCGCGAAGTTCCTGGTGGAGCGCGGCTCGGACGGACTGGTGCTCTCGGGCACCACCGGCGAGGCGCCCACCACGCACGCGCCTGAGAAGGTGGACCTGATTCGAGCGGTGCGCGACGCGGTGGGCCCCGAGGTCACGATCCTCACGGGTGCGGGCTCGAATGACACGGCTCACGCGGTGCGCATGGCCGAGCAGGGCGAGGAGGCGGGCGCCGACGGCATCCTGGCTCTCACGCCCTACTACTCCAAGCCGACGCAGGCCGGCGTGGTGGCGCACTTCCGCGCCATCCTGGGCTCGTCAAGCCTCCCGGTGATGCTCTACGACATCCCCGGACGCACGGCCACCCCCATCAGCGACTGGGCGCTCGACGAGATCGCCCAGCACCCCCGCGTCGTCGCCCTGAAGGACGCGACCGGAAACGTGGAGGCCGCTAAGGAGCGCGCCGCCCGCTCGGGCCTCGCCTGGTACTCAGGCGACGACCCGCTGACGCTCGACTTCCTCCGCGCCGGTGGCGTGGGCGTGGTCTCGGTGTCGTCCCACATCGCCTCGCGCGAGATCGCCGCCATGATCGCGGCCTTCGACGCGGGCGACATGGACGAGGCTCAGCGCCTTCACGAGGCGCTGCTGCCCGTCCACACCGCCATCTTCGACGGCCCGGGTGCCGTCAACGCCAAGTCCGCCGCCTACTGGGCCGGGGCGATTGCCAGCCGCGCGATGCGCCTGCCGCTCCTGCCAGCGTCGGACTCCGACTACACCGCATTGGTGGCGGCTCTTGAGGCCGCAGGAATGACCAGATGAACTTTCACCCCGAATTGCCCAGCCCGCCTCCGCTTGAGGAGGGCACTCTCCGCCTGATCCCGCTGGGAGGCCTCGGCGAGGTCGGCCGCAACATGCACGTGCTCGAGTACAACGGGCGCCTGCTGATCATCGACTGCGGCGTGCTGTTCCCCGAAGAGAACCAGCCGGGCGTCGACCTCGTGCTGCCGGACCTCACCTACCTCGAGGATCGCCTTGACGACATCGACGGCCTGGTGCTCACGCACGGTCACGAGGACCACATCGGCGCCACGCCGTACCTGTTGCGCATGCGCCAGGACATCCCGATCCTCGGCTCGCAGCTCACGCTCGCCTTCATCGAGTCCAAGCTCGCGGAGCACCGCATCAGCCCCATCACGCTGGCCGTCAAGGAGCACCAGCGCGAGAAGCTGGGCGTGTGGGACCTCGAGTTTGTGGCGGTGAACCACTCCATCCCCGATGCGCTCGCGGTCTTTGTGCGCACGCCGGCCGGCACGGTTCTCAACACGGGTGACTTCAAGATGGACCAGCTGCCGCTCGACGGCCGCATCACGGACCTGCGCTCGTTCGCTCGCTTTGGCGAGGAGGGCGTGGACATCTTCCAGGTGGACTCCACCAACGCGGAGGTGCCCGGCTTCACCACGTCCGAGGTGGAGATTGGCCCGACGCTGGATCGCCTCTTCGGAACGGCCACCGGTCGCATTGTGGTCGCGTCCTTTGCGTCGCACGTGCACCGCGTGCAGCAGGTGATCGACGCCGCGCACGCGCACGGCCGCCGCGTGGCCTTCGTGGGCCGCAGCATGGTCAAGAACATGAACATCGCGGCCGAGCTGGGCTACCTCAAGGTGCCCGACGGCATCCTGGTGGACCCCAAGAAGGCGGACCTCATGCCGCCCGAGCAGGTGGTCTACATGTCCACCGGCTCACAGGGCGAGCCTATGGCCGCGCTCAGCCGCATGGCCAACCGCGACCACAAGGTGCAGGTGGGCGCAGGGGATCTGGTGATCCTGGCATCGTCGCTGATCCCTGGCAACGAGAACGCGGTGTTCCGCGTCATCAACGGCCTCATGCGCCTTGGCGCCGATGTGGTGCACCAGGGCAGCGCGCGCGTGCACGTCTCAGGCCACGCCTCGGCGGGCGAGCTGATGTACTGCTACAACATCCTGCGCCCCAAGAACGTGATGCCCATTCACGGCGAGGTGCGCCACCTGCTGGCCAACGGCCGCGTGGCGCAGAAGACGGGCATCGCCGCCGAGAACGTCATGCTCGCCGAGAACGGCGTGGCGGTTGACCTCAAGGACGGCGTCGCCAAGATCGTGGGCGCGATCGACTATCACAACATCTACGTGGACGGCTCGTCCGTGGGCGAGATCACCGAGACCGAGCTCAAGGACCGTCGCATTCTGGCGGACGAGGGCTTCGTGTCGGTGCTCGCGGTGGTGGACTCGTCCAACGGCCGCGTCGTCTCGGGCCCCGAGGTGCACGCGCGCGGTCTGGCCGAGGACGACTCGGTGTTTGACGCGATCCTTGATGACATCAAGAACGCGATCGAGGACGCCGCCCGCTCAGGCTCCACCGACAATCACCAGCTGCAGCAGGTGATGCGCCGCGTCGTGGGACGGTTTGTGGGCTCCAAGCTGCGCCGCCGCCCCATGATCATCCCGATCGTGATCGAGGCGTAGCGGGCCGAGTGCCAGTTAGTCGCCGAGCTCCAGGGTGACGTCCACGTTGCCCGAGCCCAGCATCGCCTTGAGCTGCTCGCCCGTGTACCCCTCGATGCGCCCCAAGCGCGTGAAGTTCCACGAGTTGGGCGCGTAGTAGATCACGAGCGCGCCGCCCTGGTAGAGGATCACATCGCCCGCCTGGGTGGTGATCTGCTCGTCGTTGCGCGGCAGGTCAAATCCCAGCGGGCCCACCTTCTCCATGGAGCCGTAGTCGGCGAGCGTGAGGGTGAGCGGGCCGTCCGCGAGGTGCGCGATGAGCGCCTCCACGGACGAGTTGTCGGCAAGCGTGACGGGCACCGTGGTGCCGTTGAACGTGAGATTCATGTGGGGTTCTTCCTGCGATTCGGGGGAGGCCGATGCCGATGCCGATGCCGCCGCGCTCGCGCCGAACTTGTCGCTCGGGACGGCCGTCGGTTGCGAGGCGGCGATGGGCACCGGGTCCGTCGTCTCCGTCTCGGTGACGGACGCGTCGGCCGTGCAAGCGGCGAGCAGCGCGGCGGCCGATGCCGTGATGGCTGCTTGCGTGGCGCGTCGGGCGAGCACGGGTCCTCCCGGTGAGTGAGGGCGTCGCCGCGGGCGCGGCTTCTGGCTCAAGCGTGACGGGCTCGCGAGCGGCGCGGGAGTTTCTGATGGAGCACCCCATGCCGCAGCCCGGGTGACCACGCGCCCCTAGGGAAACTCGACGCGATCGCCAAAGATGTCGAGGTCGCCGCCCGCGGTACACGCCGCCGAGGCGTACGCGGAGCGCTGGTTCGGGTAGAACTCCGCGTAGTAGCGCCGCTGGAGCTCGCGCGCCTCCTCGGGGGTCGCACCCAGCGCCTCGGCGATCAGGTGGTTGAGCTGGACGGCGCGGCACTCGGCCTCGGCCTCCGACGTGATCCCGTTGATGTGCTGCGCCTCGTGGGCCACGATGTGCACCGCGATGATCTGACCATCCGTGGGTCTGGCCTGGCCTCCGTGCGCGTATCCCCACAGGTCGTGGCACACCGTGCGCCTCAGGTGCGCCACGTGCGAGCCGTCGTAATAGACGTAGCCCTGGTACTGGCTGGCATTGAAGAGTTCCTCGCTGAACCGCTCGCAGTCTGCGCGTGCCCCTGGCACGTCCGTCAGCACGGCGACGGCCTCGGTGGCGAGTCTCTGGCGTGCCGCGTGGGCGGCCTCAAACGAGCCGGCCGTGATGGCCAGGAGCGAGACTGCGATCGCCCCGACCATTCGGAGGCCGCGCCCGTCGCGCTCGCCGTACCTCGACACCACGCGAAACCACGCGACCAGCGCAAGCACGGTGACGCCAGCCGCCACCACTGTCAGCACGCCGATGTCCATGAACCGTCATCCTTCCACGGGGCGCGCGACTGAGGCGGGCTCGCGCCGCCAGCCAGGTGACGAGTAGGTCACGTTCGCCGCGCCTCCGGGCCAGCGTCGGCCCCGCCACGTAGCCTGAGAGGCATCATGGCTCAGTCTCGCCCCAGTGGGAATCGCAAGTCCTCCACGTCGTCGCGCTCGCGCGCGTCGTCCTCCTCGTCGCGCTCGCGGCAGGTCGCCAAGACCAAGCCGATGCCGGTGCGCGCGCTGCAGGGCATCGGCGGCGGGACGTCGCGCCTGGTGGGCGGGGGAGTGCGCCGCATCGGCCAGGGCGCCCGGGACGTGCCGCCCGAGGTGCGCCGCGACGGCCTCGCCCTGACGCTCATCGTGGTGGCCGTGCTCGTGGCCGCGTCCGAGTGGTTCCAGCTGGACAACTGGTTTGGCCAAGTGCTGCATCGCATCGCTGCCGGCACGTTCGGCGTGATCGCGGTCGTGGTGCCCGTGCTGCTGCTGCTCATGGCGATTCGCCTGTTCCGCGCGCCGCAAGAGGGGGACACGAACTACCGCATCACGTTCGGCTCGATCCTGCTGATCATCGCGGTGGCCTCGATCATTCACATCGGCTCCGGGCGACCGAGCCCCACCGACGGCCTCGACGGCGTGCAGGCCGCGGGCGGCATCCTGGGCTTCCTGCCCGGCACCCCGCTCGCCAACTTGCTGACGCCCGGCCTGGCGGTCTTCGTGTTGGTGATGCTCGGCATCGCATCGGCCCTCATCATCGTGGGCAAGCCGCTGCGCGAGCTCGTGGCGATGGCGATGGCCGCCGTCCAGAACCTGCGCGGGCGTGCCTACACGGACGAGGACGACGACGAGCTCGACCTGCCCGAGCACGGCACGCTCGAGCCCAAGCGCTCCAGCATGCGCGAGCGCGCGCAGAAGGCCAAGGAGCGCATCGTGGGCTACGAGGCCGACGAGGCGTTTGCCTCCGCTGCGAGCCGCGAGCGCTCGTCGTTCGACGACATCATCGACCCGGCAGGTCGCGAGGACACCCCCACGCAAGAGGATCCGACGATCCCCACGCCGATGCACGGCTCGCCGCGCCATGCGACGCCCGGCTACGGCGTCGTCTCCCCGTACGCGCCCAGCGGCGACCCGGATCTGGACGCCCTAGATGCCGACGACGCTGCCGCGGCGTTCGCGGGCGCGCCGGGGGCCACCGAGGTGCTGCCCACGGAGAAGACGGCGCCTCCCACGTCGCTCGTGCCAGCGGGGGAGCAGGGCGAGCTCGAGAACTCGAACCCCTACGTGCTTCCCAGCACAGCCATGCTGGCAAAGGGGGCGCCCCACAAGACGCGCTCATCCGCGAACGACCGCGTGGTCGAGTCTCTCACCAGCGTGCTGGAGCAGTTTCCCACAGTGACGCGCTACGAGGTGGAGCTGGGCCAGGGCGTCAAGGTCGAGAAGATCACGCAGCTGTCAAAGAACATCGCGTACGCGGTGGCGAGCCCCGACATCCGCATCCTGTCGCCCATCCCGGGCAAGATGGCGATCGGCATCGAGATTCCCAACACTGACCGCGAGACTGTCATGCTGGGCGACGTGCTGCGCTCGCCCGTGGCCATCAAGAACGACCACCCGATGGCCATCGGCATCGGCAAGGACGT
>QKAX01000061.1 GCA_003246255.1 Demequina lutea
GGCGCGGGGCTAGCCTCGGGGGATGAGTTCGCTGCGACTGGCCGACGTTGTGGCTCGGCTGCGCGCCGTGGGTTGCGTGTTCGCGGAGGACGAGGCCGCGCTGCTCATGTCCGAGTGGGAGGGCGACGACTTTGCGATCGAGGCCGCGGTCGCCGAGCGCGAGAGCGGTGTGCCGCTCGAACAGATCCTGGGCTGGGCCGAGTTCGCGGGACTCAAGATAGGCCTGCTGCCGGGCGTCTTCGTGCCGCGCAGGCGCACCGAGCTCGTCTCGCGCTGGGGCGCCGAGCTTGCCCCGCAGGGGGGCACGGTGGTGGACCTGTGCTGCGGGTCGGGGGCCGTCGCGGCGGCGATCGCCCACCAGCGCCCGGACCTCACAGTGATCGCCTCGGATGTGGACCCGGTGGCGTACGCGACCGCCTTCCGCAACCTCGAGCCCTACGGCGCCGATGCGTACCTCTCCGACATGGACGCGTCCCTGCCCCGCACTCTGAGGCGCGCTGTGGACGTGGTGACAGCCTGCCCCCCGTACGTGCCCACGCTACAGATCGCGATGATGCCGCCCGAGGCGCGCGACCACGAGCCACACTCGGCGCTCGACGGCGGCGAGACCGGCGTCGAGCTGCAGGCGAGCGTGTTCGAGGCCGCCATGCGCCTGCTCGGGCCTGGCGGCCACTGCGTCGTGGAGACGAGCGACCACCTGGCCGACGAGACGCTCGCGGCTGCCGAGGCGGCCGGGCTTGCGGCTCGCACCGAGGAGGACGACGAGCTGGGCGCCGTGGTGGTGGTCGCGCGCCGCTAGCGGGTGCGATCGCGCGCCGCTAGTGCGACTGCGGCACGTAGGGGAACGCGACGTCGCACACGTGGTCGTCGTCGGCCACGGCCATCACGTCCGTGAGGTAGACCTCGCGCGAGGGCTGCGACTCGATCATCGAGCCGTGTGCCTGCACCCACGCTGCCACCGAGTCGTACGCCTGCAGAATCTCGGGGAACTCGATCTCGCGCTTGGCAAGTTCCACGTAGGCCTCGTCGTGTTCAGGCTCGACTCGCACCTCGATCGCCCCCTCGGCCACGGCATCGGGCGTGACCAGCACCGCGATCTCCACGAGCGAGGACTGATCCGTGGTGACGGGGCCGTGATAGATCGCGTAGGTGGGGGCGTCGGGCGTGGTGACGGCGCTGCCCGCGGCCAAGACACCGTGGCGCTGGCCGTAGTCGAACAGGGTGGTGAAGCCGTCCATGATGAACTGCTCGAGCTCGGGCTGGAACAGCTCCTTGCCCAGGATGGCGAGCGTGCGCTCGGGCACGCGGCGGGTCGTGATGGCCATGGGGGTCTCTCCTTGGTGCAGCAGGCGATGTGTGATGTAGGTGCCGATGCCCTGGCGCCGCTCGTGCCACCGCTCCTGCGCGGCCCACCAGTGGGCGAACGCGTCGGCGGCGCTCTCGCGGTTCCCGTCGCCGTCCAGCACCTCGCGGATTACGGCGAGCGGCACGTCCATGCGACGCATGTCGCCAATGAGCGTGGCCCGCTCGATCTGCTTGGGGCTGTAGCTGCGGTAGCGGGAGTCGGGATCGACATGCACAGGGGCCAGCAGACCCACCTCGTCGTAGTGCCGCAGCGCCTTCACCGACAGCCGCGAAAGCGCAGCAAAATCGCCGATGCTGAGTAGCTGGTCCCCGTACATGTCGCCCATCGTGTGGTCTCCCGTAAGGGGAGGGTCAAGCGGTCGCGGTGCGCAGCCGCCCGACGCCCCAGTCCCCTACTCGCCCTCGCCTTCCCAGTCGTAGAACGGCCACACCTGGATCGCGCCGTGGCGCGCCATGGGGTGGCCCGCCGCCACCTCGATCGCCTGCTCCATCGAGTCGCACTCGAGGATGTCCAGGCCTGCGATGGATTCGTACGCCTCGGCGAACGGGCCGTCGGTCACCATCGTGCCGTTCGCGCGCACGCGCACGGTCTTTGACTGGGTCGGCGCTGCGAGGCGATCACCAAAGAACCGCACGCCCGAGGCGTCGTGCTCCTCGACCCAGGGCTCCACGGCGTCGTTGCCGGCCACGGGGTCGGCGACCTTCTCCATGAGCACACACATGAGGTACTTCACGGCTGTCCCTTCCGGGGCGGAGTGTCCGCCCTCGACCCCTAGACGAAGCGTGCCAGGGCGGCACGACATTCGCGCGGCGAAGAGCGGACCGCCGCGCCGCGCGCCTCCCCAGACGGCGGACAACTTGCGAGGATACTGAAGCATGTGCTTGACCAAATAGACCGCGCGTTCGCGGCGCTCTCGGACCCCGGCCGACGCCTCATGCTGGGACGGCTCGCGCAGGGCCCCGCCACCGTGAGCGAGCTCGCCGAGCCGCTCGACATGTCGCTCTCCGCGGTGCTTCAGCATGTGAACTACCTCGTGGAGGCTGGCCTCGTCTCCACGCGCAAGGAGGGCCGCAAGCGCATCGTCGAGGCGGCTCCCGGCGGCATGGACCAGGCTCGTGCCTGGATCGTCGCGCACGAGGCCGTGTGGCATCGGCGCGGCACGGCTCCCGCCTCCGCGCTCGACGTGTTGTTCGGCGGGCCGGACCTGCGCCGCGGCTGACGCCCGGCGCTCGCCCCTTCCCCCGCGTCGGCCGCTACGGCGTGCTCGACACCCAGCTGCCGGTCAGCGGCTCCGCGGCCGCGACCATGCACACCACATAGCCCGAGTTCGCGTCGCCCCAGGTATCCGCTGTGGGCCGCATGTAGCCGCCCAGCGATGGCGCGCCGTCCTCTGAGCTGATACGCACCAGGGCGTCGGTCGCGTTGCAGATCTCGAGGGCGCGGCGGTCCATCTCCACCTCGCCGGGGAAGCCCTCGGGAATGGAGACGAGCTGCTTCTCGTACACCTGGGCGTCGTGCGGGGAGTCGCACGGGGTCGCCTCGAGAGCGCCCGGCGCGTTGAGCGAGCCCAAGGACGTGTCAACGTTGAGGCAGTCGCCCACGGAGATCTGCTCTGCGGAGAGCGCTCCCTCACCCGGGTCAAAGTCGCGCACCCCGCGCACATCCCACACCGTCACCAGCAGGATGAACCAGAACGGGATCGCCAGGATGTTGGCACCCACCGCCCACTTGGCCACCGTGGGAAAGCTCATGCGTCCCTGGCGCGAGAAGTGCAGCGCGAGCTGGGCAAGGATCACGCCCAGCACCACGGGCAGCACCATGGCGGAGACGGAGCCGCGAGCCAGGGCCGCGACCGGAACCGAGAACAGCGCCACAGGCGTGACCACTATCGCGAAGGCGAGCGAGACGAACGGCAGGAGGTTGCGCCAGCCGGCGGTCTCGGGGGCGCCACCCGCGGGGGCGTCGTCAAGGGGCTCCACGTCGCGCTCGACGTCAGGCATCTCCAGGGGGCCGTCCTGGGGCGTCGCGGCGTCGCCGTCAATCGGTTCCGGCTGCGCGTCGTTCTTGTCGGCGTCCATGGCGTCCTCTCACCTATGAGGCCACCATTGTCCCCGACGCCCGCGCTAGTTAAGAACGAGCGAGATGCCCCGCCAGACGAACATGCCAGCCACGGCGGCCAGCATCGCCCAGTACGCGGGGGTGCGGCCGGCCGGCGGCCAGCCCTTGTAGACCATGCGCGTGGCCCACGCGACGAACACGGCCACGACCATCATGCCCGCGAACACGAAGCCCATGCCGGGCACCAGGAACAGCACCGCGACCGCGGCGGCCTGGATCGCATATGACGCGACGACCATCGTCACGGCGAGGCCGCGACCTGGCGCCTCGGCATCGACGGCGGGCTGCGGTGCTGGCTTGCGGGAGGCGCTCATGGTCACGAGCCTACGTAGTAGTCGCCTGTGATCGTGCCGCCACCGCGCGTCACGATGCACACGACTGCATTCGTCTTGCCCTGGGTGGTAGTGCCGTCCTGGCTTCTGTACTCGCTGAACATCTCGATTGGCACCACCGACGCCCACGCGTCGGCCTTGGTGGACAGCGCCTCGAGCACCTGCCCGTTGAAGCAGTCCTCCGAAAGCACGTCGACGCGCGGCGGCGCGTACGTCGAGGCGTTGTACAGCACGGCGTACACCTGACCCCAGTGCGGCTCTGTGCAGTCCACCCGCACAAAGCCGTTCAGCTCGTCCGACACCATCAGCTCGTCGAGTTCCGCGGGTGCCGTGAGGCAGTCTCCCGGCGCAGCGGCCCGGAGTGCGTCGACATCCGAGATGTGAAACACGAGGCCCGTCGCATAGAAGCCGAGCACCCACAGCACGGCCGCGCCGAACGCCGTGACCTGGGCTCGCATTCGTCGCCCCCAGCGGCGCTCCGGCCAGCCCGTGTCGAACAGTCGCGTGACCCATGCGAGCGCGAACGCGATGAACACGGCGAACGCGAACACCGAGATGCTGCGCCACACGAGGAACACCACGGGCGCCATCGCGAGGCTCGTGACGTACGACGCCACCAAGAGTCCCCGACCAAGTGACGCCCCGCTTGCCGTGGGGTCACTCTCTGCAGGCTGCTCGATCGCAACCGGCGGCGTGGAGGGCGGCGGCGCCGGCTGCGTGGCATCGGCGCCTGGCGTGATCGGATCGTGAGTCATGCGTCCCCCTCGTCACGGCCCCCCGGCCGTGGTGATGCTCAATCTAGCGAGCGGGGGCACTCATGGCGATGCCCCCGGCCGCCGGGGAGGCGGAGGCCAGGGGCATCGTCGCCGCGCCGAGGGGCAGCGCGGCTGTCGACGGGCGCAGCACGGAGCGCGCCCGGACGGTTAGGCGAGCGGGGCGCCCGCGAGCATCGACGCGACGCCGAAAGGCGAGTGATACCTGGTCAGGTGATCTCGTGCCATGCCTGCTAAACCCCCAAAGAGACAACCGGTGTGGTTCTGTCACGCTACTCCTGCAGCCACGGATCCGCGCGGCGAGCGCCGCGATCCCAGCGTGCTTGCGACAAACCTCACACGGGTCACTCCCTCGTCCACGGGCGCGGCCGCCGCATACTCGGGACATGCTTGACCAGCTGGATCGCACGTTCGTGGCGCTTGCCGACGCGGATCGCCGCGCCATGCTGTCTCACCTTGCGCACGGCCCGGCGGCGGCGGGCGACCTGGCGCGCATGCTCGACATGCCCATCTCGACGTTCCTTCACCACGTGGTGCTGCTGGCCGAGGCTGGCTTGGTCACCAGCTACGTGGAGAACGCGACGCGCATGGTCGCGAGCGCCCCCACCGCGCTGGACGAGGCCGCTGATTGGCTCTCCACGCAGGGCCTGAGGCGGCTCACGGCCACGCCCGACGGCGGCGCCGCCGTCGACATCTTCTTTGGCGGCGCCACGACCAAGCGGCCGATGCTCGCGTTCTGGTGAGCCCGCGCGTC
>QKAX01000106.1 GCA_003246255.1 Demequina lutea
GCCGGCAATGCGGGGGAACGGGATCGCCTTCAGGCGGTCGCCGTCCTCCTCGTCGTGGCCGATGACGCCGGGCTCGCCGCGCAGGGCACACTCCACCGCGTAGTCGGTCATCGACTTGATGAGGCGCAGGTCCTGCTGGTTGGCCTTGGCGGAACGCGAGAAGTAGCCCGACTTCTGGACCATGACCTTCTCGGCGCCGAGGCGCTCGGCGAACTGGCGCGCAAACCAGTTACCAGGGTTGATGGTGTCGAGCTTCACGTGACCAAAGGGGTCGCGCTCCACAGTGCCGCCGGCCTCCTCGATCTCCTTGATGATCTCGGGCACGCCGGCGCCCTCGGACAGGAAGATGTTCACGTTGCCCACGGTGTCCATGACGGCCTTCAGGCGGTCCGCCTCGGCGTCGATGTCGATCGACTGCTCCGGCACGTACAGCGCGTGGATGTCCCAACGCTCCTTTGACAGGCCGATCTCGGGGACCCACTCCTGCTGGTGAAGCCACTCGCGGTACTTCATACCCGAGGCGGCGGTGAGCCAGCCGCACGCACGGCCCATGACCTCGTGGATGATCAGCATGCGCGGTCCGGAGCGGTGCTCGCCGATCACGTTCTGCGCGAAGACCGACGCCTGCTCGGCGGCGGACCAGGCACCCAGCGACTGCTTGATGGGCACCACGTCGTTGTCGATCGTCTTGGGCAGGCCCACCACTGTGAGCTCGTAGCCGTTCTCATGCAGGTACGCGGCGAGGTCGGCTGCGGTGGTGTTGGTGTCGTCTCCACCGATCGTGTGGAGCACGTCCACGCCGTCGGCCTTGAGCTGCTCGGCGGCAACCTTCAGGGGATCCTCGCCTTCCTTCACCAGGCCGCGCTTGACGCAGTCGGCGGCGTTGGTGAGCTTGACGCGCGAGTTACCGATGGGCGAGCCACCAAAGTCGTGCAGGACGGCTGCCTTCTCACGCACCACGTCGGAGATGACGGTCTTCTTGCCCTGGAGCAGGCCCCAATAGCCGTGCTCATACGCGATGATCTCCACCTCGGGGGCGATCTCGGTGTAGCGACCGATGAGGCCACCGACGGCCGAGGACAGACAGGGGGCAAAGCCACCGGCGGTCAGGAGCGCAACGCGGCGAACAGACATGCTTGAGAGCCTTTCAGAGGTGGGTGATTCGTGCTCATTCTAGGGGTGCGCACGCGCCAGGCCGACGCGACGCAGGTCCCGTGGCGGATGTGGGCTAGGACTCTTCCGGGGAGGCGGCTGGAGCCTGACCCTCGCCCTTGGTGAGGGCGCGCTTGTACTGGGCGGCATCGCGGTCAGCAATCTCCTGGCCAGAGAGCTCGGCGATCGCCTTCATGACCAGGTCGGTGAGCTCGCGGAGCGCGTCTCGATCGTCCTGCCGGCCCCTGTAGGGGGCGATGTCGATGGGGGCGCCGATGCGCACGCCGATGTCGGTGCGCGACGGCACCCTCTGGCCAATCGGCTGCGCGACGTCGGTACCGATCATGGCCACCGGGATGATCGGCACGTCGGCCTCGATCGCGAGGCGCGCCACACCCGTCTTGCCTCGATACAGGCGACCGTCGGGGCTGCGAGTGCCCTCGGGGTAAATGCCCAGTAGCTCGCCGCCGGACAACACCTGTAGTCCCGTGCGCAGCGCAGCCTCGGACGCGCGCCCGCCGCCGCGATGAACCGGAATGGTGCCCACACCCTGCATGAACGCCCTGGTCGCGGCGCCCTTGACGCCCTTGCCGGTGAAGTACTCCGACTTGCCGAGGAACACGACCTTGCGCTTCAACACGAGCGGCAAGAAGATCGAGTCGGAGAACGACAAGTGGTTGGATGCCAGGATCGCGCCGCCGGACTCGGGCACGTTCTCGAGGCCCTCGGCCCACGGGTGGTAATACACCTTGAGGCCCGGGCCGAGCAGGACGTGCTTGAACAGCTGGTAGTACATGCGATTCCTTCGCTGGAGGCGACTAGTTCACAGTTCCAGGGGAACGGCCTCGCGCGCAAGCGCGGCCGCTCCGACGATGCCCGCGTCATTGCCCATGTCGGCCGCCAGGATTGGCGGGACGGGGCGGTGTCCACGGGCCGTGAGGTGCTCGTGGAATGCCTCGCGCGCGGGCTCAAGAATGAGATCGCCGGCGTCGATCACGCCGCCGCCCACGACAAACACCTCGGGGTCGAGCACTGCCGAGACCTGCGCGCAGCCCTCGCCGATCCAGCGGCCAAGATCCGCGAGCAGCGAGATCGCGAGCGGGTCGCCGGCCTTTGCGGCCTCGGTGACGTGGGGACCCTCGATGAGCGCCGGGTCGCCCGAACCGAGCGCGAGGATCGCAGCGGCTGCCGCCTCATCCGTCGATGCAGCCTTGCGGGCCTCGCGGGTCAGGGCCGAACCAGACGCGTACTGTTCCCAGCATCCACGCTGGCCGCAGCCACAGCTTTCGCCCTCGGGCACCATGCGCAGGTGACCGAGCTCGGCGGCAAAGCCGTAGGCGCCGCGCACGAGCTCGCCGTCCACCACGAGCGCCGCGCCAAGGCCCGTGCCGATTGTCAGCATGGCCATCGTGCCCGTACCCTTGCCAGCGCCGTGCACGTACTCGGCCCAGCCGGCAGCGTTCGCGTCGTTCTCCACGACCACGATCACGTCGTCGCGCTTCAGCAGCGCGCGCACGTTGTCGCCCAGCGGGTAGTCGCGCCAGTTGATGTTCGGGGCGAACGTCATGTGGTTGCGGTCCGAACTGGCGAAACCAGCCGCCGCAACACCTACCGCGCCCACCTCGTACGACGAGGAGAGCTCGGCCACGGCATCGGCAATGGCCTCGTCAATGCTCGCCGGGTTCTCGGGCTGCGTCGGGCGACGCACCTTCGTCAGGATCTGACCGGAGGCATCGACAACGCCCACCGCGATCTTGGTTCCACCGATGTCGACTCCGACGGCGTGCATCGCTCCCCTTTTGCCACGTGTTGTTTACTGGAACTGACCTCCCACGAGGGTATCGTGAGCGCAACCTGTCACCGTGCCAATGGAGTCCTAGTGAGCAAGAACGCGTACGCGCGCAACATCATGGAGCTGGTGACCGCCTCGTGGGAGGCGAATGCCTCCAAGGTGGTCGCTCGCTACACGGACGCCGACGACAGCTGGCTAGACGTCACGGGCGCGGAGTTCGCTGAGCACGTCGCGGCAGTGGCAAAGGGCCTCATTGCGCGCGGCATCGGCCCCGGCGACGCCGTGGGGATCATGTGCCGCACGCGCTACGAGTGGACAGTCCTCGACTTTGCGATCTGGTCCGCAGGTGCGCTGCCTGTGCCCATCTACGACACGTCGTCCGCCTCGCAGATCGACTGGATCACGTCGGATGCCGAGGTGGCACTGGTGTTTGTTGAGACCCAGGCGCATGCCGCACTCGCGCGCTCGGTCGCCGCGGACGGCGAGTCTCCGCTCACCACCGTCGAGGTCATCGATGACGGCGCGCTTGAGGTGCTAGCCGCCGAGGGCACAGGCGTTGCCGACGCGGTTCTCGCCGAACGCCGCACAGCGGCCGGGCCCGATGACGTGGCCACGATCATCTACACGTCCGGCACCACTGGGCGCCCCAAGGGCGTCCGCCTCACCCACTTCAACTACACGCGCCACGTCAAGGGCATTCAGGACGAACTGCACCCCGTGCTGTTCGAGCCCGGCGCCTCGACGGTGCTGTTCCTCACGCTCGCCCATTCGCTCGCGCGCCTCGTGGAGGTCGCCCTGGTGGCGTCGGGCACCGTGGTGGGATTCTGCCCCGACACCACCAAGCTGGTGCCGTACCTTGGCAGTTTCAAGCCTACGCTCGTGCTGGCCGTGCCGCGCGTGTTCGAGAAGGTCTACAACTCCGCCGAGCAGAAGGCGGCGGCAGGCGGTCGCGTCAAGGTCTTCAGGTGGGCCGCCAAGCAGGCCATCGACTACTCGAAGGCGCTCGATGCGCCAGGCGGCGTTCCGCTGGCCCTCGCTCTTCGCCACAAGCTCGCGTACACGCTGGTGCTGTCAAAGATCATGGCGGTCCTGGGTGGCCGCGCGCACTTCGCGATCTCGGGCTCGGCCCCGCTGGGCGAGCGCCTTGGCCACTTCTACCGGGGCCTCGGCATCAACGTGATGGAGGGCTACGGCCTCACCGAGACGAACGCGGCAAGCCACGTCAATCGGCCGGGTCTGTCAAAGATCGGCACCGTGGGCAAGCCGCTGCCCGGCATCGAGGTCAAGGTGGCCGATGACGGCGAGATCCTGATGCGCGGCGACCAGTTGTTCGCGGGCTACCACCACAACCACGAGGCCACGGAGGCCGCCATGGTGGACGGGTGGTTTGCCTCGGGAGACATCGGCACGCAGGACGAGGACGGCTACCTCACCATTACGGGCCGCAAGAAGGAGATCATCGTCACCGCGGGCGGCAAGAACGTCGCGCCGGCAGTGCTCGAGGACAGGCTGCGCGCCTATCCGTTGGTCTCCCAGTGTGTGGTGGTGGGCGACGGGAAGCCCTACATCGCGGCGCTCGTGACGCTCGACGCCGAAGCACTACCCGGCTGGCTCGCGGGCAAGGGCTACCCCGAGATGACTGTCGCGGAGGCCGCGAAGGACGAGCGTGTCTTGGCGCACCTCGACAAGGCGGTGTCGCGCGCCAACACCGCCGTGTCGCGCGCCGAGTCGATCCGCAAGTTCGAGATCGTCACCGACGACTTCACGGTGGCCAACGGCTACCTCACGCCGTCGCTCAAGGTGAAGCGCGCCGCGGTGCTCACCGCATACGGAGACCGGATCGAGCAGATGTACGCAGGGGGCACGCGGGACTAACCCGCTCTCCCCCGCATCGGCTTACGACGCGCGCTCGTCGCGCGCCACGAGCCGCAGTGGCGGCACGAGGCCGCCGTCCGAGAGCGCGGCCATCGCGCTGGCCTGTGCGTCATCCACCTCGATCATTCCCGGCCTGCGCGGAATGGTGAGAAAGGAGACGACGCAATCCCGGCACGCGGGGCCACGCATGGTGCAGGAGTCGCAATCGATCTTCATGAGGGCGACGCTACGCACGGGGTCTGACACGCGTGCCGCGTGTCGCACCGGTGACGTACCGTCATCCTCATGACGCCCTCGCTGCCCGACCTCCGCGAGCACCTCGCGGGCGTGCAGATGAGCCTTGACGAGATCGGCGAGCCGCTGCACTCCACCACCTTCGTGGTCGTGGACCTCGAGACCACTGGCGGGTCACCCGAAAGCTGCGCCATCACGGAGATCGGCGCAGTCAAGACCCGCGGCGGCGAGGTGCTGGGCGAGTTCCAGACGCTCGTGGACCCCGGCTCACCCATCCCGCCCATGATCGTGGCGCTCACCGGCATCACCGACACCATGGTCGTGGCGGCGCCGCGTATCGAGGCCGTCTTGCCCGCGTTCCTCGAGTTCCTGGGCGACGCGGTGCTCGTGGCGCACAACGCGAGGTTCGACGTCGGCTTCCTCAAGGCGGCGTGCCGCCAGCACGACTACAAGTGGCCGGGCAACGAGGTGGTGGACACCGTGATGCTCGCGCGCCGCGCCACCACCAAAGAAGAGGCGCCAAATAAGAAGCTCGGCACCCTCGCGCGGGTCTTCGGCACCACCGTCACTCCCAACCACCGCGCGCTCGAAGACGCCCGTGCGACGTCGGAGGTGCTGCACGGGATGCTCGAGCGACTCGCCCGCTTTGGCATCACCCACCGCGAGGACCTCGACGCGCTGCGCAATCCCGTGCCCGAGAAACTCCGCAAGAAGGCCACGATGGCCGACCGCATGCCCTCGCTGCCGGGCGTGTACGCCTTCAGGGGGCCGCGCGGCGAGCATCTGTATGTGGGCACATCCAAGAACCTGCGCACGCGCGTCAAGACGTACTTCACGCGCGGCGAGCAGCGCAGGCAGATCCGCGAAATGCTCGAGCTCGCCGTGTCGGTGGATGCCCACGTGTGCGCCACGGATCTCGAGGCGCGAGTGGTTGAGGTGCGCATGATCGAGCAGCACCGGCCGCGCTACAACCGCAGATCCGCACGGCCCGAGCGCACCACGTGGCTCGCCCTCACGGATGAGCGCTACCCGCGGCTCAAGACCATCCGGTCCATGGACGGCGAGGGCGCGCTCGTGGGCCCGATGCGCGGCGGCGGCGAGGCGCGTGCGGCGATCGAGGTCGCGCAGCAGGCGCTGGGCGTGCGCACGTGCACCACGCGCCTCACGATCGTTCCTCGCGCCGACGCTCGCGCGTGCTTGCTCAAAGATCTGGGGCAGTGCGCGGCGCCGTGCGTGCGCGGGGCCGAGAGCGGCTATGACGGCGCTGTGGACGCCACGCGCAGGGCCCTTGAGAGCGACCCCTCGCCCGTGGTGGACGCGCTGCAGTCAGCGATCGAGTCGCATGCGGAGAAGCTCGACTTTGAGCGCGCCGCGGAGCTACGCGATGGTGTGTCGTCGCTGGTAGAGGGCGTGATGCGCGCGCAGCGACTGCGGAGCCTCCGCGGCGTCAAGCTCGTGGCCGCCCGCCGCAACGGACACGGCTTTGACATCGCGTCCATCGTGGACGGGGTACTCACGGGGTCGGCGCGCGTCACCGAGGGAGTGTGGGCCGCGTGCGCTCGCCTGCGCGACGAGTGGGACGAGGCGCCCGCGACGGCACTCGTCGAGGAGCGCGAGATGCTTGCCCGATGGCTCGAGATGCCCGGCACCCGCATCGTCATGATCGACGGCGAGTGGGCGTCGCCCGTGGACGGCGCGGGGAGGCATCGGCAATGGGTCACCGCCAGGGTGTCCGACCGGGAGGCCAGCGCGGCTCTCCCCTACGCACCCGGCCGACGCTCATAGCGCCGGCACAGCACAGCACAGCAGACTAGGCGCGGGTTGCCGCCGCCCACCGCTCAAGGGTGGCGAGCGCCGCACCCGAGTCCACCGAGTGGGCTGCGAGACCCAAGCCCGCGCGGAGGCGCTGGGCGAGGTCGCCCTCGTTGGTGCCGGGAAGCGTGCGGTCGGCTGCAATGGCGAGCGCCGCGTTGGCGAGCACAGTCTCACGGATCGGGCCACCCTCACCGTTGAGCACCGACCGGACCACGGCCGCGTTCTCCTCGGACTCGCCTCCACGGAGCGCCTCGATCGACGTGGGTTGCAGGCCAAGGTCCTCGACGGCGTTGATGGTGTGGTGCACCACCTCTCCGTCTGAGACCTCCCAGATTGACGTGGTGTCGGTCGCCGCGAACTCATCGAGGCCGTCGTTGTTGCGGAAGATGATCGCGTCGCGGCCACGCAACGCCATGACCTCGGCCATCACGGGCGCGAGTTGCGCCATGGCGCAGCCGATCACGCTCACGGCCGGCTGTGCGGGGTTGGTGAGCGGGCCAAGGATGTTGAACACCGTCGGGATCCCGAGTTCCTTGCGCACGGGGCCAGCGAACCGCATCGCCGGGTGGAACACCGGGGCAAAGCAGAAGGTGATGCCCACCTCGTCCAGGATCGGCACCACGCGCTCCACAGGCATCTCGAGATTGATGCCGAGGGCCGCCAGCACGTCGGAGGATCCAGTGGTCGAGGATGCGGCCCGGCTGCCGTGCTTCACCACGCGCAGGCCTGTGCCCGCGATGACCACCGAGGCCATCGTCGAGATGTTGACGGTGTTGGCACGGTCACCGCCTGTGCCCACGATATCCACGGCACGACCGGGCACCTCGAGTCGAGCGGCGTGCGAGAGCATCGTCTCGACCATGCCCTTGACCTCAAGGGCGGTGGCTCCCTTTGTCTGCATGCCCATGAGGAATGCGCCCAACTGGGCATCGGTCGCGCGACCGTTGAACACCTCGTCGAGCATCCACGCCGTGTCGCTCGCCCCAAGATCCTCGTCGTGAGACAGGCGGGTCAGGATGTCGGGCCACGTAGCCATGGGATTCCTTGCTATCGAAAGGGGTATGCGATGCCTACTCGGCGGCGGCCTGGGGTGCGAAGAAGGCGGCAACAGCCTCGCGCACCTGGAACGGGTCCAGCGGGTGCGCCACGGCGGCATCGGCCTCTGACCACGTCGCGAGCCAGGCGTCGCCGATGCGTCCCACGAGCAGCAGCACGGGCGGGCACACGTACAGCTCGTGCTTGAGCTGGCGCGCAATGCCCATGCCGCCGGACTTGGCGGCCTCGCCGTCGAGCACCATCAGGTCAAAGTCAGTGTTGTCGGCCTGCATGATCGTGCCCTCGTGCGTGGCGGTCTCGGTCCACTCCACGGCACGGTCGCCGATCGTGGGGCCGACGGCCATGCGCACCTTCTCGCGCACGTTGATATCGTCGCTGTACAGGAGGATGCGGATCGGACCGGTCGCGGCCGTGTGCTGACGCTCGATGTCGCTCATACGGCCATTCTGGCACGGCGCGCGAGTGGCCCGTGGGTCCTAGTGCGGGACTTTCGTCACGAGCATTCTTCGTGGGGAACCTTCAACGCGCCGTAAACGTACGCGCTGGCAGACGCGAGGCCAAAGAACAGGCATAATGAGGGACATGTCCCACGCACCAGCGGCGATGCCTTCCCCGATTCACGCTACCCGGCCTAATCAAGTGGCGGTCGGGACCATAGTCTGGTTGAGCTCCGAGCTCATGTTCTTTGCTGGCCTGTTCGCGATGTACTTCACCCTGCGCGGTGAAGCCGCAGGTGAGTGGGCCGAGCACACCCCGATGCTGAACGTGCCGTTCGCGATCATCAACACCTCGGTGCTGGTCGCGTCCTCGTTCACGGCGCAGGCGGGAGTGTGGGCGGCCGAGCGCTACCAGCGCCGCCGCACCGGCTCCATCTGGAACATCCGCGGCTGGGGCATGCACGAGTGGTTCGTGCTCACCTACATCATGGGCTCGATCTTCATCGGCGGTCAGGTCTTCGAGTACACGGAGCTGATCCACGAGGGCCTCACGCTCTCGTCCTCGCCCTACGGCTCGGTGTTCTACCTCACCACCGGTTTCCACGGTCTTCACGTGCTCGGCGGTCTCATCGCCATGCTGTTTGTACTTGGCCGCTCGTTCGTCGCCAAGAAGTTCGGCACTCTCGAGGCCACCACCACCATCGTCGTGTCGTACTACTGGCACTTCGTTGACGTGGTGTGGATCGCCCTGTTCCTCGTCATCTACGTCCTGAAGTAGGGAGCGCCATGCGTCGTCTTTCGCTCACCCGCTATCACCGGGCAGCCCCGCTAGTGTTGCTGTTCGTGCTGCTTGCGGGCATCACCACCGCCGCGTCGTTCGTGCAGTCCACGCCCGCGTCGGCCACGGCCGAGGCATCGGCCGACGACATCTCCGAGGGCTCCAAGCTCTTCGCCGCAAACTGCGCCACGTGTCACGGACTCGACGCGCAGGGCACCGAGGGCGTCGCCCCGTCGCTCATCGGCGTTGGCGCCGCAGCCGTTGACTTCCAGGTGGGCACCGGCCGCATGCCGATGCAGGCCTCTGGACCACAGGCCATCGCCAAGACCGTCCAGTTCAACCAGGACCAGATCGACCAGCTTGCCGCGTACGTCGCGTCGCTGGCCCCCGGACCTGCCGTGCCTGACGCCGACGCTGTTGACCCAGCACTGGGTAACGCAGCCAACGGCATGGCGCTGTTCCGCACGAACTGCGCGATGTGCCACGGCTCCGTGGGCGGAGGCGGTGCCCTGACGCAGGGCAAGTACGCGCCGTCGCTGTGGGCCACCACGCCTACGCACATCTACGAGGCCATGCTGGTGGGCCCGCAGTCCATGCCCGTGTTCAACAACGCGAACATCACGCCCGAGGACAAGCGCGACATCATCGCGTACCTCGACGAGCAGCGCAACGGCGCCCCGGGCGGCGCCGCACTGGGCGCCATCGGCCCCGTCGCGGAGGGCCTGTGGGCCTGGATCCTCGGCATGGGCATCATCGTCGGTTTCACCGTCTGGATTGGAGTTCGTTCCTCATGAGCATCGACAACGCTCACGACCACGAGGTCGTCGAAGAGGAGTTCACCGACCCTGGCGTGCCCGAGTACCACCGCCCGCGGCGCGCCGATCTCGACCCCAAGGCGGCACGCAAGGCCGAGCTCCAGACGGCCGCTCTCTTTGGCCTGTCGATCATCGGCACTGTCATGGCCATCTGGGCATGGGCAACGGGTTCGGTCAGCTCCGAGAACATTGCGGAGACCCAGCGCACCACCATGCTGATCGGCCTCGGCATCTTCCTGGCCATGATCGGCATTGGCACTGGTGCCATCCACTGGGCCAAGACGCTCATGCGCGACCACGAGATGATCGAGGAGCGTCACCCGATGCGCTCCTCGGACGAAGCGCGCGAAGGCGCGATCGAGAAGCTCAAGGACGGCGCCAAGGACTCCGGAGTGGGCATCGGACGTCGCGGGCTGCTCAAGGGTTCGCTCATCACGGCCCTCGCCATTGCACCCCTTGCCGTGCTCGTGCCCGCCGTGGGCAACATGGGCGGCGACTGGGACGTCTCCAAGCTCAAGCACTCGATGTGGCGCCAGGGCATGCGGCTCACAAAGGACCCCTCGGGTGAGCCCATCAAGGCGTCCGACGTCACCATCGGCTCGGTGTTCCACGTGATCCCCGAGGGCCTCAACGATCTCGAGCACCACAAGCTCGAAGAGAAGGCAAAGGCCGTGGTGCTCCTGGTGCGTCTGGACCCCCGCGACCTGAACATCCAGCCCGGACGCGAGGACTGGTCCTTCGACGGCATCGTCGCCTACTCGAAGATTTGCACGCACGTCGGCTGCCCAGTGGCGCTGTACGAGCAGCAGACGCACCACCTGCTGTGCCCGTGCCACCAGTCGACGTTCGACGTGGCAAACGGCGCCAAGGTTGTCTTCGGCCCCGCCAAGCGACCCCTGCCGCAGCTTCCCATCGCCGTGGACGACGAGGGCTACATCGTGGCCCAGTCGGACTTCCACGAGCCCATCGGCCCGAGCTTCTGGGAGCGTCTCAAGTGACAGACACGAAGACCCTGCCCACCGCGACCCGTCTGAACCGGGCCGCAGGTGCCACCGCCAATTGGGCGGACGAGCGCACGTCGATCGGCGCGTTCACCAAGTTCCTCGCGCGCAAGATCTTCCCCGACCACTGGTCGTTCATGCTGGGTGAGGTCGCGCTGTACTCGTTCATCGTGTTGCTGCTCTCGGGCGTGATCCTGACCGCGTTCTTCGTGCCGTCGATGGACTTTGTGCACTACGAGGGCGAGTTTGCGCAGCTCAAGGGCGTGGAGATGTCAAAGGCCTTCGAGTCGACGATTCACATGTCGTTCGAGGTGCCCGGCGGCCTGCTGATGCGTCAGATCCACCACTGGGCGGCGCTGATCTTCACGGCGGCCATCGTCACGCACATGGCGCGCGTGTTCTTCACTGGCGCTTTCCGTAAGCCGCGCGAGATCAACTGGCTCATCGGCTTCACCCTGATGATCCTGTCGCTGGCTGCCGGCTTCACCGGCTACTCGCTCCCCGACGACGTGCTGTCGGGTAACGGCCTGCGCATCATCGACGGCGTGATCCGGTCCATTCCGATCCTCGGCTCGTACATCTCGTACTGGCTGTTCGGCGGGGAGTTCCCAGGCGAGGCGCTGATCCCCAGGATGTTCACCGCGCACATCCTGCTGATCCCAGCGCTCATCCTGAGCCTCATCGCTGTGCACCTGTTCCTGGTGTTCCTCCAGAAGCACACGCAGTACCCCGGGCCCGGACGCACCGACAAGAATGTGGTCGGCCTGCCGTTGTTCCCCGTGTACACGGCCAAGGCCGGCGGCTTCTTCTTCGTGGTGTTCGGCGTCATCGCCCTGCTGGGTGCGCTGTTCCAGATCAACCCGGTGTGGAACTACGGCCCGTACGACCCCTCCCCCGTGTCGGCAGGCACCCAGCCCGACTGGTACATGCTGTTCATCGATGGCGGCCTGCGCATCATGCCCGGCCAGGTCGAGGTGGTGCTCTGGGGCTACACGCTGTCGCTCAACATCCTGATTCCTGCGGTGATCATGCCGGGGCTGTTCTTTGGCTTCCTGGCCCTGTACCCGTGGATCGAGTCGTGGGCCACCGGCGACCGTGGCGAGCGGCACGTCCTTGACCGCCCCCGCAACGCTCCCGTGCGCACCGGCATCGGCGTCGCGCTCATCACGTTCTATGTGGTCTTGGTGCTCGAGGGCTCGAACGACATCGTGGCGAACCTGTTCCGCCTGTCGATCAACGACCTCACCATCCTGTTCCGCATCGCGGTGTTCGCGCTGCCGGTGCTCGCGTTCTGGGTCACCAAGCGCATTGCGATGGGCCTCCAGCGCAAGGACCGTGAGCTCGTGTTGCATGGCCACGAGACTGGACGCATCGTGCGCTTTGATAATGGCGAGTACATCGAGGTCCACGAGCCACTCTCCGACGAGGAGCGGTGGATGCTGGTCTCGTACCAGAACCTCAAGCCCCGCGAGCTCGCCCCCGAGCACAACGAGCACGGCGTGCGCCGCAAGGGCTACCGCTGGGATCGCTTCAAGGCCGCCCTGTCGCGCTTCTACTACGAGGACCGCGTGGAGCCCGTGACGCCCGCCGAGTTGCACGAGGCCCACGAGCACCACAAGGCCGAGATCGAGGGCATGGCCGCTCGCTCCGAGGCCCACTCGGCCGCGAGGGCAGATGCGGCAGCCGACAAGGCCCCTGCAGACGCCTAGAGTTCGGGCACATCGAGACGCCGACGGCGCGCCGAGTTCTCACTCGGCGCGCCGTCGCTTTTTGTCCCCTGGGCGGAATTCCCCTGCTATCCGGGACGTTAACCACTACGGACATGCGGCGCTCCGCACGGGGCGTCACCCGTATCGAGGCCCCCTCAGCGGGCCCACTAGGAGGAGAAATGGCTGACTACACGCTGCCGGACCTGAGCTACGACTACGGGGCCCTGGACCCGCACATCGCCGGCGCCATCATGGAGCTGCACCACTCGAAGCACCACGCCGCCTACGTCGCGGGCGCCAACACCGCTCTCGAGAAGATGGCGGAGGCTCGCGACACCGACAACTTTGGCGCGATCGCCGGCCTCGAGAAGGCCCTCGCCTTCAACCTCGGTGGTCACACGAACCACTCGATCTTCTGGACCAACATGTCGCCCGAGGGCGGCGACAAGCCGGTGGGCGAGCTCGCAGCCGCGATTGACGAGAACTTTGGCTCGTTCGAGAAGTTCCAGGCGCACTTCACCAACAACGCCATGACCATCATGGGCTCCGGCTGGTCGATCCTCGCGTGGGACACCATCGGCAAGAAGCTCGTGATCGTGCAGCTGTACGACCAGCAGGGCAACGTCCCCGTTGGACTCATCCCGCTGCTGATGCTGGACATGTGGGAGCACGCCTTCTACCTCCAGTACAAGAACGTGAAGGCCGACTACGTCAAGGCCTGGTGGAACGTCGTGGACTGGGCCAACGTCCAGGCGCGCTTCGCCAAGGCGACGTCGACTGAGGGCCTGCTGGTCTTCTAAGCGCCACCATTCAACAGAAACGGCCCGTCCCGGGCGCGATCAGGCATGATCCCTCGGGAGGGGCCGTTTCTGTTTGATCACATCGACGCGCCTAAACTCGAGTCGTGGGCTACATGACGAAGGCTCTGGTCACACCCGACTCGACCTTGCCGCCTGCTGGAATCTCGATTCGCCAACTGACTGTCGCCGATCTTGATGAGGCCGCGCATTTGTGGCTCGACGCCTATCCCCTGTCGATCACAGCCGACCAGACCTTTGACACCGCTCGGGCCGACCTCCTCACTGGGCTCGCGGGCGACCACGGGCATCCCCTCGACGGTGGCAACCTGATCGCGCGTGACGCCCATGGGTTCGCTGTCGGCATCGTTCAGACTACCGTGGACGTGCCGTGGGAGGCAGCGCCGCCAGGGCCGTTCGTGATCGAACTATTTGTCGCAACGGCCGTGCGCCGAACGGGACTCGCGTCAGCGCTTCTTGCCGCGGTGGAAGCCATCGCTATTAGCCAAGGCAGTACACACATCAGCCTCAATGTCGACGGCGACAATCACGTAGCCGCAGAGTTCTACTTTCGTCGGGGCTACCGTCCGTCAGCCCCGCAGCTCTCCCGAGAGGAACAATCATCATGAAGGCAATCGTGTGCAGCACCCCCGGCGGCCCGGAGGTCATGGAGCTTCGTGAGATCGAGCGCCCCGCGTGCCCGCCCGATGCCGTGGTGGTCCGGGTCGAGGCGGTGGGCGTCAACTTCATCGACACCTATGAGCGCGACGGGACCTACACCGTCTACTTCCCCTTCACGCCTGGCAAGGAGGGAGCCGGCGTGGTCGTGGAGACCGGTGCCCAAGTCACATGGGCCGCCGAAGGCGACCGGGTCGCCTGGACCTTCACTCCCCGCTCGTACGCCGAGTACGTCGTGCTGAGCGCCTCCGACTGCTTTCGGGTCCCCGAAGCCGTGGCGGCGCCTACGGCTGCCGCAGCCATGCTCCAGGGCCTCACAGCGCACTATCTGGCCCGCTCGACCTACGCGCTCGACGCGGACGACGTGGCGCTCATCCACGCGGGCGCAGGCGGCGTTGGCCTGCTCCTGACGCAGTTCGCCAAGCTCGCCGGCGCCATCGTGATCACCACTGTCTCGAGCGACGAGAAGGCCGCGCTGTCGCGCGAGGCCGGCGCCGATGTCGTGATCCGCTATGACCAGTTCGACGACCTCGCCACCGAGCTACCTGCCGCCGTGAGGACGGCCACCGGCGGGCGCGGCGTGGACGTGGTGTACGACGGTGTGGGCCGGGCGACCTTCGATGCCTCGCTCGCCTCGCTTGATGTCCGCGGCACCATGGTGCTCTTTGGCGGCGCGTCGGGCCAGGTGCCCGCCTTCGACCTCCAACGGCTCAACAAGGGCGGCTCGCTCAGCATCACGCGCCCGTCGCTCGGTCACTACATGCTCACTCAGGAGGAGCGCGAGTGGCGGGTAGCCGAACTGTTCCAGGCAATTGTGGAGGACGATCTCCACGTGCGGATCGGCGCGACCTTCCCACTCGGCGAGGCGGCGGCCGCCCACGAGGCACTCCAGGGGCGCGCGACGACGGGTAAGGTGCTGCTCCTCCCCTAGCCGATGAGGACCAACGTCCCAGGCAACCCTCCCCTTTACCAGGCGTACAGTCGAGATGGCACAACGGGGTGCCATTGTCATCGGGGAGACTCAACATGCCGATGTTCTGCGTCGACAAGAATGACCGGCCGCGCTTTGGCCACCAGGTTCACGACCTCGAGGCGGGGTGCGTACGCCTGCCAGTCTCGTACTTCCAGTTGCCCATTGGGTTCCACCCGGACTGGGAGGACGCCGTGAAGGAGGCGCACGAGTACTACACCGACGCCTCGGCGTGCTCGTGTTGCAAGGTGACGGTGGCCGCGTCGTAGGGCGCCGCCGACCTCGCTGCCGCAGGTAGAGCAAAAGCCCCGTTCCGCGCCATTGCGGAAACGGGGCCCCTGCGGTTCCTGTTAGTGGGAGAAGCGTCCTGTCGAGTACTCGAAGACCCACCCGAGCAGGCCGATGAGGCTGACGATCACTGCGGGAACCATGATCCAGAAGCCCACAGCCAGAGCAACAAACGACAGCGCCGCACCGAGGCCGAGCACGAAGGGCCACCACGACCACGGAGCATAGAGGCCCTGGTCACCGGCGAGGTCCGCGATCTCAGCGTCGTCACGGTCCTCCTCTCGCACGCCGTGGCGCTTGGCCAGCATGCGGAAGTAGATGCCGATCATGAAGGCAAGACCTGCGCTCAGCAGGATCGCGGGAAAGCCCACGAGCTCCTGAAAGCCAGTCAGCGCACCGTAGATGATCGCCATCAGCAAGAAGAAGGCGCCGGGCACGAGGAAGACGAGGGATTCGATCTTCACGGTTACTCCTTAAGCGACGGTGTCGTGCTTGGGATGCGCCACATGGGCCGCGTAATCGATCGCAGCCACCTCGGGGTGGTGCAGGTCGAATGCGGGACGCTCCGAGCGAATCTTGGGGATGGACGTGAAGTTGTGGCGCGGCGGCGGGCAGCTGGTGGCCCACTCGAGCGAGCCGCCGTACTCCCACGGGTCGTCGACCTCGACCTTGGCCGCCTTCTTGGCCGTGCGGTACACGTTCCAGAAGAACGGCAGCGTCGAGGACGCCAGCAGGAACGCACCCACCGTAGAGATCTGGTTCAGCAGCGTGAAGCCGTCCTCGGGCAAGTAGTCGCCGTAGCGGCGTGGCATGCCGCCCGCGCCCAGCATGTGCTGCACAAAGAACGTCAGGTGGAAGCCAAAGAACAGCAGGTAGAAGTGCAACTTCCCAAGTCGCTCGTCCAGCATCTTGCCGGTGAACTTGGGCCACCAGAAGTAGAAGCCAGCGAACATCGCGAACACCACAGTGCCGAACACCACGTAGTGGAAGTGCGCCACCACAAAGTAGGAGTCGGACACCGGGAAGTCGAGCACCGGGGAGCTCAGGATGATGCCCGTGAGGCCACCGAAGAGGAACGTGATGAGGAAGCCCACCGACCACAGCATCGGCGTGGCCATGACGATCTTGCCGCCCCACATCGTGCCGATCCAGTTGAAGAACTTCACGCCGGTAGGCACCGCAATGAGCATGGTCATGAACGCGAAGAACGGCAGCAGCACCGCCCCAGTCACGTACATGTGGTGGGCCCACACAGACACCGACAGCGCCGCGATGGCGACTGTGGCGTACACGAGGCCGTGGTAACCGAAGATGGGCTTACGGGAGAACACCGGGAAGATCTCCGACACGATGCCAAAGAACGGCAGCGCGATGATGTAGACCTCGGGATGCCCGAAGAACCAGAACAGGTGCTGCCACAGGATCGCACCGCCGAAGTCGGGGTTGAAGACCTGAGCGCCGAACACGCGGTCAGCACCGAGCGCGAACAGCGCGGCGGCGAACGGCGGGAACGCGACGAGCACGAGGATCGACGTCACGAGGGTGTTCCACGTGAAGATCGGCATGCGGAACATCGTCATACCGGGGGCGCGCATCGTGACGATGGTGGTGATGAAGTTCACGGCACCGAGGATGGTTCCGAAACCACCCAGTGCCAGGCCGAACACCCACAGGTCACCGCCGACGCCGGGCGAGTACGCGGTGTTGCTCAGCGGCGCGTAGGCGAACCAACCGAAGGCGGCCGCGCCCTGCGGGGTGAAGAAGCCCGCGACGGCGATGAGGCCGCCGAAGAGGAACAGCCAGTACGCGAGCATGTTCAGACGGGGGAACGCCACATCGGGCGCGCCGATCTGCAGCGGCATGATGACGTTCGCGAAGCCCGTGAACAGCGGGGTGGCGAACAGCAGCAGCATGATCGTGCCGTGCATGGTGAAGAGCTGGTTGTACTGGTCCAGCGACTGCACCACCTGGATACCGGGCTCAAACAGCTCGGCACGGATCAGCAGCGCGAGGATGCCTCCCAGGATGAACCAAGCGAACGACGTGGCGAGGTACATGTAGCCGATCGTCTTGTGGTCGGTGGACGTCATCCACCGCACCACCACGGAACCGGAGCGCTTGCGCGTCAGCGTGGGTGCGTGCTCCATCGCTCCGCCGCCCTCGTAAGCCATCGTTGCCATCGGTCTTAGTCCTCCGAGCCCGAGTTGAGGTTGGCGTCCTGCTGGCGGCTGTACTCGAGGCCGATCGAGCCCACATAGCCGGCATCGCGCAGCGACTCGATGTAGGCGTCGTACTCGTCGCGCGAGACGACCTTGACGTTGAAGAGCATCGACGAGTGGTACTCGCCGCACAGTTCGGCGCACTTGCCCTGGTACGTGCCCTCTTCTTGAGGGATGAACTGGATGTGCGTGGTGCGACCAGGGATCATGTCCTGCTTGAACAGGAACGCGGGGATCCAGAAAGAATGGATCACGTCGCGGGAGTTGAGCTGGATGTCCACGACCTCGTCGACCGGCAGGTACAGCACGGGGAGCGTCTCCTCCACGCCGGGCTCGCCGGTGAGGTTCGCCTGTACATTGGCCGAGTAGACATCGTCGTCGAGGTAGTTGAAGTCCCAGGCCCACTGCTTGCCGATCGCCTGAATGCTGACGTCGGGCGTCGCCGAGGTGTCCTTGATGGCCGCGGCGTCTGTGACGGTCCAGCGGAACATCACCGCGAGCATGATGAGCGGCACCGCCACGTACATCAGCTCAAGCGGCACATTGGCGCGGGTCTGCACCGGCAGCTTCTCGTCACCCTTGCGCTTGCGGTACACAGCGACGGCCCATAGCGTGAGGAACCACGTGATGACGCCGATGATGAGGGCGGCGAGCCACGAGTAGTTCCACAGGTCGATGATGCGACCTGTGTGGTTGGTGATGCCGGGCTCGGAGGGCAGACCGTTGTAGGTCGCCTGACCGGCACAGCCAGCGAGCAGGGACGATGCTCCGGCGACGAGTGCGACGGTGCGCAGGCCGCGGGACGCTACAGGGGACAAGGTAGCCACTCGGTCATACTATCGCGGGATAGAGTTTTGGCATGCAAAGGTCCCGGGTTTACCTCGATTCCGGAGGGTCGCAGCCTCTTACCCAACGAGTGAGAGACGCGATCAGTGCCGGGGTAGCCGATGGATGGGCCGATCCAGCCCGCCTCAGCACCGAGGCGCGCCGTGCGCGAGCACTGCTCGACGCGTCTCGCGAGGCCATCGCCGACGCCGTGGGGGCGCGGCCAGAATTCGTGCACTTTGCTGCAAGCCCGCACGACGCCTTCGGGCGTGTCGTGCCCGCCATGGTCGCCTCGCGCCGCGGCTCTGATCGGGTCGTGGCGGGGGCCACCGAGCGCGACGCCGTTATGAGCGCCGTGCACTACGCCGTGGGCGACGCCGTTGACGTGGTGCCGGTGGACCGACTCGGCCATCTCGATCTTGAGACCTTCCGCGCTGCGGTGTCCGGCATCGGCGTCGCTTTGGCCTGCGTCCAGCACGCGAATCAGGAGCTGGGCACCGTGCAGCGCCTCGAGTCCTTCGCCGAGGCCGCCGCGGCGGCCGGGGTCCCGCTCCTCGTCGACGCCACCGCGAGCGTGGGACACATCGACCCGCCCGCGTGGGGCGAGGCGACGGTGCTGCACCCCGCTGACTGGGGCGGCCCGGCGGGCCTTGCCGTCATCGTGACAACCCCGCAGACGCGATGGCTGCCCACCTGGCCCGACGGCGACGGCTTCGCGCCCGGCGGCGTGAGCGTGCCGCTCGCCCTCGCGTCGGCTGTGGCGCTCCAGGAGCGCGGCGAGCACCGCGCCGCGGAGGGCC
>QKAX01000016.1 GCA_003246255.1 Demequina lutea
GGCGGGTCGAGGTGGCCTCCGACATGGCGATCCGGCAAGACTCGCTCCGGTGGTGACGCCAGCGGCTCCCTCCACAGCGCGCGAGCCGGTCGCGCCGGGCGCATTGCGCGCGGGATACTGTGGAGTACCGAGCCGAGAGGAGACAGCCGTGGGCGCAGCAATGCCGATGCCGGAGCCGACGCCGCAGGGCGTCTCCGAGGACGCCATGGGCGAGGTCTCGGCGGTGCTACTGAACTTGGAACACACGATCACGCGAGCCAAGAAGGGCCTGGCTAAGGTCAAGAAGGCGGGCGGAGACACCAACGTCGAGTTGGCGCTCACGGCGCTGGTGAAGGATCTTGAGGCGCAACACAAGCGCCTGATGCAGGACACGTACTACGCAGGGGATGCGATCCGGCTCCTGTAGCCGTGCCGCGCTGAGGAGGGACGGGGCACGTGCGCAGTGGTGCCGAGATTGAGGCGGCGCTTCGCGTCTTCGTGACGCGCTGGACGACGTACACCGGTAGCGAGAAGTCCGGAGCGCAGCCGTTCCTGATGGAGCTCTTCGCGGCCTACGGCACCGACATGATGGCCGTCGGCGCCGTGTTTGAGGACTTCAAGTCGTCGGCCGGCTTCATGGACCTGCACTGGCCCGGCCACCTCATCGTGGAGATGAAGGCGCCTGGCGTTCCGCTCGCCAAGGCCGACGATCAGCGCGTCCGGTACTGGCAGGAATCCTCCGATGCCGCGCAAGGCATTCCCGCCGCGCGCTGGGTGGTGCTGTGCAACTTTCACGAGTTCGAGGTGTGGGAGCCGGGCCGTTTCCCCAAGGAGCCGCGCCTGCGGCTGACCCTGGACGAGCTTCCCGATCGCTTCGAGTCCTTCCTGTTTCTCACGCAGGGCGACGTGGAGCCGGTCTTCACGGAGCAGCGGCGCGAGCTGACGGCCGAGGCGGCCGAGCATGTCGCGTGGCTCTACACCTCGCTCGCCGATCGCGGCGCGGCGCCGGTGGAGGAGATCCAGCGCTTCACGATGCAGCTGGTGTGGTGCATGTTCGCCGAGGATCTTGGCCTGCTGGACGGACTGCCCCTGTCACACGCCGTCGAGACGATCCTGCAAGACCCGCAGCTCAACTCCGCCAAGGAGTTCGACTACTTCTTTGGGCTGCTCAACAAGAAGTCGGACTCGGGCCGCGTGGGCGGTTACCAGGGCACTCGCTACGTGAACGGCGAGCTCTTTGCCGAGGTCGAGGCGCCGATGCTCACGCGCGAGGAGATGCTGCACCTTAAGCAGGCCGTGGAGTTCGACTGGAAGCAGGTCAACCCCACCATCTTTGGCTCGCTGCTGGAGGGCGTACTGGGCGAGTCCAGGCGGTCGGCGCTGGGCGCGCATTACACGCACGAGGCCGACATCATGAAGATCGTCACGCCTACGATCGTGCGACCCTGGCGCGACCGGATCGCGTCGGTGGCCTCGGTGGGCGAGGCCCGCGAGCTGCTGGACGATCTGTGTTCGTTCACGGTGCTGGACCCGGCGTGCGGCTGCGGCAACTTCCTCTACGTGGCGTACCGCGAGTTGCGTGCCCTGGAGTACGAGCTCAAGCAGAAGATCACCACGCTTGCCGAGACGACTGGCGGGCCCAAGCCTGCCGGGCCGTTGCCCTACGTGCCGCTCACCAACATGCACGGCATCGACATCGAGCGCGTGGCCGTGAGCATCGCGCGCGTGGTGCTGTGGATGGGCCACCGCCAGATCATGGACCTCTACGGAGAGGCCGAAGCCCCGCTGCCGCTCGTGTCGCTGCCCGGCGTGCGCCAGGCCGATGCCCTCCGCGTCGAGTGGCCGCAGGTGGACGCGATCATCGGCAACCCGCCGTTCTTGGGCTCGCAGTTGCTGCGAGCGCAGTTGGGCGGGCCGTACTTGGAGTGGCTGGACAAGCAGTTTGGAGTGGGCGTCAAGGACCTGTGCGTCTACTGGTTCAGGCGCGCGAACGACGCGCTCGCTCCGGGCCAGCGCGCGGGCCTGGTGGGTACCAACTCGATCTCGCAGAACCGCGCACGCTCGGCGTCGCTGGAGTACATCGCATCCCACGGCGGCGTGATCACCGATGCGGTCTCCAGTCAGAAGTGGCCGGGCGAGGCAAAGGTGCACGTGAGCCTGGTCAACTGGGTGAAGGAGCCTGCCGAGCCGGTCGAGGCGTTCGAGCTCGACGGCCAGCGAGTGGAAGGCATCACGCCGTCGCTCACGCCCGCCGGCGTCGACGACTGGGACCCGGTGCAGCTTGATGCCAACAAGGGCAAGTGCTTCCAGGGGCCTATACCTGTGGGCAAGGGGTTCATCATCACTTCCGAGGTCGCTTCGCACTTGCTAGACGACGCTCGGAGTGCGTATCACGAGGTAGTCCGCCCTTACTTGACGGGCGAGGACATCGCGCGACGCGTTGACCAGACGCCCTCTCGTTGGATCATTGACTTCAACCAAAGGCCACTCGAGGGAGCCACGAAGTACCCAGCTGCCCTTGAGCTCGTGCGCCGAGACGTGCGACCTGTTCGCGAAACGACACGTCGCGAGGGGCACCGTGAAAGGTGGTGGCTCTTTGGTGAACCTCGCGTCGGGATGCGAAGAGCGCTCAGCGGCAGGCCTCGGTGGATCGGAAGCCTCGCATTTGGCAAGCGTCTCCAGTTGTCTTGGCAGGACCCGTGGACCTGCCCAAGCGGAAAGATCTACGTCTTCGCGTTCGACGACGACTACTCCATGGGCATCCTGCTTTCCCGCGCGCACGACGCGTGGGCCTGGGCTCAAGGCGCTACTCTCAAGGCTGACTTGAGCTACACCAACACGACAGTGTTCGAGACCTTCCCATGGCCCGACCCCACGGACGCCCAGCGCGAGGCCATCGCCCGGGCATCGGCCGCCTTGTACGAGCGCCGCTCCGCACTGTGCCTGGAGCACAATCTGGGGCTCACCAAGCTCTACAACCTGATGGACGAGGGCGGCTTCCAGGACCTCAAGAAGCTCCACAAGGCGCTCGACGAGGCCGTGGCCGAGGCATACGGCTGGCCCAAGCCGGTGGCCCAGGACAGCGCCGAGCTGGTGCGCCGCCTGCGCGCCCTCAACCGCGAGATCGCGGAGGGGAAGCGCTCGTACGCCCCTTTCCCAGACTAGGCGAGTAGAGCGCACTCAAGGCAGAAGCGCCGCTCTCCGCCGACATGCAAAGACTCTTACTGCACCACGTCGACATGTAAACTTTCGGTCGATTTCTTTACACGTTTCCGCAACTGTGTAAGAGTCTTCGCATGACGACCTGGCGCGCCGACGTTCCCTACAACGAACTGCCTGCGCCCCCCTCGCGCGAGCACCTCGAGACACCGCGAGTGCTCAAGGCCGCCATCGGGGCCAACGCGGCCCTGGCCCGGCTCGACCAATCCGCGAATCTCATCCCCAACCCCTCGGTGCTCATCAACGCGATTGCTCTCCTGGAAGCAAAGGCGAGCTCCGAGATCGAGAACATCGTCACCACCACCGATGCCCTCTTCCGGCACATGGACAACGACTCGGGCGCAGACCCAGCCACTCGAGAAACCCTTCGGTACCGCTCCGCGCTCCGCATCGGCGACGAACTGGCCCGGGAACGCGGCGTGACCACGAACACCGCCATTGCGGTGTGTTCCGCCATCAAAGGCACAGACATGGGCGTGCGCACGTTGCCGGGAACCCGCATCGGCAACCCAGAGACCCGGGCAATCACGTATAGCCCGCCGGAGGGGCGCGCAGTCATCGAAGCCAAGCTGAGCGATTGGGAGCGGTTCGTCCACTCGGCCGACGACATTGACCCCCTCATCACGATGGCGGCCGCCCATTACCAGTTCGAGGCCATCCACCCGTTCACCGATGGCAACGGTCGTACCGGTCGCATCCTCAACATCCTGCTCTTGGTAGAGGCCGGCCTCCTGAAGTACCCGCTCCTCTACCCGTCCCGGTACTTCATCGACACCAAGGCGGAGTACTACGCACGATTGCTCGCGGTGACTGCCGAGTCGGCCTGGGAGGACTGGCTGACATACGTGCTGCATGGCATCGAATCAACGTCGAGGGAAACGGTGCAGCGCATCGGCGCCATCCAGGCTCTGCAGGAGCGGTTCGCCCTCGAGGCGCGCGCGACGTTGCGAGGTGGCGTTGATATCGAGTTCATCACGGTTCTCTTCGAACAGCCGTACTGCCGCATCGCCAATGTCATGGAACGCTGCGAGGTTTCACGCCCCACGGCAACCTCCTGGCTCAACAAACTCGCCACGGCGGGTCTCCTGGTTGACGTGAAGGTGGGCAGGGAGCGACTCTTCATCAACTCCCAGTTCCTCAGTTTGCTCTCGCGGTGACGCCGCCGGTGCCGAGGCTTCACAGCCGCCACCACGGCACCGGCTACGCCAGCCGCAGGCAGCTGCGCCCCGCCCAGCCCCGGCATCGGCGTGTCGCACCAAAGCGACCCGCTACCAGGCCCCCTAACAAACCCCGCCGGGTATCTGTTGAGTTACCAGGACCTTCGTCATAGTCTGGCCGCATGGTCAACGATGCCCAGGTCCCTGCACACGTCCCCTCGCGTCACACGCTTGAGAGCCTGCACACGGAGACGCGATCCTTCGCGCCCCTCGTGGGCATCGCCGCGCACGCGAACGCCACCGCCTACGAGTACAAGAAGGCCAAGGTGGATCGCCTCGAGTACTGGCGGGAGGCCGCGCTGCGGCTCGCCTGGCAGAAGCCGTTCACCGAGATCCTCGATTGGTCCGACGCCCCGGTGGCCCGCTGGTTCCACGACGGCACCCTCAACGCGTGCGACAACGCCGTGGACCGCCACGTGCGCGAGGGCCGGGGCGACCGCGTCGCCTTCTACTTTGAGGGCGAGCCCGGCGACACCGAGACCATCACGTACGCCCAGATGCTCGAGCGCGTGCAGAAGGCGGCGCGCGGGCTGGAGAGCCTCGGCATCGGCACGGGCGACCGCGTGGCCATCTACCTGCCCCAAATCCCCGAGGCAGTGGTCGCGATGCTCGCCTGCGCCCGCGTGGGCGCGATCCACTCGGTGGTGTTCGGCGGCTTCAGCGCCGAGAGCCTGCGCCAGCGCATCGACGACGCGGAGGCAAAGCTCGTCATCACGGCCGACGGCGGCAACAGGCGCGGCGCCCACCTCGCCTTGAAGCCCCTGGTGGACGAGGCGCTCGGCAGTCACGGCGAGGGCACGGCCCACCCTGGGGCCGCCGCGTCGGTGGAGCACGTGCTGGTGGTGAAGCGCACGGGCCAGGAGACCGCATGGCAGGACGGGCGCGA
>QKAX01000037.1 GCA_003246255.1 Demequina lutea
AAGGACCAATTCAATCATGGCTTCAAACAACTGACATGTTGTTCTAACCAAAGGAATCCTGCATCACCCAAAAAGGGCAACGCCGGGATAATTTGGCATCGACATGTGGCACACTGTTGAGTTCTCAAGTATCGGACGCGCACCGCATCTCACCCTCGCGGGCCTGATTTGGGGCAACTTCCCTATCTTATCCCACCTGAACCCTGTCCGACGTCACCGTGACGGCGTGTCGTCCATGTTTCAGGCAGGTGTCTCACTCTACATCGTTCCGGCCGCAAGCGCGACCAGTCTCAGTAAGTTGAGAGGCGGTTACCTTCTGGAGTTCGCGGGGCCTTGTTCAGTCCCTCGCGCGTTCGCTCCGTCGTCGGCAACAAGGAAGACATTACGGGCTGGTTACCGGCATCGTCAAATCGCGTGAATCTCGGGCGTGTCGCGACCATACTGCCTGGTAGAAGAGCAGATTGGCCGCGACATCGGCCGGGAAGTCAGGCGATGGGACGGAAAAGTCCCGAAGTTTTTTTGCCGCGTCGGAGCACGTACCAACCGTCAGCAAGGGGCGGGTACGAGGTCAACGCCGCGTCGGGGTCCTCGACCTTCGCGTTGTTGACGTACGCGCCGCCCTCCTGAACGGCCCTGCGCACCGCCGAACGGGAGTCGATCACGCCCGCGGCGACGAAGGCATCGGTCACGGTCGTGTCGACGGCGCCGTCCACTCCCCCGAGCTCGCGCGCGATGCCTGCAAGAGTGTCGGCATCCAACGCGGAGAGCTCGCCTCGGCCAAAGAGCGCCGCGGATGCGTCCACCGCGCCCTGCGCGGCCTTCTCCCCGTGCACGAGCGACGTGACCTCCCAAGCGAGCGTGCGCTGGGCCTCCCGCTTAAAAGGCTCCTCAGCCACGGCAGTCTCGAGGCGCCCAATTTCTTCGCGCGTCAGGAAGGTGAACACCTTCAGGTACCCGATCACGTCGGCATCGGCCTGGTTGAGCCAGAACTGGTAGAAGGCGTAGGGGCTCGTGAGCTCTGCGTCGAGCCACACGGTGCCGGACTCCGTCTTGCCGAACTTGGTGCCGTCGGCCTTCGTAATGAGCGGGGTCGCCAGCGCGTGCGCCGAGACGCCCTCCGCCTTGCGGATCAGTTCGGTGCCCGACGTGAGGTTGCCCCACTGGTCCGAGCCGCCCGTCTGCAGCGTGCAGCCGTAGCGCCTGTACAGCTCGAGGAAGTCCATGCCTTGCAGCAGCTGGTACGAGAACTCCGTGTACGAGATGCCCTCATCCGAGTTCAGCCGGCGAGCGACAGTGTCCTTGGCAATCATCGTGCCGAGTCGGTAGTACTTGCCCACGTCGCGCAGCAGCTCGATCGCGGACATGTCCTTTGTCCAGTCGTAGTTGTTCACCATGCGCGCGGCGTTCTCGCCCTCGAAGGACATGAACGGCTCGATCTGCGTGCGGATGCGCTCCACCCACTCGTGCACCACCTCGACGGGGTTGAGCGTGCGCTCGCCCGCCATCTTGGGGTCGCCGATGAGTCCCGTCGCACCGCCCACCAGCATCAGCGGCTTGTGGCCCGCGAGCTGCAGGCGGCGCTGGGTGAGGATCTGCACCAGGTTGCCGATGTGGAGGCTGGGCGCTGTGGGGTCGAAGCCGCAATACATCGTGATCGGACCCTCGTCGATGGCGGCGCGCAGCGCGTCGTCGCCGGTGGTCTGCGAGATGAGTCCTCGCCAGGCAAGGTCGTCAAGGATGTGTTCGGTCATGATGCCTGTCATTCTGCCAGCACGGCGGCGGGATTCCTCCGCGGCCGATCGGGCGGTCGCGGGCTGGGCCCGACGCGGGGGTTCGGGTTCGCCCGACGCCGGGGCTAGGCGAGGTCGATGGTGACGGTCTCCGCTGTGAGGCCTTCGAGGCGCTCCCGCGACGGCTCCTCGCACAGGCCCGCCAGCGTCGGCACGGCCATGAAGCCGTCGACGGGCTCTAGGGGGGTGGTGATGTCTTCCTTGTAGAAGCGCGACGAGCCAGAGATGTCTCCTGGAAGCGTGAAGCCGTCCTGAGCGGCGAAGGCGGCGTTCGCTCCGCGCGCCACACCCGTCTCGAGCATGCCGCCGCACCACACGGCGATGCCGCGCGATTGGGCGAGATCGTGGATCTTCTTGCCCTCGAGGTAGCCGCCCACGCGCGAAGGCTTGATGTTGATGATGCCCACCGCGCCCAGCTCGATCGCGTCGGCGGCCTTCTCCACGGAGACCACCGACTCGTCGAGGCACATGGGAGTGGTCATCATGCGGGCAAGAAGCGCGTGCTCGCGGATGTCGTCCTCCGCGAGGGGCTGCTCGATCAGCAGCAGGTCGAATGCGTCGAGCTGGCGCAGGTGCTCGGCGTCCGCCAGCGTGTACGCGGTGTTGGCGTCCACCTGCAGCGGCACGTCAGGGTGAGCCTCGCGCACCGCCCGCACCGGCTCGATGTCCCAGCCATGCTTGATCTTGAGCTTGACGCGCTGATACCCCTCGGCCAGGTACCCGTCCACGGCGTCGAGCAGCGAGGGAATCGAGTCGTGAATCCCCACGGAGACCGCGGAGGGAACGCGGTCGCGCTTCACTCCCAGGTACTCGCCGAACGACTGACCGGCGGCGCGCAGTTGCGCATCGAGCGCCGCCGCCTCCAGGCCCGCCTTTGCCATGCGGTGACCCAGGAGCTTCACCAGCGCGGGCGAGACGCGCTCAGCTGTGAGCGAGCCGTCGCGCTGAGCCTCCGCCAGCGTCGGCGCGAGGAACCGCTGGATGACATCGATCACGCCCGCGCGGTACTCGGGCGAATAGATGGGCTGCTCCAGCGCCGAGACCTCGCCCCAGCCGGTGACCTCCTTGCCGTCCACGTCCGCCGTCATCTCCACGATCAGCGCGCGGCGCACGTCCATGCGGCCGAAGGACGTGGTGAAGGGCGCGACGAGCGGCAGCTCGAGCGTGTGCAGCTGAATGCGACGGATGATCATGCGGGGGCCTCCAAGAGGTAGCCGTGGTCACGGGAGTAGCCGGTCACCGACCAGCCGTGTGCGAGGCGCGCGGCGAGCACGTCGCGGAGGGCCCTGCGCCAGGCGAGGCCGAGCGCGGGCTGTTCGCGCCGCAGGGTCTCGATGTCCGACGGGATGGCTGCAATAAGCGCCGACGCGTCAGCCGGCACCTCGGCGGCCAACGGGAGGCCTGCCTGGTCGGCCAGGGCGACCACGGCGTCGGCGGGGATCGCGGGCGGCACCGGTGGCCAGGGCCTCGTGAGGTCCCAGCGCGCGAGGGCGCGGTCCGACTCGTCGCCCGCGTTGATGCCGTCGGTCATGGCGCCGTAGTGGTTCACGAGGTACTCGTCCACGCGCGCGCCCAGTCGCGCGAGGTTGAAGTGGGCATTGCGCGCGATGAGGGGGTCGTACGTCCACGTCATGGAGGTCACGCCGCGGTCGAGGCACCACGCCCGCTGGTGAAGCTTGAGCGCCACGCCCACGCCCTTGCCAGCGGCGCCGCCGACCACGCCCGCGACGTGTGAGTGGAGAGTGGCCGATGCGGGCGGGCCAAAGAAGCCCGCCGCGGCGCCGATGGACTGGTCACCCGCGAAGGCCACCGCCACGTAGTTGCCGGCGTGCTCGAGCGCCGTCAGCAGACTGCGTTCGATGACGGGCGCGCCCCACACCGCGTGCCAGGCGCCGATGGCGCGCTCGATCTCTTCGCCCGCGACCGTGCGCACGGTGACTCCCGCGGCATCCGCCGACGCCGCAGCGTCGTCCCACGCCGTCATGCGCCGGCCTCGCGCGGGCTCGCGAGGATGTCCTCGATCAGGAGCGCGAGCAGCGCGGTGCGGTGCGGGATGTGCGCCACCTGGACGTGCTCGTCGTCGGCGTGCGCTCCCCCGCCCACGCCGCCGAGGCCGTCGAGCGTCGGGACGCCGATGCCCGCCGTGAAGTTGCCGTCCGAGCCGCCGCCCACCGCGATCTCGTCGAGGGAATCGATGCCGGCGGCGGGCGCGAGGGCGACCGCGCGCTCGTACAGCCCCACGGACATCTCGCGCTCGAGGGGGCGGCGGTTGATGCCGCCGTGCACCACGATGCTCGCACCCGGGACAGTGGGAGTGAGGGCGCGCATCGCGGCGTCCACGCGGTCCTGCTCGGCCGCGGTCTTGGCTCGCACGTCGACCATGACCCGAGCGCCCGCCGGGACGGTATTGCCCGTGGTGCCGATCGTGCCGCGCGTGGGCGTGACCGTGGTGCCGGCGTCGGCGTCCTCAAGGGCAGACATCGCGAGGATCAGGTGAGCGAGCTCGGCGCCCGCGTTGATGCCCTTGTGGGGGTCCAGGCCCGAGTGGGCGGCGCGGCCCACGGCCTCGAGCTCGTACCAGGACACGCCCTTGCGCGTGGTCTTGACGGCGCCGCCGTCTCCCGAGGCCTCCAGGACGAGCGTCGCATCGCATCCCCTGGCCTCGTCCTCCAGCAGCGCGCGCGAGGTGGTGGAGCCCACCTCCTCGTCGCCCGTGATCAGCAGGGTCACGCCGTCCACTGCGGCGGGGCCGCGGGCGTCCGCGAGCGTCGCGATCGCGTGCACCGCCTGCATCACGCCCACGAGCATGTCAAAGCAGCCGGGGCCGGTCAGTGTCCCGTCCTGGACGCGGGCCGGTCGCGTCTCAAGAGAGCCCACCGGCCACACAGTGTCGTGGTGCCCCAGCACCAGCACGCGGCGCGGGCCGTCGCCCAGGCGCCAGCGCAGGTGCGGCACGCCGTCGATCTCGATGCGGTCCGGCGCTGCGGAAAGGCCCACCTCGGCGAACCGGGCGCCCACGACGTCGGCCACGAGGTCGGCGCTGCGGGCGAGGGCCTCGTGATCCTCGGAGGGACTCTCGAGCTCGATGAGCCGGATCGTGTCTGCCAACAGCGCGTCGAGGCGCGCCTCCGCGGCCTCAAGGTGGGTGGTCACCCGTTCATCGTGGCACGGGCGAGATTTCTTGGGTGTTGCGACGCGTGCGCGGGCGCCTATGCGCGCGAGTGCGACTCCAGGAACTCAAACAGCTCGCGATCGTCGATGCCGGGGTACGTGCCCTGCGGCAGCGGCTTGAACACCTGGGAGTGCACGCGAGCCGAGGACCACGCCTGCCCGTGCCAGCGCTCGTGGAGGTCCGCCGCGGGGGCACGGCAGCAGCTGAGATCCGGGCACGTGGACCGCGCGCGCTCGTGGGTGTCGCGGCCGCGGAACCACTTGGACTCGCTGTACGGCACTCCCACGGTGATGGAGAACTCGTCGGTGTCGCCGATGCC
>QKAX01000034.1 GCA_003246255.1 Demequina lutea
CTCAAGACCTACCCGCTCACGTACCCCATCTCGAACCTTGCGGGCGACTACGGTGCCACCGCGTACCTCGTACCGCCGGCAGCGTTCATCTCCATGGTGATCCCGCTGATCGTGTTCTTCTCGCTCCAGCGGTACTTTGTGCGCGGCCTGCTGGCGGGCGCGACAAAGGGCTAGGTTCACGGCAGTCGAAGCGCCCGCGCTGGTGAGGACCTGCGCGGGCGCTTCACCGCCTAGACTTGGTGCGTGAGCGACGGTCCCGAGCCCACCCCCGAGCGGTTGAGCGAGCACGCCATTCCAGCGACGTATCGTCGCGCGCCCCGCACTGAGCGATTCATCGTCACTGGCGTGCTGATCGGCGCGGCGGTGGGCCTGGTGTTGGGCCTCGTGTTGCCGGCCGGCACCGCAGTGGGGCGCGCCACCGCCTCGATCCTCATGGTGATCGCAGGAGCCGTCGCGGGCGGCCTCGTATCAGGCACCCAGGCGGCCATTCTCGACTACATGTCTGGACGATCGGCAGATCGCCAGCGCGAGGCCATTGAGGCCGACGCGCAGGTGCCCTCTCCCGATGCCGCGCTCGATGCCGGCGCGGGCACCGCTTCCGACGCCCCCACCCCGGCGTCGGCCACTGATCTTTCCCCCTCCACGGACGACGAAGGGACCGCCGATGGCCCGCGGTGACGGACGGCTGAGCCATGACCTCATGCCTGGCGAGAAGGGGCCGCAGGACGCGTGCGGCGTCTTTGGGGTCTTTGCGCTCACCTACTTTGGCCTGTACGCGCTACAGCACAGGGGCCAGGAGTCGGCGGGCATCGCCACGTCCGACGGCCAGAAGATCCTGGTGTTCAAGGACATGGGCCTCGTGTCGCAGGTGTTCGACGAGGCCGCGCTTGAGGCGCTGCAGGGCCACATCGCTGTGGGCCACACGCGCTACTCCACCACCGGCGCCTCGACGTGGGCCAACGCGCAGCCCACGCTAGGCCCCACTGCCCAGGGCACCATCGCGCTGGGTCACAACGGCAACCTCACCAACACGCAGGAGCTCATCGACCTGCTGATCGAGCGCGAGGGCATGGCCAAGCGCCTCGACCTGCGCGGCGGCAAGTGCACCGACACGGCGATCGTGACGGCGCTCCTGGGGTCTGACCAGTTCGACACGCTCGCCGAGACGGCGCTCGAGCTGCTGCCGCACGTTCAGGGCGCGTTCTCCTTTGTGTTCATGGATGAGAACAAGATGTACGCCGCGCGCGACCCTCACGGCGTGCGCCCGCTCGTGCTCGGCGAATTGGAGAGCGGTTGGGTGGTCGCCTCGGAGACCGCCGCGCTCGACATCGTGGGCGCGCGTCAGGTGCGCGAGGTGGAGCCCGGCGAGCTGCTGATCATCGACGAGAACGGCGTGGAGTCGCGCCGGTTCGCCGAGGCGACGCCCCGCGGCTGCATCTTCGAGTACGTCTACCTGGCCCGCCCCGACACGAACATCGCCGGGCGTTCCGTGCAGGCGGCGCGCCTCGAGATGGGCCGCGCCCTCGCGCACGAGCACCCCGTCGAGGCCGATCTGGTGATCCCGGTGCCGGAGAGCGGCACGCCCGCCGCCGTCGGCTATGCGCAGGCCTCTGGCATCCCGTTCGCGCAGGGCCTCACCAAGAACGCCTACGTGGGCCGCACCTTCATTCAGCCGTCGCAGACGCTGCGCCAGCGCGGCATCCGCCTCAAGCTCAACCCGCTGCGCGAGGTGATTGCAGGCAAGCGCCTGGTGGTGGTGGACGACTCGATCGTGCGCGGCAACACGCAGCGCGCGATCGTGCAGATGCTGCGAGAGGCCGGCGCTGCCGAGGTGCACGTGCGCATCTCCTCGCCGCCCGTGCAGTGGCCATGCTTCTACGGCATCGACTTCCCCACGCGCGAGGAGCTCGCGGCCGTGGGTCACGCGATCGAGGAGGTGCGCGAGCAGATCGGCGCCGACTCGCTGGGACACATCTCCATCGAGGGCATGCTGCAGGCGACGCAGCAGGCCGAGGAGCGGCTGTGCACCGCGTGCTTCAGCGGCACGTACCCCATGGAGACGCCCGTTGACGCGCGCATGCTGCTGCTGAGCCAGAAGGCGGTGCTCGCGTGAGCCAGGACGACGCTCGGGGCGCGGGCGCGGCGGTTGACACGGCCAAGGCGGGCATCACCTACGCCGACGCCGGCGTGGACACCGAGGCGGGCGACAAGGCAGTCGAACTCATGAAGTCCGCGGTGGCCCGCACGCACGGGCCCGAGGTGCTGGGTGGCATCGGCGCCTTTGCCGGGCTGTTCGACGCCTCCGCGCTCAAGGACTACAAGCGCCCGCTTCTCGCCTCGTCCACGGATGGCGTGGGAACCAAGATCGTCATCGCGCGTGCCATGGACATCCACGACACGATCGGTCAGGACCTGGTCGCGATGGTCGTGGACGACATCGTGGTGTGCGGCGCGAAGCCCCTGGTCATGACCGACTACATCGCCACCGGCAAGGTCATCCCCGAGAAGATCGCCGACATCGTGCGCGGCATCGCGGTGGGTTGCGAGATGGCAGGCGTGGCGCTCGTGGGCGGCGAGACCGCCGAGCACCCCGGCGTCATGGAAGCCGACGACTACGACGTGGCCGGCGCGGCCATCGGCGTCGTGGAGGCCGATGCCCTGCTGGGCCCCGACAAGGTCCGCGAGGGCGACGTCGTGGTGGCCATGGCGGCATCTGGACTGCACTCGAACGGCTACTCGCTTGTGCGCCGCGTGGCGTCGCACGCCGGCTGGTCCCTGGACACGCGCGTGGCCGAGCTGGGCCGCACGGTGGGCGAGGAGCTCCTCGTCCCCACGCGTATCTACTCGAAGCTGTGCGTGGAACTCGCTGCTTCGGTGCCGGGCCTGCACGCGTTCTCGCACGTGACGGGCGGCGGCCTCGCGGCGAACGTCGCGCGCGTCATGCCCGTGGGGCTGGCCGCCCAGGTGGCCCGCGACTCCTACGACCTCCCCCCGGTGTTCTCCGTGGTGCAGGCAGCGGGGGCCGTGCCGTGGGGCAACATCGAGGCGACGCTCAACATGGGCGTGGGCATGGTGGCCCTGGTGGCCGCTTCCGATGCGGAGGCCCTGATGGTCGCCTCGCGCGCGGCGGGAGTGGAGGCGTGGGCGCTGGGCACCGTGGTGGCCGACGACGGCAGCATCGCCTCGCCCGACGTGATTCGCGGTGCCAAGGGCGTGCACGGCGGCGCCGTGTACCTCAGCGGGGCGTACAAGGCGTAGGCGGGGCGCGGCGCCCCGCGCCGTGCTCCGCTGGGCGCGGCGGCGCTCCGACGGGCCCCGCGTCCGACGCCGGCCCCCACGTCGGCCGTTCCCGGACCCGCGCGCGGGGTAGCCCCGCCGCGCAAACCGGCGGTCTGTGCGCGCGAACGCCACCGCTGCCGCTCCTAAGCCTCACGGATCCGCCGGTTTGCGCTGAACGCTCTCGAAGGGAGCCGCGGGGCCCGAAGCAACGCACGGATCTCGTCGACCACCGCTGAAGTGGTGAAGATCGACTCGGCCGCCGTGAAACGTGCCGTGCGCAGACCCATTGCTTGGCACGCTCGGTCGCGCCTGCGATCTCGTGTGAACGCGGCCGGGTCCGAGTGGTAGTCCTTGCCGTCAACCTCGACGACAAGACGGCCCGCAACCAGGAAGTCGACCCGGCCGACTGCATTCAGTTCCGCCTGGAACACGAACGGCACGCGTGCTGCCCGAAGCCCCGCTCGGACGAGGGATTCGGCGGGGGATTGCGTACGGGCATCGGATTGGTCCATGAGCCACCGCCCCCGGGATGGGTGGCGAGTTCCAAACTCTTCCAAGTTGCCGTGGGTGATGAGTCCCCGATTCAGCGCTGCGTCGACCATGACGAGCTGCTGGTTCCGGCCACCGCACCGTCCGGCCGATGCGATGGCCCTCATCACCTGATGGGGCGACAGATACGACGTGTCGTAATGCCACACGACATTGCGTGGACGCTGCAGGTGTTCGTCGCATGTGGACCGGTGTCTGGGAACAGACAGGTGAATCCGTCCATCGGGCGCTAGAACGGGCAGGTTCCAGCGCTCAGCCGCTGTCACACATGTGGCTGAGCCCCGCCATGCGACTTCAGCGACTCGCACGGCATCCGCACCGGGTATCGCGTAGCACCCGCGACGTATGACGAGCAGCAGTCCTTGGTCTACGACGGCTCGCAACCGAGCATGGTGCACCCCAAGGCGCGTCAGGTCACGGGCTTCGCAGACGCCGCCGTGCGCAGCGACAATCTCGACAATATCCATGGCGCCATGGTCGGAGGTTGGTGACGCTGGCGTCGGGTCGGCGGGCGGGATCTGTGGAATGCGCTTGCCCGATCCGGCGGTGCACGACGCGCTAAACGCCTGTTCGACGCGCGTCGCGTCCTAAGTCCGCCGGTTTGCGCGCGGGTAGGACTGAGAGACCGAGCAGCCCACCCTACAAATGACAAAGGCGCGCACGAGGCGCGCCATGGTCACCGGGGAGGCTTAGTCCTCGTCGTCCGCCCAGCGGTCGTAGAACTCGTCGTTCTCTGGTTCTGCGGCGGGAGCAGGCGTGCTCTGACCACCCATGAGCTCGCGCTCAAGTTCCCTCAAGTCACCGCTGTGATTGGTGTACTTGAGCTGACGCGCAATCTTCGCGTCCTTTGCCTTCTGACGGCCGCGCCCCATGGTCGCCCGTCCTTTCTACGACTTCTGAGGACACGCCGGAAGCGGCCCTCGGCCTCGAGTCCTGGGGCCACTCTACAACCTCACAACCCGGCGTGCGAATCACTGCCGATCTGGACAAAAGCAAAAAAACCTTCAGAAGTCGCGTCATAATCGGCTGTACGGCCAGTCTCATCTGGTCGAGGTAGCCCATCCGTCGGGCTCCCGTCACAACTGAGGGATAAACATGATGGCTGATGCTCTCCAAGACCCGGAGAAGCTGCTCACCCCGAGCGAGGTCGCCGCGATCTTCCGGGTTGACCCCAAGACCGTGACCCGTTGGGCCAAGGTGGGGAAGCTTTCTTCGATTCGCACGCTGGGTGGTCACCGGCGCTTCCGCGAGCACGAGGTTCGTGCTCTGCTCGCAGAGGCGCAGGAGCAGGCTCACTCGGCTTAACACTGCACACGAAACGGCCCTCGCCTCCTGGCGGGGGCCGTTTTCTTTTCCCGGCCGATGCCTGGGCGGGGTACGCGCGGGCGCCCCGCGATCTGTGAGCGGCACACGCTGGTGCCAGGTCCGCGCGGGGCGGCACCACGACCAGCCGCGCTCGTGTCGGCCCGCGGCAATACGCTGTCGCCATGACAGCGCCCCTGACGCATGCGTGCGTTGACACGCCGTTCGGGGACCTTCACGTGTTCGCGGATGAGCGCTCAGTGGTGCGCTCGGCGGGCTTCAGGGACCGCTCCAGGGTGCTGGCTGACCTCCCCGCGGACCTCCTCGAGCGAGGCTGGCACGATGGTGCGCTACCGCGCATCGAGCGGGCAGTCGAGGCGTGGCTTGACGGAGACTTCGACGCCATTCGCGCCATTGAGGTGCAGCAGCCGGGCGGGCCATTTACCCAGCAGGTGTGGTCCACTCTGCGCGACGTCCCGGCGGGGGAACCAGTCTCGTACAAGGAGCTCGCCGCGGCCGCGGGCCGGCCCAACGCGATGCGAGCGGTGGGCACGGCGTGCGCCCGCAACACCATCGGCGTCTTTGTGCCGTGTCACCGCGTCATCGCGGCGGGCGGACGCCTCGGGTCGTATGGTGCGGGCGGCGTGGGCATGAAGGCAGCGATGCTCGCCATGGAGGTCGGTGCCAACCGCGCGCAGATGCTGCGTGCGGCCCACGACGCCACCGAGCTCACTCTTGCTCCGTCGCTTGCGACGCCGTACGCAGCGGCCGCCCCCATAGCCCCAGAAAGGCCCTCCGATGCCTAACAACGGACACGCGCCCATGCGTGCCTGGCTTCCGTCACTCCTCATTGCCGCGTTGGGCTGGGGCTCGTCGTTCCTGTTCATCAAGATGGCGCTCGACGAGTTCACGCCCGCGCAGGTGGGGTTCATCCGCCTCGCGGTGGGCGCGCTGGTGCTGGTGGGCATCGTCGCGGTGACGCGCGCGTGGCCCAGCCTCACATGGCGTCAGGTGGGCTCGATCGCCGTGGTGGCCATCGGCATGTCCACAGTGCCGATGGTGCTGATCCCCATGGCCGAGCAGCACCTCACGTCCATCCTGGCGAGCCTCCTCAACGCCGCCACCCCGCTGTGGACCGCGATGTTCGTGGCCCTGCTGATCCCTCACGAGCGCACCACGCGCGCGCAGTTGCTGGGGCTCGCCGTAGGTGCGCTGGGCATCGCCGTGCTCGTGGGCGCGTGGAACGTGCGCGACTTTCCGATCGAGGGCACGGTGCTGATGCTCGTGGCCACTGCGTTCTACGGCATCGGCTCCACGCTGTCGCGCCGCCTGCTCACCACTGTCGAGGCCGCGCCCGCGGCCCTGTCGATGGTGCAGGTGGGCCTCTCGTCACTCATGGTGCTGCCGGTGGCGATCGGCAGCGGGGCGCCAGGGGAGTATGCGTTCGACCTCTCGCATCGGGCCGTGTGGGGTGCCGTGTTGCTGGGCATCATGGGCACGTCGTTTGCGTACGTGCTGTTCTGGCGCGTCGTGAAGCTCGCGGGGGCGACCACTGCCACGTCCGTCACGTATCTCGCGCCGGTGGTGGCGGCGGTGCTGGGCATCCTGGTGCTCGGCGAGACGATGCATTGGTACGAGCCCGTGGGCGCAGTGATTGTGCTGAGCGGTGTCTACCTGGCAGGCCGGGCGGGCTCGTCGCCGCGCAAGAAGCCGCAGGAGCCGGTCGCGGCGCCCGCCACAGATCTCACCTAGCCCCGCACAATGCTGGGCCAGTACCGCGGTGGCCGCTAGCCGACGTACTTGCGCAGGTTGGCGATCGCCTTCTCGGGGCGCAGATCCTTGTTCTTGTTGATCTTGGAGGCGCCGATGGCGATCAGGATGAGCGAGACGAGCAGGAAGCCGCCACCGATGGTGAGGGCGGCGAGCCACGCGGGCCACACGGTCGCGAGGCCAAGCACGGCGGCCGAGAGCAGCACGGCGGCAGAGATAAACAGGATCGAGCCTGCGACGGCGACCAAGGCGAGGCCAACGCCTAGGCCCTTGAGCTTCTCCTGAACCTCCTCCTTGGCCTCGGTGAGGCCGTCCTGGAGGATGGCGGCAGCGCGCCCAGCCACCATCGTTACGGCGGCGTTCAGTAGGTACTTGCCAATTCCAGCGGGGTTCATGAGTTCTCCTCGGAGCAGATTGTCTCCAGTCAACTGGGTATCGGCAGGAACGTGCAAACGCGTGAGCGGGAACCTCGCGGAGCGCGAAACGGGGAATGCGGGCCCTGGCACGGCTGGCGGCGGAGCGCGACCGGACGCGCCCGCGCATCGGGAAAGACAAAAGCCCCGGCGAACCGGGGCGGTGGTGGCTCCGACGGGCGTCGATCCCGTGACCTCACGATTTTCAGTCGTGCGCTCTACCAACTGAGCTACAGAGCCTTGGGGGGCTACCCCCGATGGAAAGAAGGCCCCTTCGTTGAAGGGGCCAACCTACCGGCGACCCTGACGGGACTTGAACCCGCGACCTCCGCCGTGACAGGGCGGCGCGCTAACCAACTGCGCTACAGGGCCTTGCGATTCGCTAGGCGAACCAGAGAAAGTGTAGACCATCTCAGACAGTGCGTTGTACCCCCAACGGGATTCGAACCCGTGCTACCGCCGTGAAAGGGCGGCGTCCTAGGCCGCTAGACGATGAGGGCTCTTGCGTGCACTGCCGGGTGAACAGCATACGGGCATGCGCGGCGGCGGTCCAGCCGTCCCTATCACGCCTGGTTCATGGCACGATGGGCGTCATGGTGGAGATGTCGCGCGAGGACTTCGAGGCGGCCGTCGATGACGCCCTTGATGCGGTCCCCGATCAGCTGCTCGAACTGGTGGACAATGTGGTCATTCTTGTTGAGGACGACGCCCCGGATGACGATCCCGAGCTGCTTGGGCTGTACGACGGGGTCTCGTTGACGGATCGCGGCGCGGATTGGGGAATGGGCGAGCTACCCGACCGCATCTTCATCTTCAGGAATCCCACGCTCGCTGTGTGCGAGACGCCTCAGCAGGTGCGCGAGGAGGTGGCGATCACCGTGGTCCACGAGATCGCGCACCACTTTGGGATCGACGACGAGCGGCTTCACCAGCTGGGCTGGGGCTAAGTGCCCGCGCGTGCACGCATGGCGTCGGTTACCGTGCAAGAGCCGCGCGATGTTACCGTGAACATCTTCCGATCGGCGACGGGGCCGGCGGGACGCCCCGACTGCGCGCGACGTAGGGGCGAGATGTCAGGGGACGCGCGCTCAGGAGGTCGCCGTGGCCAAGCCGGGTAGGGGTCCCAGCATGCACGACGTCGCCGCTCGTGCTGGCGTCTCTCACCAGACAGTCTCGCGCGTCCTGAACGAGTTCCCCGGCATTCGTCCGGAGACGCGGCAGCGAGTACTGCTAGCGATCGATGAGCTGGGATATCGCCGCAACGTGGCCGCCAGGTCGCTCGCGACGGGCCGCTCGCAGACCATCGGCGTCATCATCCCGAACACCACCGACTTTGGGCCGGTGTCCTCGTTCTACGCGGTCGAGGCGGCCGTGCGGGAGGCCGGGCTGCAGGCGCTCGTCACCGCCACCTCGGACGAGCCGCGAGCCGTGGAGGAGTCGCTCGACTTTCTCATGGCGCGGTCCATCGAGGCGCTCGTGCTCATGGCGCCCACGCGCATGGTGGTGGACGTGGTGGACGCTCTCAAGCCTCCCGTGCCCATCGCGTACCTGCTCACGGGCGACGAGCGGGCGCCGTGGTCGGTCTCGGTGCATCAGCAGCAGGGTGTGGACCTCATGGTGGATCACTTGGTGGGTCTTGGGCACACAAGGATTCAGCACATCCGCGGCCCCGAGTCGTCGATCGAGGCGGAGTTGCGTGCCGAGGAGTTTGGCCAGCAGATCCGCGCGCGGCGCCTCGTCGAGCTGCCGATCCTGACGGGTGACTGGACCGCCCAGAGTGGCTTTGACGCGTGCGAGCAAGTCGATCCGGCCGCTACGGCGATCTTCTGTGGCAATGACCAGATGGCGATTGGTCTGATTCACGCAGCTGTGAACAAGGGGATGCGCGTCCCCGAGGACGTCACGGTGGTGGGCTTTGACGACATTCCGGAGGCCGTGCACACGTTGCCGCCGCTCACCACAGTGCGGCAGGACTTTGGCGCGGTGGCGCGATTGGCGGTAAAGGCCCTGGTAGCGGCCTTGGAGGGCGAGGAGATGCCTGATACGTCGCCGCTTCCAGCGCAGCTGGTGGTGCGCGAGTCAACGGCCCCGGCATCGGCGACCGCTCGCCGCTAGTCCCGCGACGCTCCGCCCCATCGCCTGCGTCGCCGGCGCGCGCCTGCGCGCCTCCGCGCTGACCCGGTGCGCCTCGACGCCCGCCAAAAGTCCCGTTTGCGTTTCCAAATGTTTGCGTTAACATTCTTGACGACACCGAGGCCCAGACCGGACCTCACGGGCAAGGAGGCCCCATGATCAGCGAGCGTCAGGCGCGCGGCATCGCAGCCGTGGCCGCACTCGCAGGTACCCCCTCCTCGTCCCCTGCACGAGAGGAGCGGACCGCGTGACGACGTACGACATCGACGCCATCGAAGAGGCGGTGGTGGACATCCGCAAGCAGGTCAGCGACCTGCACGCAGAGCTGGTGCGCTACAACCTCGTCGTGTGGACGGGCGGCAACATCTCGGGTCGCGTGCCCGGCTACGACCTGTTCGTCATCAAGCCCTCGGGCGTGATGTACGACGACCTCGCACCCGACAACATGATCGTGTGCGACCTTGACGGCAACGTCATCCCGGGCACCAAGGGCTCGGACCGCTCGCCGTCCTCGGACACCGCGGCGCACGCCTACGTGTACCGCCACATGGCGCACGTGGGAGGCGTGGTGCACACGCACTCTGACTACGCCGCCGCGTGGGCCGCGCGCCACGAGCCCATCCCGTGCGTGATCACCGCGATGGCCGACGAGTTTGGCGGCGAGATCCCCGTTGGCCCGTTCGCCATTATCGGCGACGACTCCATCGGCCGAGGCATCGTCTCGACCCTGACCGGGCACCGCTCGCGCGCGGTGCTCATGGCCAACCACGGCGTGTTCACCATTGGCAAGGACGCCAAGGACGCCGTCAAGGCAGCGGTGATGTGCGAGGACGTCGCGCGCACCGTGCACTACGCCCGCCAGCTCGGCGAGCCCAAGCCCATCGCTCAAGCAGACATCGATGCGCTGTTCGACCGCTACCAGAACGTGTACGGCCAGGCGCCTCAGGGAGGACTCTCATGACCAGCATCGTCCCCAACCTCGCCGAATACGAGGTGTGGTTCCTCACCGGTAGCCAGACGCTGTACGGCGAGGAGGTCCTCAAGCAGGTCGCCGAGCAGTCGCAGGGCGTCGCCGCGCACCTTCAGAACAGTGCCGACGTGCCGGTCACCGTGGTGTGGAAGCCCGTCCTGGTGACGCGCGAGCACATTCACGAGACGATGCTGGCCGCGAACGCGGACCCCAAGGTCATTGGCGTGATCACGTGGATGCACACGTTCAGCCCCGCCAAGATGTGGATCGTGGGCCTGCAGGCGCTCACCAAGCCGCTGCTGCACCTGCACACGCAGGCAAACGTCGAGCTGCCGTGGGGCGAGATCGACTTCGACTTCATGAACCTCAACCAGGCTGCGCACGGCGACCGCGAGTACGCGTACATCGAGTCGCGCCTTGGCGTACCGCGCACCACAGTGGTGGGCCACGCCTCGCACGCCGCGGTGCAGGCGAAGGTGGGCGTGTGGGCCCGAGCGGCCGCTGGTGTGGCAGCCGCGCGCTCCATGAAGATCGCCCGCTTTGGCGACAACATGCGCTACGTGGCCGTCACCGAGGGTGACAAGACCGAGGCCGAGGCGGTGTTTGGCGCGTCCATCAACACGTGGGGCGTCAACGAGCTCGCCGCGCGCGTGGCCGAGGTGGACGAGGCCGCGATCGACGCCCTCGTGGCCGAGTACATCGAGGCGTACGACGTCCAGGCGGAGCTGCTGCCGGGCGCCGATCGCGCCGAGTCGCTGCGCTACGGCGCCGCGACCGAGATCGCGCTGCGCGGCTTCCTCGAAGACGGCGGCTTCGCCGCGTTCACCGACACGTTCGAGGACCTGGGCGAGCTCCGTCAGCTCCCCGGCCTTGCCGTGCAGCGCCTCATGGCGGACGGCTACGGCTTTGGTGCCGAGGGCGACTGGAAGACCGCGATGCTCGTGCGCATCGCCGCCGTGATGGGTGCCGGCCTGCCCGGCGGCGCCTCGCTCATGGAGGACTACACGTACCACCTGGTGGAGGGGCAGGAGCTGACGCTCGGCGCCCACATGCTGGAGGTGAACCCCGCGCTCAGCTCCAAGAAGGCGAGCCTGGAGATTCACCCGCTGGGCATCGGCGGTAAGGAGGACCCGGTGCGCCTGGTCTTCACTGCCGACCCTGGCCCCGCCGTGGTGGCGGCACTCTCGGACATGCGGGATCGCTTCCGCATGGTGGTCGCAGAGGTCGACAACGTCGATCTGCCCGAGCCGATGCCGAACCTACCCGTGGGCCGCGCCGTGTGGACAAACCGCCCCGATTTCAAGACGGCGGCCGAGGTGTGGATGCTCGCCGGCGCGGCTCACCACACTGTCATGTCGACTCAGGTGGGGCTCGAGGTGTTCCGCGAGTTCGCCCGCATGCTTGGCGTGGAAATTGTGGTGATCGACAACAGCACGACTGTGGAAGAAGCCACACGCACGATGCGTCTGGACGCCCTCTACTACGGTGCATTTGGTAAGCGTTAACATTCAAAAACTACCTGTTTACCAGGGCTTATCGTAACGTGATCTGATCGCTACCCCGCTTGGTTGACGCGGGAATGTTAACGCCAACATACTGACAACACCACCGCCCAACGGAGGGCGGTCATCTCAAGGAGGAGATATGAACGCAAAGCGGCTCATGGGTGCCGCGGCTGCGACCGCAATGGCCCTCGGTCTGGCGGCCTGCGCCGGCGGTGGCGCCGGTAGCACCACCGACGAATCAGCCGGTCCCGCTGACACGAGCGCCGCAACCGGCGACGTCCTCGTCGGCGTGGCAATGCCCACCGAGACCTCGGAGCGCTGGATCGCCGACGGCAACGCCGTCGAGGCCGGCCTGCAGGACCTCGGCTACCAGGTTGACCTGCAGTACGCGGGCGACGACATCCCCACGCAGGCTCAGCAGATCGACACGATGATCCTCAACGGTGCAGACGTGCTGATCATCGCCGCGATCGACGGCACCGCCCTCACCGCTCAGCTCCAGGCTGCCGCGGACGCCGGCATCCCGGTCATCTCGTACGACCGTCTGATCCGTGACTCCGGCAACGTGGACTTCTACGTGACGTTCGACAACTACAAGGTGGGCGTGCAGCAGGCGACGTCGCTGCTCGTGGGCCTCGGCATCCTGAACGAGGACGGCACCGAGGGCGACGCCACCGGTCCGTTCAACGTCGAGCTCTTCGCTGGTTCGCTTGACGACAACAACGCCTACTTCTTCTGGAACGGCGCGATCGACACCCTGCAGCCCTACTTCGACGACGGCACCCTCGTTGTCCCTTCGGGCCAGATGGACATCGAGCAGGCCGCCACGCTGCGTTGGCAGCAGGAGACCGCGCAGAAGCGCATGGAGGACCTCCTGACGGCCAACTACTCGAGCGGCACCCAGGTTGACGGCGTGCTGTCGCCCTACGACGGTCTGTCGCGCGGCATCATCACCGCCCTGCAGAACGCTGGCTACGCCGGCACCGTCGCCGACGGCTTCCCCGTCGTGACCGGTCAGGACGCGGAGATCGCCTCCGTGAAGTTCATCGCCGATGGCGTGCAGTTCGCGACGATCTTCAAGGACACCCGCAAGCTGGCTGCCCAGTCGATCACGGTGGCCGAGGCCTACCTGAGCGGCGCTGAGCCCGAGGCCAACGACACCACCACCTACGACAACGGTGTGAAGGTCGTTCCCTCGTACCTGCTCGAGTCGGACATCGTCTACGCCGACAACATCACCTCGCTGCTGGTTGACAGCGGCTACTGGACGGCCGACGAGGTCGCCTCCGGCGTCGCTGGCTAATCCCTAGCGTCACCATCACCCACCCACGGCGGGTGCCGGGCCTTCACCGGCCCGGCACCCCCTGGGCAGGGGCTCATCACCCCTGACACCTTTACACGACCTCACCAACGGAGGCAGGCGCGTGTCCACCATCCTCGAGATGCGTAACATCACCAAGACGTTCCCTGGCGTCAAGGCTCTCTCGAACGTCAATCTCAGCGTCGAGCAGGGCGAGATCCACGCCATCTGCGGCGAAAACGGCGCAGGCAAGTCCACGCTCATGAAGGTGCTCTCGGGTGTCTACCCGTTTGGCACCTACGAAGGCGACATCGTCTTCGAGGGCAACGTTGCCCGATTCCACTCGATCAACGAGTCGGAAGAAGCGGGCATCGTCATCATCCACCAGGAGCTCGCCCTGGTTCCCCACCTCACGGTGGCGGAGAACATCTTCCTCGGCAACGAGCGCAAGGGTTCCACCGGTCTCATCAACTGGAACCGCGCCAACCTCGAGGCCATGGAGCTCATGGCGCAGGTGGGTCTTCACGAGAACCCCACGACGCCAGTGAATCAGCTGGGAGTGGGCAAGCAGCAGCTCATTGAGATCGCGAAGGCGCTCTCAAAGGATGTGAAGCTGCTCATCCTCGACGAGCCCACCGCCGCGCTCAACGACACCGACTCCGAGCACCTGCTGGGCCTGTTGCGCAAGCTCAAGGCCGAGCAGGGCATCACGTCGATCATGATTTCGCACAAGCTCAACGAGATCGAGTCTGTTGCCGACACCACCACGGTGATCCGCGACGGGCAGACCATCGAGTCCTTCGCCATGAGCGAGCCCGATGCCAACCAGGACCGCATCATCCGCGGCATGGTGGGCCGCGACCTCGAGCACCGTTACCCGGAGCGCACGGACCACACCATTGGCGAGGAGATCTTCCGCGTCGAGAATTGGTCGGTGTTCCACCCGACGCAGCAGGAGCGCGAGGTCATTCAGGACGCCTCATTCTCCGTGCGCGCGGGCGAGGTGGTGGGACTCGCCGGACTGATGGGTGCAGGACGCACCGAGTTGGCCATGTCGCTGTTTGGCCGCGCCTATGGCCGCAAGCACTCCGGCAAGGTCTTCAAGAACGGCAAGGAGTTGCGTCTGCGCAGCGTGTCCGATGCGATCAAGAACGGCATCGCCTACGCGACCGAGGACCGCAAGAAGTACGGCCTCAACCTCATCGAGGACATCCGCCGCAACATCTCGGCTGCCTCGCTGTTCAAGCTGTCAAGCAACGGCTGGGTCAACGCGAATGAGGAGCTCAAGGTCGCCGAGGACTACCGCAGCTCGATGAACATCAAGACGCCGTCAGTGATTCAGAAGGTGGGCAACCTCTCTGGTGGAAACCAGCAGAAGGTGGTGCTCTCCAAGTGGATCTACACCGACGCCGATGTGATCATCCTCGACGAGCCGACGCGCGGCATCGACGTGGGCGCCAAGTACGAGATCTACACGATCATCAACAAGCTCGCCGCTGAGGGCAAGGCCGTGATCGTCATCTCCTCCGAGCTGCCGGAGCTGCTCGGCACGTGCGACCGCATCTACACGCTAGCGTTTGGCCGCATCACGGGCGTCCTCGACGTCAAGGAAGCGACGCAGGAGTCGCTCATGAAGCTCATGACTCAAGAACGGTCCGCGTCAGCCGCGGGCGCTGGAAAGTAAGGACTAGACACCGATGTCTGCCATCGCAAGCCTCGCCTCGTCGTTCACGCGCAACCTGCGCCAGAGCGGCATCTACATCGCCTTTGTCGCGATCATCGCGCTGTTCGCCGTCATGACCGACGGCACGCTGCTGAGCCCCGGCAATCTGTCAAACATGATCCTGCAGTACTCCTCATCCTGGTGCTTGCCATCGGCATGGTGATGGTCATCATTGGTGGCCACATCGATCTCTCGGTGGGCTCCGTGGTGGCGCTCTCCGGTGCCGTGGCAGCTGTGCTGATGAAGAGCCACGGTGCGCCGTTCTGGGTGGGCATCCTTGCCGCCATCGCGGTGGGCCTCGTGGTGGGTGCCTGGCAGGGCTTCTGGGTGGCCTTCGTGGGAATCCCGGCGTTCATCACCACCCTCGCGGGCATGCTCCTGTTCCGCGGCTTCACGTTCAACGTGCTGGACAACAAGTCGCTCTCCGCCCTCCCCGGCCCCTACCAGAGCATCGGCAACGGCTTCATCAACGGCCTGCTGGGCGGCAACGGATACGACGTGTTCACGCTCGTGGTGTTCGGCATCGCCGTGGCCGGCTACGCCTACAGCGCGTTCCGCTCTCGTCGCGCTCGCATCGCCTACAAGCAGCCGGTGCCCGCGCTGTGGCTCTTCATCACCCAACTCGTGGTGGTGGCGGCAGTGGTGATGTGGTTCGCTTGGCAGCTCGCCAACTGGAAGGGCCTGCCCATCGTGCTGATCATTCTGGCGGCGCTGGTGCTGATCTACTCGGCTGTGACCTCCAACACGGTGTTTGGCCGTCACATCTACGCGATCGGTGGCAACCTCACGGCCGCGACGCTCTCCGGCGTCAAGGTCAAGTGGGTCAACTTTGGCATCATGCTGAACATGGGCTTCCTGGCCGGCGTGGCCGGTGTGCTCTTCTCGGCCCGCATGAACGGTGCTCAGCCTGGTGCCGGAAACATGTTCGAGCTCGACGCCATTGCCGCCTCGTTCATCGGTGGCGCGGCAGTGACCGGTGGTGTGGGTCGCGTGACGGGCGCCATCGTCGGTGGTCTGATCATGGCGACCATGTCGAACGGTATGTCGCTCATGGGCGTGGGCCAGCCCACGCAGCAGATTGTGAAGGGTCTGGTACTGCTGCTGGCAGTCGCCTTCGACGTCTACAACAAGCGCCGCGCGGGTACACGCTAAGCGCTGGTGCCCATCGCGGGCGGGTGCGCGATGGGTGCCTTCACGGGGCCCCGCTGACTTCGGTCGGCGGGGCCCTGTGCTGTGCGCCGCCGCGGTCCCGGGGCGTGGAGGGCTGGGCGCCCACCAGGACGCACCGCGTGGCAGGTCGGAGGGGTGAGCGCCCACTAGCGGGTGGGGCGCGGGCCGAGACGCTGGGGGTGTGTGCGCAGGGGGAGTGCACAGAGGGGTGCGCAGGGGTGCGCACAGCGGGGCACTGGTGATCGCGACCGCCGCCACCCTCCCCTAGTGGTGGGCCGTCACCCCTCCAATCGCGCCTTTGCTACGCGCCAGTGGGCCGTCACCCCTCCTGTGCTCGGGCGAACGGGGCTCGGGTGGACGCGGTGCTCGGCAGGTGCGGGCGAACGGGGCTCGGGTGGACGCGGTGCTCGGCAGGTGCGGGCGAGCGGTACGCGAGCGAACGGCAGCGGGCGTGCAGAGGGCCGGCCGCCTCTTGGCGACCGGCCCTCGCACGTGGGGCGACCGGGGCCGCCCAGCAGCTACTTCTTGGGCTTGGCGCCCTTCGCGGCCTTGACTGCCACGACGTCGGCCTCGACGATCGCCGGGGTCGTGGGCGGCTGGTCCTGCGTGCCGCGCACGCGCGCCACCCAGTGCAGGCCGTGGTAAATCACCAGGGCCGCGACAGTGCCGATTGCGATGCCCTCGAACGTCATGGAGCCCCAGTGCGCCGTGTAGTTAGCGGTGCCCATGATGAGCGCCACAGAGGCCGTCACCAGGTTCACTGGATGCGAGAAGTTCACCCCGTTCTGCACCCAGATACGGGCGCCCAGCAGGGCGATGAGTCCAAACAGCAGCGTGGCGAGGCCGCCAAGCACCCCGGCGGGGATCACCAGTACCACCGCGCCGAACTTGGGAACCAGGCTCAGCACCAGCGCCACGCCCGCCGCGACCCAGTACGCCAGCGTCGAGTACACGCGGGTGGCCGCCATGACGCCGATGTTCTCGGCGTAGGTGGTGGTTGCGGAGCCGCCGCCAAGGCCCGCGACGGTAGTAGCCACGCCGTCGGCCAGGAGCGCGCGGCCGGTGACGGGGTCGAGGTCCTTACCGGTCATGGCGGCCACGGACTTCACGTGGCCGATGTTCTCGGCAATGAGCACCAGCACCACAGGGATGAAGGCCACCAGCAGCGAACCCTCGAAGGTGGGGGTGTGGAACTGAGGCAGGCCAAACCAGTCGGCGTCGCCAACTGTCACGCCGGCACCTTCCCACTCGCCGCGAATCGCGGCGAACAGCGAGCCCACCACGGCGCCAAGCAGGATCGCGATGCGGCCAAGGAAGCCCTTGAACAGCACCATCGACAGCAGCACGGCGGCGAGAGTCACGAGCGCGGTCCACGGGCTTGCGTCCCAGTTGCCGCGCGCGGCGCCCGCCAGGTTGAGGCCGATCAGCGCCACGATGGTGCCGGTCACGGCCGGGGGCATCGCTCGCTGGATCCAGCCAGCGCCCACAAAGTGCACCAGCACACCGACAGCTGCGAGCAGCACACCGGCAAGCAGGATGCCGCCCAGGCCGTTCTGGATCTCGGCGGTGCTGGGGGTGTGGTCCGCCGCCGAGTACACGCCGGCCGCTGCCAGCGGCGCCAGGAATGCGAAGCTCGAGCCAAGGTACGAGGGCACCTTGTTGCCGGTGATGGTGAGGAACAGTGCCGTGCCAACGGCACTAAAGAACAGCGTGGTGGATGCGGGCATGCCCGTGAGCGCGGGCACCAGCAGGGTGGAGCCCATCATGGCGAGCACGTGCTGCGCGCCGATGCCGAATGTGCGGGGGTAGGTGAGTCTCTCGTCGGGCCCGACGGCCCCATGGATGCCCACGCGCTTGCCGTCGCCGTGAACCTTCCAAGTAAAGAGGCCCGCGGGCTTCGAGGGGGTGGACATAGGGTGGCTCCTTCGCCTTGTTCTCTCCGTGCCGACGCGGTCGGCTGGCTGAACTCTAGGGGCCGAAGGCCCCGGGCGCATGGGCCCGGGGTCCTCGCGTGTCGCGGCGGCTAGTAGCGGGGCCGATGGTGGGGTGACGAGGCGCGTCGGTGCCGCGTCGCAACGGGCTCGCTAGGCGCGCGGTTGGGCCGCCCAAGCCGATCGCACCATATCCTCCACGGTGTGCGTCATGGCCCACCCGAGGTCCCTTGCCGCAAGCTCGCCCGAGGCGACGATGCGCGCCGGGTCGCCGGGGCGTCGGGCCTGGACGAGCGGCTCCACGTCGGTCTCGGTCGCCTTGATGCAGGCCTCGACGATCTCGCGCACCGAGGTGCCGGAGCCGGAGCCGAGGTTGTAGACGGTCTCCACGGGCTCGCCGGCCATCATGCGCTTGGCGGCCGCGACGTGCGCGTCGGCGAGGTCGCTCACGTGCACGTAGTCGCGCACGCACGTGCCGTCCTCGGTGGGGTAGTCGTCGCCGTTGATGCGCGGCACCTCGCCGCGGGCGAGCGCGCCCAGTACGAGCGGGAACAGGTTGTGAGGCGAGGCGTCGTAGATGTCGTTGAAGCCCGAGCCGACCACATTGAAGTAGCGCAGCGCCGTGTACGTGAGCGGGGTTCCAGCGAGCGAGAGCGCGTGCGCCTGCTCGCGGATGGCCCACTCGGCGGCGAGCTTGGACGATCCGTAGGGGCTCTCGGGGCCGGTGGGGGTCGCCTCGGTGACCACGGCCTCGTCGGGCGTGCCGTAGACCGCCGCGGTGGAGGACAGCACGAGCTTGTCCACCCCGTTCGCCTCCATCGCCTGGAGCAGCGACAGCGTGCCCACGAGGTTCTGCTTCCACGTGTGGAGCGGCTTCTTGACCGACTCGCCCGCGTACTTATAGGCGGCCAGGTGCACCACGCCTTCGATGCCGTGCTCGGCCATGACGGCGCAGACGGCCGACGCATCTGTCACGTCCACTCGGGCCAGCGGCACCCCCTCCGGCACAAAGGCCTCGAAGCCTGAGGACAGGTTGTCGAGCACCACGACCTTCACGTCGGCGGCGAGCATCGCGCGCACCACGTGGGATCCGATGTAGCCGGCGCCGCCGGTGATGAGCCAGGTCATGGTCTTTTCCTCTGAGGGGCTTAGTCGCGGTGGGCGCCGTCGGAGGGGACGACGCTGAAGGGCTTGGGAGCGCCAAAGCCGGCCTTGGCGAAGGCCTCGAGCATGGCGGCGGAGGTGGGCTCCACTGCGTCGGTCTCGATGAGCGCGATCGCGGAGCCACCAAAGCCGCCGCCGGTCATGCGGGCGCCCACGGCGCCGCACTCCATGGCCGTCTCGACGGCCAGGTCGAGCTCGGGCACCGAGATCTCGAAGTCGTCACGCATCGACGCGTGCGAGGCGAGCAGCAGGTCGCCGATGTCGCGCGGGCTTCCCGTCGACAGGCGGCGCACG
>QKAX01000044.1 GCA_003246255.1 Demequina lutea
CCGCCAGCGCGGCTCGAGCGACGAACCCAGCCGCACTCAACCCAGCCCCCGCGTCGGCACTACGAACCCGCTACGCCCACGCCACCGTCGGCAACTTCTCAAAGGCCGGCCGCGCGAACAGGTAGCCCTGCTGTAGGTGCACGCCAACGCCCAACAGCCACTGGCTCTCGGCGCGCGACTCGATGCCCTCAGCGATCACGCTCACGCCCAGTTCGGTGCACATGGACACCTGCGCGCGCACGATCGCCTGGCGCACCGGGTCGTAGTCGATGTCGCGAATCAGGTCCATATCCAACTTGAGGAAGTGCGGCTGGAACTCCGCGAGCAGGCCAAGGCCCGCGTAGCCGGCACCAAAGTCGTCGATTGCCGTCTTGAAGCCGCGCTGCGCGTAGTCGGTGAGGATCGACGTGAGGTGCGACGTGTCGGCCGACGCCTCTCCCTCCGAGACCTCAAACAGCAGGCGGTCCGTGGGGAAGTCGTGCCTGCGCGCGGCCGCGAGCGTGGTGCGGATGCACGTGGCGGGCTCGTAGATGGCGTTGGGCATGAAGTTGATGCTCAGGTAGCCGTCGAACCCCAGCGACGACGCGAGCTCCACCGCCTTGACGCGGCACGCCTGGTCAAAGCGGTACCGGTTGGCGTCAGTGACCTGGGCCAGGATCGTCGGGGCGCCCTCGCCGCTCAGGCCCCGAACGAGCGCCTCGTAGCCGAACACCTCGCGCGACCGCAGGTCAACGATCGGCTGGAACGCCATCGTGAAGTCAAAGCCCAGGGGTTCGCCGTTGCGGCAGCCCTCACACGCGAGCAGGTGGTCACGCGTCGTCGTGTGCATGGTTCAACCGTAGCGCCGGGCCAACGCCCGTGAGTAGTGGCGCAAAGTGCCCACGTTTCGCTGGAAACGGCGATTTCGGCCGGAAGAGTGCCCACGTAAGGGAGAGGCGGGGGCCGGGGTGGGACGGCGGGGCTAGCGCTTGCGGGTGAGCAACGGCACCACGATGTCGTCCACGATCTCCACCATGGCCTCCTCGCTCAACGGCTGCTGATTGAGGATCACCTCGTGGCGGAACAGGTCAAAGGCAAGAGAGCGCACGCGGGGCGACACGCTCGCGTCGTCGATCTCGCCTCGCGCAATCGCCGCCTCGATGGGCGAGTGCGACTGCGGCGGGCGACCGCCCAAGAAGTAGTCCCGCACGTCGCGGTAGGTGAGCTTCTCTTGCGCGAGGTACGCGCCCAGGTGGGCGGTGGCCTCGATGATGGTGCGCACGTCGGAGCGGTTGGCCCACCGCAGCAGGTGGAGCAGATCCTCGCGCAGGTCGCCCACGGGCTCGGGCGCGGGGCCGCGGTCGCGGAGTATCGCGTGGCGAGTCGCGGCAGCGACCATCTCCATCTTGCCGGGCCAGCGACGGTACAGGACCGCGCGCGAGGTGCCGGCGCGCTGGGCCACGGCGTCGATCGTCAGGTCGTTGAAGCCCGCGAGCTTGAGCTCCTCCCACGCCGCGTCCAGCAGCGCGTTCTCGAGATCCTCGCCGCGCCTGCGTTGGCGCGGGGCCTCCGCAGCATCATTAAGAGACATTGCGTATCTTCACCGCCTGACGTATTGTGTCTCCTTTAAGATACATCACGTCCCTTAGGAGCCTACCCCATGGCTAGCGCGGAGACCCGCATCGATCCCGGCCTGCGCCGCATGGCTAACGCCATTGTGGTGGGTGCGATGGCGATCATCCTCAACACCACCATCGTGTCCGTCGCTTTGCCCACGCTGGGCGAGGAGTTCCACACCGGCCTGGGCACCATCCAGTGGGTCACCACCGGGTACCTGCTCGCGATGTTCGCCGTCATCCCGCTCACGGGTTGGCTGCAGGCCCTCGTGGGAGGCAAGCGCCTGTGGATCGCATCCATTGGATTGTTCACGCTCGGCTCCGCGCTCACGGCCACCGCGTGGGACACCACGAGCCTGATCGGCTTCCGCGTGCTGCAGGGCCTCGGCGGCGGCATGGTGATCCCGCTCATGGCGACCCTGCTCATGCAGGCCGCCGGCGGAAAGAACGTGGGGCGCCTCATGGCGGCCGTGGGCCTGCCCGCCGCGATCGGCCCCATCATGGGCCCCGTCGTGGGCGGCATCATCCTTGCCTACCTGCCGTGGGAGTGGCTGTTCCTTGTCAACGTGCCGTTCGGCATCGTCGGCATCCTGATGGCCCTGCGCGCCTTGCCCGACGACCGCTCCCCCCACCCCGTCAAGCTCGACGTTCCCGGGGCGCTGCTGGTGATCGTCGGCATCGTGAGCCTCATCTACGGCCTCACCAACGTGGCGGCCGACGGCGGCTTCCGTCACCCGAACGTGCTGATCCCGGCCGGCGCGGGCGCGGTCCTCATCGCCGCGTACTGCCTGTACGCGCTGCGTCTCACGCCCACCCCCATCATCGACATCCGGCTCTTCAAGCACCGCGAGCTCACCGTGAGCACGCTGCTGATGTTCATCTCCGGCATCGCCCTCTACGGCGCGATGTTCCTGCTGCCGCTCTTCTACCAGGAGCTTCGCGGCCGCGACGCGCTCGCCACGGGCCTGCTGCTGATCCCGCAGGGCGTCGGCTCGCTGCTGAGCCGCACCGTGGCGGGGCGCCTCACCGACACGATCGGCCCGCGCTGGGTCGCGTTCGTGGGCTTCGCTTTGGTGGCCATCGGCACAGTGCCCTTCGCTTTCTCGGGCGCCGCCACGAGCGCGTTCCTGCTGGGAGTGGTGCTCTTTGTGCGCGGCCTCGGCATGGGCGCCGTCCTCATCCCGCTCATGACCACTGCCTACGTGGGACTCGAGCACGCCGAGATTCCCGACGCGAGCATCATCACCCGCGTGGGTCAGCAACTCGGCGGTTCGGTGGGCACCGCAGCGCTGGCCGTGGTGCTGACCACCGGACTCGCGGACGTGACGAGTGCCGAGGGCGCCGCGTCCGCATTTGACTCCACCTTCTGGTGGGCGGCGGCTGCCACCGCCGTGGGTGCGCTGCTCTCGATCCTGCTGCCCGGCCGCGCCGCGCAGGTGGACGACGAGACGGCCGACGCCGTGGTCGAAGACGAGCTAGCGCTCGCCGACTGACACGCTCCGCGGCCCGGCCTCACCACCCCGGGCCGCGGAGACTCGGCACCGACCTCGCGAGGAGGCGCTAGAGCAGCGTCGCGTCGACGGCACCCTCGCGCTGGAGCAGCGCACGCTTGACGTCCGTGCCCCACGCGAAGCCCGTCAGCGCCCCGGAGGCGCCCACCACGCGATGACACGGGACAAACAGCGCGACACGATTAGCCCCGCATGCAGCACCCACGGCGCGGGACGCGCCAGGGCTGCCGAGCTGCGCCGCAAGCTCCCCGTAGCGACGGATCTCGCCCGTGGGGATCGTGCGCAGCACGTCCCACACGCGACTCTGAAACTCGGTGCCACTCCACACGACGGGCACCACAAACGGGGCATCCAGGTCGCCCGAGTAGTAGGCGCGCACGGCCTCGTTGGCGCTCACCTCCCCCGGCCTCAGCTCCGCGCCGCGCAGGCCAGAGCGTGCGGCGAGCCCCGCGGCATCGGCCGTCCAGCCGGACGCCATCACCTCGCCGGCACCGTTCTCGATGATGATGAAGGGGCCGTCGGGGGTGTCGATCTGTTGCATCGCCAGTGCGGTCATGGGGCAACTCCTTGCGGAATGGGACTGGGCGCGGGCGTTGCGGCCCGCCACAGGTGGAGCATCAGGTACGTGCGCCAGGGCGCGAAGTTGGCGGTCGCGGCCAGCAGGTCTCGCGGGGCGTCGGGGAGGCCGACGCGGCGGGCGCCCGCGCGCACTGCGACGTCTCCGGTGAGCATCGAGTCGGGCGACCCGAGCACGCGCATCGCCACGTACTGCGACGTCCACGGGCCGATGCCGGGCAGCGCCTCGAGATCCGCGGTGAGCCGCTCGCGGGTGGTGCCGGCGTCGAGCCGCATCGCGCCGCTCGCGATGGCCTCGCAGGCCGAGGCCAAGGCCCGACGCCGGGCGGCGGGTCCGCGCACAGCTCCCCCGTCGCCGGGGTCGAGCCGGGCGGACGCGGCCACCGCGGCGGCATCGGGAAAGAGGCGCGTGACCCCGCGCGACGCGAGCTCGTCAGGAAGTGACTGCCAGATGGAGTCCGCGAGCGCCGAGAGCGCCGTTCGCGCGGCTTTGACAGTCACTTGCTGACCGAGGATCGCGCGCACCACCATCTCGGAGGGCTCGACGGCACCAGCGATGCGCGCGCCGGGGCGCTGCTCGAGGTGGGCGAGCAGCGCAGGGCTGCCGCTCGCCGCGCGCGCGAGGTGGCCGTCGATCAGTCCTGGATCCGCGTCGAGGTCGAATAGCCTGCGCACGCGAGCGAGCGCCTCGGGCAGATCGGCCAGGCGGGTGAGCGAGGCGGTGACAGTCACGCCGGCCGCGTCGGGGGTGGCGCTCAGCACTGCCGGCCCGCCCGCGAGCAGAGCCGAACGCCTGTACGTCAGCCCGTCCACCACCTCGACGCCCGCCACGGCGCGCGCCGCGAGCCACTCGATCACATCGGCGCCCGCGAACGGCTCGCGAGCGGCGAGCCTCACGGTGATGCTCGACCCGCCGGCCGCCGTCGTGGAGTCCTCAGCCAGGCCCACAACGCGGTCCGCAGCCCGCGCCGTCCCCCGCACCTGCGTGGGCGTCATGCCAAACACCTCGGCCACCGTGTCGTTGAACTGTCGCAGCGACTGGAACCCGGCCGCGAAGGCAACATCGGCCACCTGCATGGACGTGCCCACCAGGAGCCGCCGCGCGTTCTGGGCGCGCTGCGCGCGGGCGAGGGCAACGGGAGAGGCGCCCAACTCGTCGGCCAGGACGCGGTTCAGCTGGCGCTCGGAGTAACCGAGCCGCGACGCAAGCCCCGGCACTCCGTCGCGGTCGACGACCCCCTCGCCGATGAGGCGCATGGCGCGCGCCGCGACGTCCTCGCGCACGGACCACTCGGGGCTGCCGGGCACGGCCTCGGGCAGGCACCGCTTGCACGCGCGGAAGCCGGCGACGTGCGCGGCCGCCGAGGTCCTGTAGAACTCCACGTTCCCTGGCTTGGGGGTGCGCGCGGGGCAGCTGGGGCGGCAGTAGATGCCGGTGGTGCGCACGGCCATGACAAATTGCCCGTCAAAGCGCACATCCCGCCCGGCCGATGCGGCGTAGCACGTCGCGTGGTCGAGCACGTCGCGTGGTCGAGCGGGATGGCGTTCATGGGGTCAAGACTGCCCTGCGCGGGCGGGCGGCGCTAGCGGTTTTCGGACATCGCTGTGGGTGCGCGCCCGCCGGGCGCGGCGGCTCTGCCTCAGCCCTCGCGCGTCCACCTGATGGCGAGCCAGGCGACGAGCGCCGTGGACGGGATCTCGATGGCCGAGAAGTACGCGTAGTAGACGGTCGTCTCGCCCACAAACAGCGAGCCGATCTGCACAAGCGTCATGATCACGCCGGCCGCGACCGACCACCACCGCGCAAGGCCGTGCCCGCCAATGCGGGTCACCAGCACCGAGCTGATGGGGATGGTCATCAGCACCGACGCCCACAGCAGCATCATGGGCGTCAGCTGCACCGAGCCACCCGTGTCATCGCCGCTCAGGATGCCGTTGAGGTAGTTGACGTCGTGCGTGCCGAGGATGTCGCAGTACGCATAGTTGAGGATCGTGAACAGCCACAGCGCGCCGATGACGACGCGGCGGGTGGGCCGATACGGCGCGGCCGACGCGGCGGGC
>QKAX01000117.1 GCA_003246255.1 Demequina lutea
CACCCGCGAGCTCGCCACCCAGATCGACGCCGTCATCGCGCCGCTCGCCAAGGCATACGGCATGCGCACAGCCACCATCTTTGGCGGCGTGAGCCAGCAGCGCCAGGAGCGCGCGCTCGTGGCGGGCGTGGACATCGTCGTGGCGTGCCCCGGCCGCCTCGAGGACCTCATGCGTCAGCGCGTCGTCTCGCTGGACGACGTGCAGGTCACAGTGCTGGACGAGGCCGACCACATGGCGGACCTGGGCTTCCTGCCCGGCGTCACGCGCATCATGGCCGCCACCCCGGCGCGAGGTCAGCGCCTGCTGTTCTCCGCGACGCTCGACAACGGCGTGGGCAAGCTCGTTGACCGCTTCCTTCACGACCCCATCAAGCACACGGTGGCCGAGGCCGACGGACCGGTGGCGCAGATGACGCACCACGTGTTCCACGTGCAGGGCGCCGATGCCAAGCGCGACGTGATCGAGGCCCTCGCCTCCGGCCGTGGCCGCCGCATCCTCTTCACGCGCACCAAGCACCAGGCCAAGAAGCTGGCCGCCGCGCTCACCAAGGACGGCATCCCCGCCGTCGATCTGCACGGCAACCTGTCGCAGCGTCAGCGCGACCGCAACCTCGCGCTGTTTGCAGGGAACTCGCACCGGGTGCTCGTGGCCACGGACGTCGCCGCACGCGGCGTGCACGTGGACGGCGTGGAGCTCGTGGTGCACGTTGACCCGCCCGCTGAGCACAAGGCGTACCTGCACCGCTCCGGCCGCACGGCTCGCGCCGGCGCCGAGGGTGACGTGGTCACCCTGGTGCTGCCCGCGCAGCAGCGCGAGACCTCACAGTTGCTCCGCAAGGCGCAGATCACCGCGCGCCCGCAGAACGTCAACGCCGCATCATCGCAGGTAGTGGACCTGATCGGCGAGGTCGCGCCGCGCGTGACGTACGTGCCGGAGGAGAAGCAGGAGTCCCGCGGCGGAGCGCGCGGTGCAGGCAAGGGCCGACGCGGCGGCGCGGTGGGAGAGCAGCGCGGACAGTCGCGGGGCGGTTCCCGTGAGGGCTCGCGTGGGGAGGGACGTAGCGACGGTCGACGCGCCAGCCAGGGCCGTCTGCGCGGCGAGGACCGCGACGCCGCGCGCCGCGGTCAGCGCAGCGACTCGCGTGGGGAAGCCCGCGGTGAGTCGCGCGGTACGTCGCACTCGCAGTCCTCTCACTCTCAGTCGTCGCGCGGGCAGTCCACACACGCGCAGCGCCCCGAGGGTCGTCACGAGGGTCAGACCCGCGGCGCTGGTCGTGCAGGGGGTCAGCGCTCCGGCAGCCAGCGCTCCGGTGGCGCCGCCGCGTTCTCGGCCTCGACGTCGGGCGGCCGTCGCCGCTCGCGCTAACCGCGTCTCGGCGCGGCCCTGCGCCGCGCCCCCACACCTCACGCCCGCCCCGCAAGAGCGTCGCCACGCCGCCGGGGCGGGCGGCGTCGTCGTCGCCCGCTGGTAAATTGTTCGGCATGCCGAACTCTGCCGTGACAGACGCCCCGAGCGTCCGTACGGCCAAGCCGGAGCGCGGCCTGTGGCGCCTGCTCGGCCCCGCCTTCGTGGCGGCGATTGCGTACGTGGATCCCGGCAACGTCGCGGCGAATCTGACGGCAGGCGCGCAGTACGGCTACCTGCTGGTGTGGGTGCTGGTCGCGTCAAACGCGATGGCGGTGCTCATTCAGTACCTCAGCGCCAAGCTGGGCCTGGTGACCGGCAAGTCGCTGCCCGAGCTGCTGGGGGAGCGCCTCTCGCGCTGGCCCCGCCTGAGCTACTGGGTGCAGGCCGAGATTGTCGCGGCCGCCACGGACGTCGCCGAAGTGGTGGGTGGCGCGATCGCGCTGCAGTTGTTGTTCGGCGTGCCGCTGGTGTGGGGCGGGCTCATCACCGGCGTCGTCTCCATGGTGATCCTGTCGATTCACGCGCGGCGCGGCCAGCAGCCGTTCGAGTTGGTGATCATGGCCATGCTCGCGATCATCGCTATCGGCTTCCTCGCCGGGTTGTTCGTGAGCCCCATCGATTGGGCCGGTGCCGCGGGTGGCGTGATACCGCGCTTTGGCGACTCGGGCACCGTGCTGCTCGCTGCCTCGATGCTCGGCGCGACGGTGATGCCCCATGCGATCTACCTGCACTCGTCGCTCTCGCGAGACAGGCACCTGCCAGCGCTGCGCTCCGATGGCGCCGCTCCCGAGCCGGACCCTATGGAGATGTTGCAGCAGGCGAAGGACCACGAACGTCGGCTGCCGCGCCTGCTGCGCGCCACCAAGGTGGACGTCTTCTACTCTCTCATCATCGCCGGCTCGGTGAACATTGCGATGCTGCTGCTCGCGGCCGCCTCGCTGCGTGGCATGGAGCACACCGACACCATCGCCGGCGCCCATGCCGCCATTGAGTCGGCGCTCGGGCCCGCCATCGGCGTCATCTTCTCCGTGGGCTTGCTCGCGTCGGGCCTCGCCGCCTCGTCGGTGGGTGCCTATGCGGGGGCCGTGATCATGGGCGGCCTCATCAAGAGGCGCATCCCGCTGCTCGTGCGCCGCGTGCTGACCCTCGTCCCGGCACTCGTGGTGCTGGGGCTCGGCATGGAGCCCACCCGAGCGCTCGTGCTGAGCCAGGTGGTGCTCAGCTTGGGCATCCCGTTTGCGCTGGTGCCGCTCGTGAGCCTCACGTCGAGCCGGGCGGTGATGGGCTCGCACGCGACGTCGCGCGCTCTCAACGCCTTCGCGTGGCTTGCCGTTGCCCTGATCGTGGTGCTCAACGCCGCGCTGATCGTTATCACCGTTGTAGGGGTTTAGGCGGTCTGCCCCGCCGACGCGCGGGTCACCCAGATGCCGTCGGCATCGCCCTCCGCGAGCCTGACCTCGGCGCCTGCCGCCGCGGCCGTGCCGTCCGCGCCCACGGTGAGCTTCGTATCCAGGCCGATGCCGGCGTCGGCCAAGCGGCGGAGCATGCTGGGATCCGCATCGGACAGGCGGGCGATGACCACCTCACCCGGCTCCGCGGCCGAGAGTGGCACGGCATCGGGAAGGTGCGCGGCTCCGTCGGCGGCGGGGATCGGATCGCCGTGAGGGTCACGAGTGGGATGCCCTAGGCGCGCGTCGATCGCGGCCATGAGGCGATCCGTGACGGCATGCTCGAGTACCTCGGCCTCGTCGTGCACCTCGTCCCAGCCGTACCCGAGCTCCTGTACCAGGTATGTCTCGAGCAGCCGGTGCCTGCGCACCATCGCCACCGCGTGCGCCCTGCCCACCGAGGTCAGGGTGATGCCGCCGTAGGCGATGTGCTCCACGAGGCCCTGCGCTGCGAGCTTCTTGATCCCGTCCGACGCGGTGGAGGGCCTCACGCCCAGCCGCTCGGCGAGCGCGGTGACGGACACGGGTCCGTCATCCCACTCCTGGAGAGTCCAGACGCACTTCAGGTAGTCCTGGGTCGCCTGGCTGAGGTCGGACACGGCCATGGCGCTCAGTCTAGGCGTGCACAAAGTGCCCACGTTCGGTGCAGAACGGCGATTTCCGCCGGAAAAGTGCCCACACAAGGTGGGGCGCGTGGGAGGGAGGTGCGGGGAGGGGCTCCCGCTAGAGGTACATGGGCGTGAGCGCCTCGTACTCTTCGACAGTGGCGTCGCGCAGGCACAGCTCGATGATCTGGCGGCCCAGGGGGTCGAGGTCATCCGTGAGGAACTGCTGCAACTCCGCCTTGAAGAAGCCGGTGAGGATGCGGCAGCCCTCGTCGTATGCGTCCACTCCCATCGAGGACTGCAGCTCAGGGCGCAGCAGCGTGCGGCGCACTGGCTGGCCGTCGAGCGTGATCTCCTTGGGGTTGTAGCCAAACAGCGCGCAGCGCGACGGCTCGAGTTGATCCGCCTTCATGCGGCCGGCACCCTTGCGCGCGATCCACTCACGCGTGAGCCACTCGGCGGAGAATCCCACCTTGTACGTGCCGATGTGCTGGTTGGGCGTGAGCACGTAGCGCGTGCGGTCGTACGTCACCAGCTGGCGCAGCAGCAGGTTGGCCGCCTCCACCTTGGTGCCGGTGGAGAACGGCCAGTACGAGCCCACGCCCTCGGAGACCATGCCGCCGTGCTCGAGCGTGGTCACGGCGTCGGCGGCCTCGCCGATCGACGGGTTCTTGTCGCCGCGCGGCGCGATGAGGCGCCACAGCCACGCGATGGCAGGCGGCACAAAGTGGGTCATGCCCATGATGCCGTAGGACGGCTTGTCGGCCGTGCAGGCGGGCATGCGCACGCCAAACGTGCGCACATCAACGGCCTCCGGGGTGTTGACCACGCCCTTGATGTGCGAGCGGGGGATCACCACGCGCGGGTTGGGGCACGGCTTGCCGGTCGAGTCGAGCGTGTGCTCCCAGGGCAGCGCCGTCGCGTCGGGCACGCCGTGAATGTTGAAGAACACGAGCGGCTGCTCGGGGTGGATGCACGCGCGCTCAAAGTGCACGTCCTCGCCGTACTCCTTGAGGTTGTCCACGCGCACAAACCAGCCGTCCTCGGCATCGGCCACGACCATCTTGCCGTCGCCCGTCTGAACGCTCGGGTGGCACAGGGTCATGTCGTCGGTGACAGGGCTGAGCTCGCACGTCTCGCCCAACGTGATGAAGTACGGCTCGCCCGTCACCACGTTGGTGCCCAGCAGGATGCGTCCGTCCACCTCTCGGCGAAGGTCCTGGCACATCTCGGACTTGCCGCCGCCCGAGGCGCCCTCGTGCATCACGATCGTCTCGTTGTCGTACGGCGTGGTGACGCGCACAGACGACGCGTGGGCGGTGATCCAGCCCTCCGCCTCGCCGATGTCGAGCAGCACCGAGAAGACGCCCTTCTTGGCGCTGGGGCCGGGGTACAGGTTGTACGCGAAGATCTCGTGCAGTGTGTCGGTGCGGTCGTGCACCACCACCTGCTTGTTGTCGAAGTGCGTCTGGCGGAACGGGGGAGCGACGTACAGGATCGAGCGCGGCGTGTATGCGCCGATCTCGTCAAAGGTCACCCAACCCTGCAGATCCATGAGTGCCAGGGCAAAGAATGCCGAGTTGAGCGGCACCACTGCGAGTGATGCCGAGCCGAACGTGAGCGCGCCGGCCTTGAACGGCACCACCACGAGCTCCTGCGTGCCAAGCCATTCGAAGGTCTCCGCCTTCACCCCGGCAAAGCTGTCGCCGAAGCGATCCGCGTAGCGAGTCTTATCCGTGGGCCTGTCATCAGCGATCACCATGCACTTGGGGTCGCGCCTGCGCATGTAGTCCTCGGGGTAGTTCACGGCGATGCCGTTGCGGCACCGCGTGACTGTCGCCTCGGTGATGATCTGGCCGTTCGCCTCGTAGTCCACGGAGAAGACGGGTCCGCCCTCGGGGCCCAGCGCGAGCTGGTAGAGCTCCTCGCGCGTGGCGGGCACGACTACGCGCGGGCTCGCGTCGAGCGCGGCCCTCAGGGCGGCGGGAAACTCCACGTTCGCGGGGATGACGGCAGACAGCGCTGTACTCACGGCGGCTCCTTCGCCGGCGCGTCAGGGGAGGGTGCGCCGGTTCTTTACCTGGAGTTTGCCATTTCGATGCCGCTTTAAGGTGGGACTTAGGTCGCTCAGTGGATAAAGATGCTGGCTGCTGCATGAATCCACGGCACGAGAACAGCCGCGGGTGTGGCTCTGTCAGCGCGCACTGGCGAGGGCGCTACCTGTGGCGTAGCGGAGTTGCCGGCCGTACGATCCGTGTTGTCGGAGGAACTACGGCTCACGGAGCGGCTGTGGGTGGCAGGCCCCGCAGCTGTCCCACACGGAGAGTCCCCATGAAATTCTCGTTCGCCATGAGCCCGATCGCCATCGCGGCCGCGCTCCTCCTCGCCGCCTGCTCCAATGGAGGAGGGGAGCCCGCTGACAGCGGAGCCCCGAGTGCCTCCACTGCTACCCAGGCGGGTCCCACCGCTGGTACAACTGCCCCAGCGTCCGCAGCTGCGTCGGATGATCCGTATTGCGCCCTGATGCAGGAGGGCCTCGACACGAATGCGGAGCTGATCGCCAGGATTCAGGAAGGCCTGGGTTCCATGACGGCCCAGGCGATCGCGAGTGGCGATACCTCGCTGCTCAACGAGACGGGCAGCAAGGTGCTGGAGCTGGCGCCGCGGAACAAGGACACCTACGCCCAAGCTGCAGCACTCGTCGACGACGCAGCAGTGGCGAGCGACTTTGAGGCCATGAGTCAGTTCATCGACCTCTACGCCATTCCCGTAGGTGAGCTGATGGCCTCGGCGACTGACTTTGAGTCTGTCGCAACCGGCCTGGGCTCCCTCACCTCCGCGCCGCAGGTGCAGGACCTGCTCGGGTCTGTCCCGACGCAGCAGCAAGACATCGAGGCCTACTCAGTCGAGCGCTGTGGATCCTCGTTCGACGTATCGACCACGTAGCGGGCGCGCGCCGGCACCAGCTACTCGCCGGACGGCTTGGACTCCGCGTGACCGCCAAAGCCCTTGCGCATCGCGCTCAGCACCTTCTCGGCGTAGGCGTCGAGGTCGCGCGACGCGAAGCGCGAGTAGAGCGCGGTGGTGAGCACCGGAGTCGGCACTCCCTCGTCGATGGCCGCGATGGAGGTCCAGCGACCCTCGCCCGAGTCCGCGACGTTGCCCGAGAACTCGGTGAGGTCGGGGGAGGCGTGGAGCGCGTCGGCTGTGAGGTCGAGCAGCCACGAGCCCACCACGGAGCCGCGGCGCCACACCTCAGCGATCTCGTCCACCTTGAGGTCGTACTGGTAGAACTCGGGGTTGGACATCGGCGCGGTCTGCGCCTCGAAGGCGGCAGAGCCCGGCTTGCCCGCGTTAGCCGCCTTGAGCAGGTTGAAGCCCTCCGCATAGGCCGCCATCAGGCCGTACTCGATGCCGTTGTGCACCATCTTGACAAAGTGGCCCGAGCCGACGGCGCCGGTGTGCAGCCAGCCCTCCTCGCCGGGCAGGGCGTCGCCGGACTTGCCTCGCGTGCGCTCGGCCGCGTCGACTCCGGGGGACAGCGTGCGGAAGATCGGGGTGAGGCGTGCCACGACGGCGCCGTCCCCGCCAATCATGAGAGAGAAGCCGCGCTCGGCCCCCCAGACGCCGCCCGACGTGCCCACGTCCACGAGTGAGATGCCCTTGGCGGCGAGCTCCTCCGCGTGGCGAAGATCGTCGCGGTAGTACGTGTTACCGCCGTCGATGATGGTGTCGCCTGGCTCGAGGGAGGCGGCCAGCTGCTCGATCACGGCATCCGTGGCCTTGCCGGCGGGCACCATCACCCACACAGTGCGCGGCGCGTCGAGCGCGGCGGCAAAGCCGGAGAGGTCGCGGACGCCGATGGCACCCTCCTTCTCCATGCCCGTGACGGCGTCGGCGTTGAGGTCAAACGCCGCGACTGTGTGGCCGTCGGCCATGAGGCGGCGCGACAGCCCCGCTCCCATGCGGCCGAGGCCCACCATGCCGATCTGCAGGGGCGTGTCCGTGGTCATCGTGTCTCCTTTGGTGAGGTGTGGTCTGTGTGCGCGCGGCGGCGCGAGGGGTGAAGGTGGTCGGTCGTGTCGGGGTTGAACCAGCCGCCGAGGTCCTCGGCGAGGCGGTCGGCGGCTGCGGGACCCCATGTGCCGGGTTCGTAGGGGTGGGCTGGGTCGTGGTCGTCAAGCACTGCGTCCACCACTCGCCACGCGGCCTCGACGGAGCCGCGCGAGGTGAACAGCGCCCGTTCGCCCGCCATTGCCCCCGCGAGGAGGCGCTCGTAGGGCTCGCGCTCGAGCTTGCTCTCAGTGTGGATCGTCAGTTCGCGCTGCGTTCCTCGAAACTCCTCACCAGGCGTCTTGACGCGCGCGGCGAGGGCGATCTCGGAGATGGGGCTCAGGCGAAAGCGCAGGTAATTGGGGCGATCATCGAGCTGGGCGTCGTCGAACAGCGCCTGTGGGGGGCGCTTGAAGAACACCGTCACCTCGCCGGCCGTGGTGGCGAGCTTCTTGCCCGTGCGCACGAGCCACGGCACTCCGGCCCAGCGCCACGAATCGATCTCCACGCGTGCAGCCGCGAACGTCTCCACGTCTGATGCGGGAGCCACCCCTGCCTCATCGCGATACCCGACAAATTGGCCGCGCACGAGGTCTTCACGGCGCAGCGGGCGCATCGACCTGAAGACTGCCTCCTTGGCCTTCTGGACCGCGTCGTAGCCCTGGTAGGCGGGAGGCTCCATCGCGAGAAGCGCCACGATCTGGAAGATGTGGTTCTCCACCACATCGCGCAACGCGCCGGCCGAGTCGTAGAACGCCCCTCGGCCCTGCACACCAAAGTCCTCGGCCAGCGTGATCTGCACGTGGTCGATGTATTGGCGGTTCCACAGCGGCTCCAGGAGCGCATTCGCAAACCTGAAGTACAGCAGGTTCATAATCTCGTCCTTGCCCAGATAGTGGTCGATCCTAAAGATCGACTCCTCCGGGAAGGCCTGCTGCACCTCGTCGTCCAACGCCTGGGCCGACGCCAGGTCACGGCCAAATGGCTTCTCCACGATCACTCGCGCATCTCGATGCAGGTTCACCGACTGCAGGCCTCTGATGACGGTTCCGAACAGCGTGGGCGGGATCGCGAGGTAGTGCGCCGGGCGCTTGGCATCTCCCACCTCGGCGCGCAGCGCCTCAAACGTCGCGGGGTCGTTGTAGTCGCCGTCCACGTAGTGAAGCAGGCTCACCAACGTGGCAAGGTGCTCGTCGTCGGGCTCGCCGTGCGCGAGAATTGACTCGCGAGCGCGCTGTCGGAGGTCGTCCAGCGTCCAGCCCGAGAAGGCCACGCCCACGACCGGTACGCGCAACTCGCCCGCCGCAACCATCGCCCTCAGTGCCGGGAAGATCTGCTTGCGGGCCAGGTCGCCGCTCGCGCCAAAGAAGACAAACGCGTCGGCGTGTTCCTGGCTCGTCGAACTGCCGTTCGCGGCGTCGTATGGGGGCATGGCGATTTCTCCTGAGAGTGGGGGACGGGGGCCCATCTGCGTCGAACGCGCCCGCACCTGACCTTATGCCCGACGGGTGGGTGGGGCTGGCCGCGGCGCCCACCGGGCCTCGTCGAGTCGGCTGGAATTCCTGACGGGTTGTCGCTCGTTGCCCTTGCAGAGGCCGGCACCACACCGGCCGCGGAAAGGGAACCCTCATGACGACCTCGACGCAGACCCGCAGCCCTCTCAACGACCTGAGCGCGGCGGGTGTCTCGATCTGGCTCGACGAGCTCAGCCGCACCGCGATCCGCGACGGCGACCTGGCGCGCGATGTGTCCACCAGGAACGTGGTGGGCGTGACCACCAACCCCAGCATCTTCTCCAAGGCGATCGGCGAGTCCGACGCGTACGACGAGCAGATCGCCGACCTCGCCGCGCGTGGAGTCAGTGTCGAAGAGGCCGTGCGCATGCTCACCACCGCCGATGTGCGCGAGGCGGCCGACGTGCTGCGCCCGGTTTTCGACCGCACCGACGGCGTGGACGGCCGCGTCTCCATCGAGGTGGACCCCCGGTTTGCGCGCAATACCGAGGCGACCATCGCCGAGGCGCGCCAGCTGTGGTGGCTCGTGGATCGCCCCAACGCCATGATCAAGATCCCCGCCACCAAGGAGGGCCTGCCAGCGATCACGCAGGCCCTCTCGGAGGGCATCTCCGTCAATGTGACCCTGATCTTCTCGCTCGAGCGCTACCGCGAGGTCGTGGACGCGTACCTCACGGGTCTCGAGAAGGCGGCCGATGCCGGCCTGGACATCAGCACCATCAAGTCTGTCGCGTCGTTCTTTGTGAGCCGCGTCGACGCCGCCGTGGACGCGTTGCTGCCAGAAGGCGATGCGGCCCGTGGCACGGCCGCGATCGCGAACGCGCGGCTTGCGATGGAGTTCCACGAGCAGACGCTCGCCTCGGCCCGGTGGGCGGAGTTGTCCGATCAGGGGGCCTCCCCTCAGCGTCCTCTATGGGCGTCCACCTCGGTGAAGGACCCCGCGTACCCCGACACCATGTACGTCGACGAGCTGATTGTCGATGGTGTGGTCAACACGATGCCCGCGAGCACTCTCGACGCCGTCGCCGACCACGGCGCGACGGGCACGGCGCTCGACACCGTCTCCGGTGCCTACGACGCCGCACGCTCGGCTCTCGAGGCGGTCGAAGCCTCGGGCGTGTCCATGGCGGCCGTGACGCAGCAGCTCGAGGACGAGGGCGTGCAGAAGTTCATCGACGCGTGGGAGACGTTGCTGGCCCACGTGGACGAGGGCCTGGACAAGTAGCGCTTACGCGAACATCGACTCGACGCCGCGGCGGTAGCGGTGGGCAATGTCGTCCCACTGCGCCGCCGCGGCCGCGTCGATGCCGCGACGCGAGTCGTCGGCCCTGAACCAGGCGACGGACTCGTGAATCGCGTCCTCGAAGCGGTGGCGCGTCGCAACATCTGGAACGAGCGCGCGCAGCTTGCTGGTGTCGAAGATCGCGGCGTTTGCCTTGTCGCCTTGCAAGGGTCCCTCGAATGCCTCGCGGTCGAAGCGCACCAGCAGCTCAGTGGGGATGTGGACGGTTTGCTCGGCGAGCCGGCCCGCGTCCACGCCGAGCGCAGCGGCAAGGTGCTCGTGAATCTGATTCCATGCCAACACGTCGTCCGAGGTGACGGTGAAGTCCTCGCCGAGCGCGCCGGGGTTTCCCAGCAGCCCCGCCAGGCCCACCGCGAAGTCGCGGTGATCCGTGAGCGTCCACAGGCTTGTGCCGTCGCCGTGCATGAGCACGGGGCCGCCATCGATGAGCCGCTGTGCCCAGGTCCACGGGTGGGTCCACGATGTGATGGCCGCAGGAAGATCCGAGTATCCGTAGGTGTGAGACGGCCGCACGATGGTGAACTGCAGCCCGCGCGCGGCGCTCTCCTCGCGCAGCCGCGCCTCGGCGGACGCTTTGTTCCGCGAGTACTCCCAGAATGGATTGTCCAGTGGGGTCCGCTCACTGGTCACGTAATGACGCGGCGGAGTCTGATACGCCGACGCCGATGAGATCAACACGTACTGGCCCGCGATGCCGGCAAAGATCTCTGCGTCCCTCGCCACCTCGTCGGGCGAGAAGGCGATCCACTGCACCACCGCATCGTACGCGCCGTGCGCCGCGACATCCGCCGCGATGACTGCTGCGAACTCAGCCGCATGGTGAACATCGGCTGTCAGTGCGCGCGCCCCTTGCGGCACCGAGGCCTTGAGCGATGAGCCGCGCGTCACGAGGGTGAGATCGTGGCCCCGCTCCACGAGCAGCGGCGATACCGCCGACGAGATGAGGCCGGTGCCTCCGATGAACAGCGTGCGCATGCGTATCTTCCTTTCGTGGCGTTGCAGAGGTGCAGCGCGCTGGGGGCGCGGTGGAGCGGCTACAAGGCGCAGAGCTCGCCGGCGGCTCCCGAGGTGATGCCGGTTCCCCAGAACATGGTGGTGACTCGCCCGGCCGTCACATCGAAGACGAGGGCGGCGCCGTCGCCGCCCTCGGAGAGCATCTGGGTGCGCGTCCCCTGCGACGGATCCTCGACGCTCACGGTGACGGCGTCGGGATACGCGGCCTGCACCTCGCCGGGGGTGGACCCCACCGAGATGCCGCGTGTGGTCTCGGGCGCGGGGAAGCTGGCGGCGTCGAGCGGGTTCCCGAGCCACTGCATGCGGAACAGGTAGATCTCCTCGCCCGGCGCATCGGGCCTGGTCACCGCCGAGACGTAGAGTCCCGGATCGTCGACGATGAGCACGTCGGCGTACCACGGGCACGCCGCGTTGCCGGCGATTGCGGGGCCGGGCATCGCCTCCGACGCCTCCGCAAACGACATTCCCAGGCAGATCGAGCCGTATCTGTCATAGTCGATCGGCGCGAGGCCCGTTGCACTGACGGTGGGGTCCTGGCAGGGGTCGCCGTCCGCCGCTGCGGGAGTGGGGCTGGGACTGGGAGTGACGATCTGGGGAGCCGTCTCCATCGGGCTGGGGGACGCCGTCTGCTCACCCGCCAAGACGGGCGCCTGAGGCGTGGTCACCGCGCTCGCGGCCGGGGCGTCGGGCCCCGTGTCGGAGCACCCTGCGAGCGCGAGGAGCGCTGCGGCGACAAGTGTGATCGTGGCAACCCTCATGTCAACAGACAACCACACGGAGCGCGCGCGTGTCGGGGAACCGGGCGGTAGCACCCGGCTCACGTCAGTAGACCGATCGTGCGAGCAACGCGACGCGAATGGTCTCGTTCTTTGTTTCCTGCTCCGCGAGCACCCTGAAGCCAAGGCGTTCGTGGAACGCGACGCCGCCAGGGTTGAGGGGGCGCAAGTTGACCTCGGCGGTCACCTCGTTGGCGCCGATTTGGCGTGCATGCTCAAAGACTGACTCGTACAGCGCGCTGCCGATGCCTGTGCCCTTGGCCGATGGGGCCACCACCACGCGGTCAACGTACAGATGGCGGACGCCCCTGCGCTCGAACCACTGGTAGTTCTCCGACTGGTAGTCCTTGCCCATCGCGAGGCTCACCAGGAAGGCGATGATGCGGCGGTCGCGATTCGTGGCCACGAGCGCGATGTCGCTCAGCGAGAACAGGCGCTCGACGTCGTCCTCGCTCAGCAGCGTCATGGCGGGGTGTGCGGCGTTGTTGAGCTCCGTCACGGCGGGGACATCCGCCTTGCTCATGATGCGCATCCGCAGGTTCTGCATGTGTCCATTGTGCCTGGCACACATGTCGAATGCGTGTCGAACGTGTAGCCGTGCATCGGAGTGTCTGGGGCATAGGGCATGCTGGGCGGGGCCGACCGCGCCCTCGGGACGACATCCGCGCCCGACGGGGTGCACCCAGGGCGGTCGCGGTGGCAGCACGAGGCAAAGGACTACACATGGATACGAGTCGGGACGCGTGGCGCGCTCTCTGGGCGCTCATGATCGGCTTCTTCATGATTCTGATCGACACGACGATCGTGACTGTCGCCAACCCGTCGATTCAGCAGGGGCTCGACACCACGACCGAGTCGGTCATCTGGGTGACCAGCGCATATTTGCTTGCATACGCCGTGCCGTTGCTCATCACGGGACGCTTGGGCGACAGGTATCAGCCGCGCCGCATGTATCTCATCGGCCTCGCGATCTTCACGGTCTCGTCTCTCGCGTGTGGGCTCGCCGACGCGCTGCCCGGCAGCGGCATTGCCAACCTGATCGCCGCTCGCGCGGTGCAGGGTATTGGCGCTGGTCTGATGGCGCCCCAGACCATGGCCATCATCACCCGCATCTTCCCGGCCGCGAAGCGCGGCAGCGCCATGGCGCTGTGGGGAGCCACGGCCGGCATCGCCTCGCTGCTCGGCCCCCTCGTGGGTGGCGTCCTCGTCGACGGCCCCGGCTGGGAGTGGATCTTCTTTGTCAACGTGCCGGTGGGCATTGTGGGCTTCTTCGCCGCCCGCGCGTTGGTGCCCACGTTTGAGGCGCAGACTCATAGCTTCGACTGGCTGGGCGTCGCCCTCTCGGCAGTGGGCATGTTTGGTCTCGTGTTTGGACTACAGGAGGGCCAGTCGCGCGACTGGGCCGCGTGGATCTGGATCATGATCGCCGGTGGGCTCGCGGTGATGGCGCTGTTTGTGGTGAGGCAAGCGCGCGGTGCACGGGAGCCGCTGGTGCCCCTCGGGTTGTTCAGGGACAGGAACTTCTCGATTGCGAACGCGGCTATCGCCACCGTGGGCTTCATGGTGACAAGCATGTTCATCCCTCTCATCTACTTCTTCCAGGTAGTTCTTGGCTTGAGCCCCACGCAGTCAGCGCTCATGACGGCGCCTTCCGCGCTGGTCTCCATCGTGTTGGCGCCCATCGCGGGGCGGCTTACCGACAGGGTTCACCCGCGCGCGCTTGTGGTCCCCGGGGCGCTGGCAGCGTCGGGCGGCGTGTGGCTCTACCTGGCGCTCATCGAGCCGGGGCGATCGGTGTGGCTGTTGCTCCTTCCCTCGGCGCTCATGGGGATCGGCTCCGCGTTCCTTTGGGGCCCCATATCCACCACCGCCAACCGCAACCTGCCGCCCCGCGATGCCGGGGCGGGCGCGGGGGTGTTTAACACGACGCGCCAGGTGGGTTCGGTGCTCGGCTCGGCGGCGATGGCCACCCTCATCGCCAATCGCATTGCCGCCGAGATGGGAGGCGGCGCGCAGGCGATGGGGGAGTCGGGTGCTGGCTTGCAGCTTCCTGCGGAGCTACAGGATGGCTTCGCCGCAGCGATGAGCCAGACGCTGATGCTTCCGGCGACGGTGATTCTTGTGGGCGCCGTGCTTGCGGCTTTCTTTGTGACGCCGCGGCACTTGGAGGTGGAGCCCGCGGCGGCCGCTGACGGCGCGCGGCGGGCATCCGAGGCGTAGGCTGGCTCGCAACGCGGCGACGACCTGCTCCGACGACGCAATGTTCGCGACATCATGCAAAACTCTGTATAGTTATGCATATGAGCATCTCAGTCGCCATCGCCGGAGCCTCCGGATACGTGGGCGGTGAGGTGCTGCGCGTGTTCTCCCAGCACCCCGATGTCGAGTTCGGTGCACTCACTGCTCACTCCTCCGCGGGAGACACGGTCGGCCAACACCACCCGCACCTCGTGCCCTTCGCGGATCGCGTGATCCTCGACACCACGGCAGAGAACCTCGCTGGGCACGATGTGGTGGTGCTCGCGTTGCCGCACGGCGCATCGGCCGCCATCGCCGCGCAGCTTCCGGACGACGTGCTGGTGATCGACTGCGGCGCCGACTACCGCCTCACTGACCCGTCGGACTGGGCCGCGTACTACCCGGGCGAGCACGCTGGATCCTGGCCGTACGGCATCCCCGAGCTCATTACTCCTGCGGGCCGCCAGCGCGAGCACCTGGCCGGCGTGAAGCGCATCGCGGCCCCCGGGTGCAACGCCTCCGCCGTGACGCTCGCCATGCAGCCGGGAGTGAATGCCGGTGTAGTGGATGCCTCTGACATCGTCGCGACTCTCGCGGTGGGCTACTCGGGCGCTGGCAAGAAGCTCGCGACGAATCTGCTCGCCTCGGAGGGACTCGGCTCCGCGGTCCCGTACGCGGTGGGCGGCACTCACCGTCACGTCCCTGAGATCATTCAGAACCTCACCTCGGCGGGTGGCCAGGGCATCAGGCTGAGCTTCACGCCCATCCTGGTGCCGATGTCGCGCGGGATCCTCGCGTCGGTCACGGCGCCGCTCGCGCCGGGTGCCGGCGCCGCTGCCGTGCGCCAGGCGTGGCTCGACGCGTACGAAGGCGAGCCGTTTGTGAAGGTGCTGCCGGAGGGCCAGTGGCCCGCCACCGCGTCGGCCGTGGGTGCCAACACCGCGCTGCTGCAGGTGACTGTGGATGAGCGGGCGGGCCGCGTGATCGCTGTATGCGCCCTCGACAACTTGGTCAAGGGCACAGCCGGAGCGGCGCTGCAGTCCATGAACATCGCCCTCGGGCTTCCGGAGGCCACCGGCCTCACCACCATCGGAGTCGCGCCGTAGCGCGCGAGTCGGCACAAGGAGCATCGTGTCCGTCACTCACCCGCAAGGGTTCATCGCCGCCGGCAGCACCGGCGGCCTCAAGGCGTCCGGCAAGAAGGACGTGGCCGTCGTGGTCAACGAGGGCCCGCTGCACGTGGGCGCGGGAGTCTTCACGTCCAACCGCGTGTTCGCCGCTCCCGTCGCATGGAGTCGCCAGGTGGTGGCCGATGGTCGGGTGGACGCCGTGGTGCTCAACTCGGGCGGCGCGAACGCGGCGACTGGCCCGGAGGGCTTTCTCGACACCCACACCACCGCCGAGCACGTCTCGGAGGCGCTGCAGTCAGCTGGCCTGGACGTCTCGGCCGGCGACGTGGCTGTGTGCTCCACCGGGCTCATCGGTGAGCGCCTGCCGATGGACAAGCTGTTCGCTGGCATCGACGACGCCATCGCGGGGCTCAGCGCCGAGGGTGGCCCCGTGGCAGCCGAGGCCATCATGACCACCGACACCGTCGCCAAGACAGCCGTGGCCGAGCGCGACGGCTGGAGCATCGGAGGCATGGCGAAGGGTGCGGGCATGCTTGCGCCGGGCATGGCCACCATGCTGTGCGTCATCACGACCGACGCCGTGGTGGACCTGGCCGTCGCGCAGCTCGCGCTCAAGGAATCGGTGCGCACTACCCTGAACCGACTTGACTCAGACGGCTGCATGTCCACCAACGACACCGTGTTGCTCATGGCCAGTGGCGCGTCGGGCGTGACTCCCGAGGCGTCGGCGTTCCAGGAGGCGCTCACGGCCGTGGCGCACGACCTTGCCCAGCAGTTGCTGCGCGATGCCGAGGGTGCCGCCCACGACATTGCCATCACGGTGGTGAACGCCACCACAGAGCACGCCGCCGAGGCTGTGGCGCGCGCCGTGTCGCGCTCCAACCTGTTCAAGACGGCCATCTTTGGCCAGGACCCCAACTGGGGCCGCATCATCTCGGCCGTGGGCACTGTCCCGGAGGACGTGGCACCGTTCGATGCCACGGCTCTGGATGTGCGTGTCAACGGCGTGCACGTGTGCAAGGCCGCGGGCGTGGGCGAGGACCGCTCGCTCGTGGACCTGAGCGGCCGCGAGGTGGCCATCGAGATCGACCTGCACGCGGGCGAGGCGACTGCCACGGTGTGGACAAACGACCTGACCCACGACTACGTCCACGAGAACAGCGCGTACTCCACATGACAGATCCGCTTCGCTTTCCCGACCTCACGCCCCAGCAAAAGGTGGGCGTCCTCATCGACGCGATGCCGTGGATCGAGACCTTCCGCGACCAGATCGTGGTGATCAAGTACGGCGGCAACGCCATGATCGACGACACTCTCAAGCGGGCGTTCGCGCAGGACATCGTGCATCTGCGCCTGTTGGGCCTCAAGCCGGTGGTGGTGCACGGCGGCGGACCGCAGATCAACGACATGTTAAACCGCCTGGGCATCGCATCCGAGTTCAAGGGTGGCCTGCGCGTCACCACGCCCGAGGCCATGGACGTGGTGCGCATGGTGCTCACGGGCCAGGTCTCGCGCGAGCTCGTAGGCCTCATCAATGACCACGGTCCGCTCGCCGTGGGTCTTTCGGGCGAGGACGCGAGCCTCCTGCAGGCCAAGCGCCGCGGCGCGATGGTCGAGGGCGAGAGTGTGGACGTGGGCCTTGTGGGTGACGTGGTCAAGGTCAACCCTGCGGCCGTGCAGGACATCATCGCCGCCGGCCGCATCCCGGTGGTGAGCACTGTCGCGCCCGACATCGACGACCCCACCACCGTGCTTAACGTCAACGCCGACACGGCTGCGGCCTCGCTGGCGGTGGCCCTGCGTGCGCGCAAGCTCGTGATGCTGACGGACGTCGAGGGTCTGTACGCCGATTGGCCCAATAAGGACTCGTTGGTGCGCCAGATCTCCGCGAAGGACCTCGAGCCCATGCTGCCCAAGCTGGCCTCGGGAATGGTCCCCAAGATGGAGGGAGCCTTGCGTGCCGTGCGCGGCGGCGTCAATGAGGCGCACGTGATCGACGGCCGGGAGCCTCACTCGATCCTCACCGAGATCTTCACCACGGCCGGAGTCGGCACCATGGTGGTCCCCGACAAGGAGTTCTGGACATGACCGGCGGGCCGTTGGTCGAGCAGGGGCTCGAGCGGTACCAGAACGCCGTGATGGGCACCTTTGGGCGCCCACAGCGCGTGCTCGCGCGCGGCGAGGGTTCCTACGTGTGGGACGCCGACGGCAACCGCTACCTGGACCTGCTGGGCGGCATCGCCGTGAACGCACTGGGCCACGCCGATCCCGAGTGGGTGGCCGCGATCGCCGCTCAGGCGGGCACGCTCGCGCATGCCTCGAACTTCTTTGCCACCGAGCCCCAAATCGCGCTCGCGGAGCGGCTGCTGGACATCAGCGGCGCCCCCGAGGGTTCGCGCGTGTTCTTTGCCAACTCCGGTACCGAGGCCAACGAGGCGGCATTCAAGATGGCGCGCCGCACTGGCCGCACGCGCATCCTCGCGCTCGAGAAGTCATTCCACGGCCGCTCCACTGGTGCCCTCGCGCTGACGCATAAGGCCGCGTACCGCGAGCCCTTCGCGCCGCTCGCGCCCGGAGTCGAGTTTGTGCCACCCAACGACGTCGCCGCGCTCACCGCAGCGATGGGAGACGACGTCTCGGCCGTCTTCATCGAGCCCATCCAGGGCGAGGCCGGCGTGGTCCCGCTCACGCATGAGTTCCTCCAGGCCGTGCGCGACCTCACGTCGCAGCACGGAGCGCTCATGATCGCCGATGAGGTGCAAACTGGCATCGCCCGCACGGGCCAGTGGCTTGCGATGCAGGCGCACGGCATCCAGCCCGATGTCGTCACGCTGGCCAAGGGCCTGGGCGGCGGCTTCCCGATTGGCGCGGTGGTCGCGTTCGGCCACGACGCGGCGACGATGCTCACGGCCGGACAGCACGGCACCACGTTCGGCGGCAATCCGCTCGCCTCCGCGGCGGCACTCGCCACCCTTAACGCGATCGAGAACCGCGGACTGCTCGCCCACGTCAAGGCGATGGGCGAGTGGATCAAGGAGACGGTGGGCGCGCTGCCCGGCGTCGTGGAGGTGCGCGGAGAGGGCCTGCTGCTGGGCATCAAGCTCGAGTCCGACATCTCGGCAGCCGTGGCCGCCGCAGCGATCGACGCTGGCTTCATCATCAACCCTCCCAGCCCGGACACGATCCGCCTGGCCCCCTCGCTCACCCTGACCCGAGACGAGGCGCAGCCGTTCGTCGCGTGGCTCGCAGACCACCTGGCCGCAGCATCGGCAGCATCGAAGGACAACGCATGATTCGGCACTT
>QKAX01000015.1 GCA_003246255.1 Demequina lutea
GCGGTGACCACGCGCGCGATGTTCGGCGAGTACGGGCTCTACGTGGACGGCAAGATCACCGCGCTGATCTGCGACGCGACGGTGTTCCTCAAGCCCACCGATGCCTGCGCGCACCTGGCAGCGGCGCCGCCCTACCCCGGCGCCAAGCCGTACCGAGTAGTACCCGACGCCCTGGTCGACGACGCCGACGCCTTTCGCGCGCTCGTGGCCGAGTCGGCTGAGTTGTTGCCGCCGCCCAAGCCGCGCAAGAAGTAAGGAGTGCAGCGCCCGGCTCGTGGCACGGGGAACGGGGCACGGGGCACGGTGCGCCCTCGACTTCGAGCTCCCGGTTCCGGTTCCCGGCACCCGACCCCCGACCCCCGGCCCCCCACGCCGCAATGCCGGTTTGAGGCGGCATAGCAACTTTTGAAGGGCCTGCCCTCCGCGCCCCGGCCTTGCCGAGCCCCGCCCGAACCTAGACCCGCACCTCGCCGGGGAACTCGGCCTCGGCGTCGGCCGATGACGAGAACCGCTGGATGGGCGGCTGGTCCGCGGGGCGGGGGCCAATGGAGATGAGCTCGCGCTCGTCGTAGGCGTCAAAGTCGGCGCGCTGAAGAGGTCGCGCGTGAGGCCCCACACGAGCCGCTGCACGCCGGCAGGCAGGCCGGAGAGCTGGTGGCCGGTGATGCCCATCGTCACGCGCGCGCCCTGCGCGAAGTGGTAGAGCCGGCCCATCCAGGGAGCGGCAGCGGCGTCGCGCGGCGTGAACTGGAACGAGCCCGTCAGGTACGGGTAGCCCGCGAGGCCCGCGTGCTCCTTGCCGGGCTCGGGCGTGAAGACGTCGCCCCACAGGCTGATGTGCTCCACGAGCGCCGCCAGCTCGGGGCGCATGGTCAGGTCCACTGTCACGCCGGTGCCTGCGATCACGTAGTCGAAGCGGTGCTCGGTGCCGTTGACGTCCACCACCACCTCGTCGCCCTCGACTCGGGTGGAGAGCCACGGCGAGCCCAGCTCGAACGAGTAGTTCGCGTGCTCAAAGCAGCGCCAGATGCTCGACTGCGTGGACGGCTGGTCCACCTCCAGCACCTTGCGCATGAAGTCCCACTTGGCGGCGTCGTCCCAATCGCAGAAGTGCTCCACGAAGGACGCGAACTCCATCCACCTCAGCGGGTTGACGGCGGGCATCTCGGGCCGGCGCATGAACTGCGCCACCGACGCGGCGCCGTGCTCCAGCGCGGTGCCGGCCACGTCGAACGCGCTCGCGCCGCCGCCCAGCACGCCCACGCGCTTTCCGGCCAGCGCCTCAAAGTCGAGCGAGTGGCTCGTGTGCCCCCACAGGTGCGCGGGCAGGTGGCCAAACAGGTAGTCGGGCGCCGAGATCCCGCCCGCGCCCTCGAGCCCGGTGGCAAAGATGACGCGCTGCGCGAGCTGCACCCGCTGGCCCTGGGCATCGGCGAGGGTCACGGAGAAGGGGCCCTCGGCGTCGGCCGGGGGCGCGACGGCCAGCACAGCGGTCTCATTGCGCACGTCGATGCCGGTGACCCGGCGGTAAAAGAGCAGGTATTCCTGCCAATCCTCGCGCGGGATGTAGCGCAGCGCGTCCCAGCGCTCCTGGCCGTACGCGGCGATGAACCACTCGCGCGGCGAGAGGCTCGGCACGTCGTTGTCGGGGCCCTTGAGCATCTTGGGCGTGCGCAGCGTGCGCATGCGGGCCGACGTGCGCCACGGCCCCTCGCGACCCTCCGGCGCGGCGTCCACGATGGCCACGCGCTTCACGTCCTTGCGCGCGAGCGCGAATGCGAGCGCCTGGCCCGCATGCCCGCCGCCCACGATCAGCACGTCGAGCACGCCCTCGCCGGGGGACGGGACCCAGTCGCGGCCGCCGTAGTTGAGCAGGTCAAGCTCATCGGCGACGCGCGCCGCGAGGGCGTCGAGGCGCTGCTGACGGTCCGCGGGGTCGAAACTCATGCGTGCTCTCCTTCAGATGGGACACCCCGATGGGGTGACCGGCACGCTACCTGGCGGAGATTTCGCAGGAGTAACGGGTGGGATACGAGCGCACCCCGTCGCCACTCAGTCTGGATGCGGTGACGCCCGGCCGGGGCTCAACCCGGCCGGGCGTCGTGCCTTGCGTCGTGCCGTGCGTCAGGCGAGGACTGCCTCAAGGCGCGCGTAGCTGGTCTCCATGCCGTCGGTCATGCCGGTGGCGAGCACCATGTCGCGCACTTCCTTGCTCGGGTAGGTGATCACGAGAGTGAGAAGCGTGCCGCCCTCGACCTCCGTGAAGGTGAGCTCGTTCACTGAAGGCTCGCCGGGCATGCCGATCATGGCCTCGGTGGTCACGGAGCGGTAGGGCGGCTCGTTGGCGAGCACCTCGCCCTCAAAGCCGAACGCGTCCTGGCCGTCCGCCGGGCCGCCCGCGACCGGCACCCACGAGTACGTGTAGCGCTCGCCCACCACTGTGGAGATCTCGCACTCGGTCATCTCCCAGCCGTCGGGGCCGAGGAGCCACTGCTTCATGAGCTCCGGCTCGTGGTGCGCGGCCCACACCTGCTCGCGCGTGCCGCGAATCACGCGGGCGATGCGCACCTTGGTGTCGGTGAGGATCTGCGCCTCGGTCGCGGCGTCGGCGGCAAAGGACGCGAGGTCGGCGAGCACGTCGTCGATCTGGCCCATGGCGGCGCGCATGCCGTCCTCCATGCCCATGCCGATCAGCTGCTCCAACTCCTCGAGCGAGCCGAAGTGGCTGGTAGTGGTGAGACGCGAGCCTGCATCGGTCGCCTCGAAGGTGAAGACCATGCGCAGCGACGGCATCTGGGTGTTGGGGGTGCCGTCCGTGTCGATCGCGAAGCCGTCGCGCACCTCAAAGCCTTTGCCCGGGTCAACCGCCACCCACTCCCAGTAGCCGGTGGACTCCTCGCCCTCCGGGCCGGTCATGGTGTAGATCGAGCGGCCGCCCGGGGTCACGTCGTGGCGCCAGAACTTTGCGGGCCAGTACGGCGGGCCCCAGAAGCGCTCGATCTGGCGCGGGTCGGTGTACGCGTTCCACAGGCGTTCCACCGAGGCAGGGAACTCGGCGACCACCGTCATGGTGACGGCCTCGATGTCCTTGGTGACGGAGGTGATGGGCATGGCGGGGACCTTTCGTGGGGAGTGGTGCAGGCGCCGGAGTGGTACCGGTGTGGCTACTGCTGGGCGTCTTCGGCGAGCAGATCGTCGAGCCGGTCGATGCGCGATCGCCACAGGCGCTCGTACTGGTCGAGTAGCGCGCGGGCCCTGGCGATCTGGGCGGGGTTGGCGCACACGAGGCGCTCCCTTCCCTGGGCCTTCTTGGTGACGAGGCCGGCGTCGGCGAGCACTGTGACGTGCTTCTGGACGGCGGCGAAGGACATGTCGTACGTGGCGGCGAGCGCGGAGACGGAGGCCTCGCTCTCGGTGGTGCGACGCAGGATGTCGCGGCGCGTCGCGTCGGCGAGGGCCCGGAAGATCCGGTCCACCTCGGCGTCGCTGAGATCAGTTTCTACAACCATTTGGTTGTACGTTACGACGCGTGAGCGGGGGTGTCAACAGATACCGGCCGATGCCGGGGGCGGGGATGGGCGCGGCGGGGTGCGAGCGTGTCGCCCGCGAACCTTTGGCCGCGGCCGGGGCGGGCGACTACGCGGCGTGTCGGGCCGAGCAAAGGATGGCGAAAGGGACGCTCGCGGGTGTCGACGATGTGCACAAGTGACTGCGAAAACGTCCGTCGCGCACGGTTTCGGTGCGCTCGGCCGCGAATCGCGTCACTTATGCACGTGCGGTCGCACCCGAGCACGTTGACGTCCGAGTACCCGTGCAGACCCACAGTGCGCCCAGCCCATCCCGCACCAACCGCCGCGAGACGACACCGGAGAGAGGGACGGCGCACACACAATGTCGCGAGACGACACGGGAGCGCGACTACCGAAGCTCGGGCGACTCCAACAGCCTTGCGAGCAGCCGGCCCAGCTCGTCCCGCTCGGCAGGCGTCATGTGTGCGAGCATGCGAGCCTCGGTGGCCATGTGATCCGCCATGGCGCCGTCGGCCGCCGCAAAGCCTGCGTCCGTGAGGTGCACGTCGGTCACGCGGCCGTCGCCGGGATGGGGCGCGCGGCGCACTAGCCCTCGATCCTCGAGGCGATTGAGCCGCTGAGCCACGGCGGCCGAGGTGACCAAGGCGGTCTCCTGGAGCTCGCGCGATGTCATGCAATACGGCTCTCCGGCGCGCCGAATGGTCACCAGCACGTCAAAGGCCGAGCGATCAAAACCGTGCGGGGCGAACGTCGCATTCATGAGGGCCTCTGCGGCGCGCGACGCACGCGAGAGCCTGCCAAACACGGCAATCGGGGACGGGTCCAGGTCGGGGCGCACGTCGCGCCACTGCCCCTGGATCACCTCGATAGGGTCGGGGGACGTCGCATCGGGCCCAGCAGCATCAGCCATAGCCCCACCCTAGCAATTTGCTAAGCGGTGAGCTATATTTGCTTAGTGCTTAGCAATCGAGCGGGGCTCATCGCCACCACCGCACTCGCGCCCATCGCGTGGGGAACCACGTACATCACCACGTCGCAATACCTTCCGCCCGGCGCCCCGATGCTCACCGCACTCCTCCGCGCGCTTCCCGCCGGCCTCATCCTGCTCGCCATCACGCGCACCCTCCCTCGCGGCGAATGGTGGTGGAAGGCAGCAGTGCTCGGCACCCTCAACGTCGGCGCGTTCTTCCCGCTGCTCTTCATCGGCGCGTATCGCCTCCCCGGCGGGGTCGCCGCCACCGTGGGCGCCGTGCAGCCGCTCATCGTGGTCGCACTGAGCCACGTGCTGCTGGGCGAGCGCGCCACGTGGATCAAGGTCACGTCCGGGCTCGCGGGGGTGGTGGGCGTGGCGCTGCTGGTGCTCACGCCGGCAGCGCGACTCGACACATGGGGAGTCGTCGCCGCGGTCACGGGCGCCGTCCTCATGGCCTCGGGCGTGACCCTCACCAAGGCGTGGGGCCCCTCGGTCCCGCCCCTCACCCTGACCGCGTGGCAACTCACAGCGGGCGGAATCGTGCTTCTCCCCATTGCAGCGCTTGAGGGTTTGCCTCACGCGCCGCTCACCCTCACCAACATCGCTGGCTACCTGTGGCTTGGCATCCCCGGCACCGTGGTCGCGTACTCGCTGTGGTTCCGCGGCATCGGAAGGCTGGACGCGAGCGTGGCCTCGTTTCTGTCTCTCTCGACGGCCGTCACCGCCGCCGTGATCGGATGGATCGCGCTCGGGGAGTCGCTGACGGCGCTCCAGATTCTTGGCGGGGTGCTGGCTCTTGTCGCGATTGCCGCGGGTGGGATCAAGGACAAGCCGACGCAAAGTGCCCACGTTCCGGCGAAAACGCCAGTTTTCGCCGGAAAAGTGCCCACACAAGCGGGGGGAGAGGCGCGGGGCTAGCCTCGGGGGATGAGTTCGCTGCGACTGGCCGACGTTGTGGCTCGGCTGCGCGCCGTGGGTTGCGTGTTCGCGGAGGACGAGGCCGCGCTGCTCATGTCCGAGTGGGAGGGCGACGACTTTGCGATCGAGGC
>QKAX01000184.1 GCA_003246255.1 Demequina lutea
TCGGGCTCGGGCTCGTCGAGGTTTAGCCCCTCGACGGCGTCGGTGTCCACCACGGGATCCGGTGCGGGCCACTCCGAGAGCCTGCGCTCGGCCTCGGTCTGCGAGTGCGCGCCACAGCCGTGGTCCACGCTCACCACGCGACCGTCGGACGGCGACCACTCGTTGGCGCACACCCCAAACATCATGCGGAAGGACCCACTCACGGGCACGTAGAACGCGCACGTCGAACACGGCGCGGCCGACGCGACAGCTGAGGCGGCCGTGGGGCCATGGGACCCGCGGTACCAGCGCTCGGCCACTGCCTCGCGGGCCTCGGGGGCGAGCACGCGCTCGCGGCCAAGGCCAAACTCGTAGATCGCGGTCTCGTCGCGGTCGTCGTCCCCCGTGGCCGTGTACCCGGGTACGAGGCGCGGGTCGTCGGCGATGTACGGCAACACCATGCCCGGCTCGAGGTCGCCGGGCCGCACGCGGTCGGACCACGGCACCCAGGATGGCGCGCGCAGCGCCTCGGGACCGGGCAGCAGCGCTGACTCGCACAGCGTCAGTTCGCCGTCGAGCGTCGCGATGTCGACGCTCCACTCCCAGCCGCGGTAGCCGGGCAGCAGGCACGCGAAACGCACAGTGATGACGCCCTCGTGGGTGTCCTGACCCAGCAGTTCGCCCACCGCGAGCGCGTCGTTCGCGGTCTCGAGCGCGGCCTCGCGGGCGAGGTCTTCGACGGATGCGGTGGTGGTCATGTTAGGCGTCCAGCTGCTCGGCGACGGCGCGCAACACGGCGGCCACCTGGGCGCCCTTGGCGGGCTCCGGGTAGCGACCCTTGCGCAGGGAGTTCGAGACGCCCTCGAGCATCTTGATGAGGTCCTCCACGATCACCGTCATGTCGTCCGCACCCTTGCGCTGCGACGCCACGACGGAGGGCAGGGGCTCCGAGATGATCACGTTCATGGCCGACGGGCCGCGACGGCCATCGGCGATGGAGAACTCGACCTTGGTGCCGTTGCGGGGCGCGGTGACGCCCGCGGGCAGCGCGGAGGCGTGCAGAAACACCTCACCGCCGTCATCACTGGCGATGAAGCCGAATCCCTTGTCGGCGTCAAAGAACTTCACTCGTCCGGTTGGCACGTCACTCTCTCCATTCACGTCCACTCGCGTGGCACCAGGTAATCCTACCCGGGACCATGGCGCGCGGGGCGTGCTTCACAGGCTGCGCACAGGCTCGCACGCCACACTGGTGCCATGCCCGATGCGCGCGCCTCCATCCTCGTGGTCGACGACGAGCCAGACCTGCGCGACCTGCTGGCCACGTCGCTGCGATTCGCGGGCTTCGAGGTCACGGCCGTGGCGTCGGGCCGCGCTGCGCTCGACGCCCAACAGCAAAGCCCCGCCGACCTGATCGTGATGGACGTGATGATGCCCGCGATGGACGGCTTCACGGCCGTGCGCAAGCTCCGCGCGCGGGGCGATGACGTCGCGGTCCTGTTCCTCACCGCAAGGGATACCGCCGACGACGCGGTCCAGGGCTTCACCGTGGGCGCCGACGACTACGTCACCAAGCCGTTCTCCCTCGCCGAGGTCGTGGCGAGGATCGAGGCGATCCTGCGCAGGACGTCGGCCCGGCGCGGCGACGAGGAGAGCAAACTGCTGCGCCTCGCGGACCTCGAGCTCGACACTGCCGCGCACGAGGCGAGGCGCGCGGGAGAGCCGCTGGACCTCACCGCCACCGAGTTCGCGCTGCTGCGCCACCTCGTAGCCAACGCGGGGCGCGTGCTGTCGAAGGCCCAGCTGCTTGATCACGTGTGGGGCTACGCATCGGACGCTGACGGCAACATCGTGGAGACGTACATCTCGTACCTGCGCCGCAAGGTGGACGCGCCCTTCGGCGAGCCCCTCATCCACACCAAACGCGGCGTGCGCTACGTGATGAGGGAGCCGCGATGACGTCGTGGCCGCTGCGGTTTGTGATCCCCACGATCGCGGTGGTGCTGGTGCTGGCCACAGAGGCCGCGCTGGGCACCGTGGCGCTGGCGCTCGTGCAGCGCACGCTCACGGAGCAGGTTGACCGCCGCCTCGACGAGACGGCCGCCCAGCTGCTCGACCAGTCCCCCACCCTGCTGCGCATGCTCGCGGCGGAGGGTGCACAGGGCGGCGAGCAGAGCGTAGGGCCCACGAACGAGGTGATCGTGGCGCTCTACCGGCCCAGCGGAGAGCCCGCGCGCCTTGTCAACGAGCGCCTCAACAACGGTCGCCCCGTGCCCCAGCTCGAGCTGCGGGACGACGCGAGCGGGCCGTACACGGCGCGCGCGGGGGCCACGCGCTGGCGCGTCCAGGTCGTCGAGGTCAACGACGCGGGCGTCACGCTCGCGGTCATGATGCCGCTGCGGGATCCGAACGCCACCACGGCCACGCTCGCCCGCGCGATGATCCTGCTGGGCGGCGCCCTCGCCCTCGTTGCAGCGGTGCTCGCATGGTGGGCCACAGACCGCTCGCTGCGCCCGCTGCGGGAGGCCGAGCACACAGCTGCGGCGATTGCCTCTGGCGACCTGGCGCGGCGCGTGCCCGCCTACCCGGCCACCTCGGAGGCTGGGTCGCTCGCGCTGTCGCTCAACACGATGCTCGACCAGCTCACCGCCTCCGTGTCCGCGCGCGAGGCCTCCGAGGAGAGGCTGCGACGGTTCGTGTCCGACGCGTCCCACGAGCTGCGCACTCCCCTCGCCGCCATCCGTGGCTACGCCGAGCTGTCGCGCATGGGCGCCGACGCGGACGGCGCCGAGATGCACCGCATCGAGGCCAACGCCGAGCGCATGGCCACGATGGTGGAGGACCTGCTGCTGCTCGCGCGATACGACGAGGGCGCGGCGGAGCTTGCCGGAGACGAGCGCGTGGACCTCGCACGGGCCGTGGCCGACGCCGCTGCCGACCTTCGCGTGCAGGATCCGTCCCGCGAGGTGACGGTCGCGGCGGACGGCGACTGCATCGTGGCCGGCTCGCGTCGCCACCTTGGCCAGTTGCTCGCCAACCTGTGCGGCAACGTGCTCACGCACACGCCGGAGGGAAGCCGCGTGGACCTGAGCGCCACGCGATCCGACGACGGCGTCGTCGTCACCGTGAGGGACTGGGGCGAGGGCTTTGGCGAGGGGCATGCCGAGCGAGTGTTTGAGCGCTTCTACCGCGCCGACACGTCGCGCACTCGCGAGACAGGCGGCTCGGGCCTTGGGCTCGCGATCGCCGCGGCCATCGTCGACGCACATGGCGGCACCATTCAGGCGGCCGACGCATCGCCCGGCGCGCTCGTCACGGTCACCCTGCCCGCCGCATCGGCCGCGCCGCACGAAGGCCCGCTCGACCCGGCGTAGGGTCACTGCCTATGGCCGTGCTCGTCGATCCCCCGCTGTGGCCGCGCCACGGCACCGTGTGGGGGCACATGGTGACCGACACGTCGCTGGACGAGCTCCACGCGATGGCCCGCCGCCTCGGCATCCCCGAGCGGGCCTTCGACCGCGACCACTACGACGTCCCGGCCGAGCGCTACGACGACCTCATCGCAGCGGGCGTGGAGCTCGTGGACACGCGCACGCTGGTGCGCAGGCTGCGCGCGTCGGGGCTCCGGGTGACGGCCGCAGAACGCCGCGCGTAGCGCGGCTCGCGAAACGTGAAAGCCGGCGGAGGCTCGCAAGGAACCTCCGCCGGCTTTCGACGTGCGAGGGCTTAGAAGCCCATGCCACCCATGTCGCCACCGCCGGCGGGCATCGCCGGGGCGGGCTCGGGCTTGTCGGCCACGACGGCCTCGGTGGTGAGGAACAGGGCCGCGATCGAGGCCGCGTTCTGCAGCGCCGAGCGGGTCACCTTGACCGGGTCGTTGACGCCGGCGGCGAGGAGGTCCTCGTACACGCCGGTCGCAGCGTTGAGGCCGTGGCCCACGGGCAGGCCCGCAACCTTCTCGACCACGACGCCGCCCTCAAGGCCAGCGTTGATGGCGATCTGACGCAGGGGCGCCGTGATGGCGGCCTGCACGATGCGACCACCGGTCGCCTCGTCGCCCTCGAGCTCGAGAGCCTCGAACGCCTTGACACCGGCCTGGATCAGGGCCACGCCACCACCGGCGACGATGCCCTCTTCGACGGCGGCCTTCGCGTTGCGAACGGCGTCCTCGATGCGGTGCTTGCGCTCCTTGAGCTCGACCTCGGTCGCGGCGCCGGCCTTGATGACGGCCACGCCGCCGGCCAGCTTCGCGAGACGCTCCTGGAGCTTCTCGCGGTCGTAGTCGCTGTCGGAGTTGTCGATCTCGGCACGGATCTGACGCACGCGGCCCTCGAGCTGCTCCGGCGAACCGGCGCCCTCGACGATGGTGGTCTCGTCCTTGGTGACGACCACCTTGCGGGCCTGGCCCAGCAGGTCCAGCGTGGCGTTGTCGAGCGACAGGCCCACCGACTCAGAGATGACGGTACCGCCGGTGAGGATCGCCATGTCCTGCAGCATCGCCTTGCGGCGGTCACCAAAGCCGGGGGCCTTGACGGCGACGGCCTTGAAGGTGCCGCGGATCTTGTTGACCACCAGGGTGGCGAGTGCCTCGGACTCGACGTCCTCGGCGATGATCGCCAGGGGCTTGCCGGTCTGCATGACCTTCTCGAGCACGGGGACCAGGTCCTTGACGGACGAGATCTTGGACTCGACGAGCAGCACGTAGGCGTCCTCCAGGACGGCCTCCTGGCGCTCGGCGTCGGTCACAAAGTACGCGGACAGGAAGCCCTTGTCGAAGCGCATGCCCTCGGTCAGCTCGAGCTCGAGGCCCAGAGCCGAGGACTCCTCGACGGTGATGACGCCTTCCTTGCCCACCTTGTCCATGGCCTCGGCGATGAGCTCGCCGATGGCGGGGTCAGCGGCCGAGATGCCAGCGGTCGCGGCGATCTCGTCCTTGGTCTCGATCTCCTTGGCGGCGGCGAGAAGCTGCTCGGTCACGGCGGCGACGGCCTTCTCGATGCCCTTCTTCAGAGCGATCGGGTTGGCGCCGGCGGCCACGTTGCGGAGGCCCTCCTTGACCAGGGCCTGGGCGAGCACCGTGGCGGTCGTCGTGCCGTCACCGGCGACGTCGTCCGTCTTCTTGGCGACCTCCTTGACCAGCTCGGCGCCGATCTTCTCGAACGGGTCGTCGAGCTCGATCTCCTTGGCGATCGACACACCATCGTTCGTGATGGTGGGGGCGCCCCACTTCTTCTCGAGCACCACGTTGCGGCCCTTGGGGCCGAGGGTGACCTTGACGGCGTCGGCGAGGGCGTTCATGCCCCGCTCCATGCCGCGACGGGCCTCCTCATCGAAGGCAATGATCTTTGCCATGGGTGTGTGTTCCTCTTCCGATGGGTTGGGTGGCGCGGACGATGCCCGCGACGGACGACGTCCGGGGTTCCGTTCACATCACGGGTCCCGGGCGCCTCATCGTCAGCGCCGAAGCCTTAGCACTCAACGGGGTCGAGTGCTAATGAGATTCTGGCACTCTCATGGGGAGAGTGCAAATGGTTTCGCGCGAGGCTAAGCACGCCCGTGCATAGCGTCGAGGCGCCGGCGGCGTGCGGCGCGCTTAGGCCCCGGGGTCGCTCACGAGGATGACGGCAATGTCCCCTTCGGGCGTCACGCCCCGCTCGACAGTGGCGATGCCCAAGACACGGGCGACATCCTCGGCCGTCGTCTGCAGGATGGGGTCGCCGTAACGCACCACGTTTGCGGCGGGGAGGTTGCTCGAGATGTTCCCTGCCGACGCAGCGGTGTAGCCAGCGGCCGTCACTGCATCGGTGCTGCGGCCGGCAAGACCGGCGATGCCAGCGCCGTTGAGTACGCTCACGGCGGCGTCGTAATGAATCGGCTCAGCCGTCGCCGTGGGCGTGGCGCTGGGAGTCTCGGACGCCGTGGGCGAGGGGCTCGCAGAGGCGGGGTCGGTCGTGGGGGTGTCAACTACCGTCTGCGTGACGGTGCCCGCCGATTGCTCGCCCACCGGGGGGAGCCCCGTGCCTCCGCTCGCCTGCCACATCAGCACGCTCGTGCCATAGGCGGCCGCTGCGGCCACCACAAGCACCACCGCGCCAACGATCCACGGCGTCACGCGCGAGGAGCGAGCACGGTGAGCGCCAGCGGGCCCACGCTGGGCGGCGGCGTCATCAAACTCGTCGGCGGGAAACTCTTCAGGCACGGAGAAACCGTACCCCTATCGGACGGCGTCGAGCGTACGGCTCGCGCGCCCACGCTGACGCGACGAGCGCATGCGGCGCAGTCGCTTCACCAGCATGGGGTCGTGGGCGAGAGCTGGCTCTGTGTCGATCAGCGCGTTGAGCACCTGGTAGTACTCGGTGGCCGACATGCCAAACTGCTCACGGATCGAGTCCTCCTTGGCACCGGCGTACTTCCACCACTGGCGCTCGAAGGCAAGGATCGCGGCGTCGCGCTCGCTCAGGGGCGCCACCTCGTAGGGGGCGGCATGTGCGGCGGCTGACATGCAGACGACTCTACCCGCGAATCACATGCTTGTCATTTGGCGTCGCACCGCCGCGCTGTCGCTAGCCTGACGCCATGCCCGACGCATGGAAGAAGCAGGTCGCGCCCGACTGGGCCGACGCCCTGGCGACCCAGACAGAGAACCTCGCCAGCATCGGCGCCTTCCTGCGCGAAGAGATCGCCGCCGGCCGCACCTACCTGCCGGCATCGGACGCAATTTTGCGGTCGTTCGAGCGCCCATTGGCGGACGTCCGCGTCCTCATTGTGGGTCAGGACCCCTACCCCACGCCGGGCGACGCGATGGGGCTGTCGTTCTCCGTGCAGCGGGGCAGGCCGATGCCGCGGTCGCTGCTCAACATCTCCCGCGAGCTCGAGTCCGACACGGGCGAGCGCCTCCTCACGGGAGACCTCACAGCGTGGGCCGATCAGGGCGTGATGCTGCTCAACAGGTGCCTCACGGTGCGCCCCGGAGAGGCGGGTTCTCACCGTGGCAAGGGATGGGAAGCGCTCACCGAACACGCCATCCGCGCGCTCGCTGCGCGCGGCGGCCCCCTCGTCGCGATCCTGTGGGGTCGGGACGCTCAGAGCCTGGCACCGATGCTCGGCAACGTGCCGCGCATCGAGTCGCCCCACCCGTCGCCACTGAGCGCATCGCGAGGCTTCTTCGGGTCTCGCCCCTTCTCACGCACCAACGCGTTGCTTGAGGAGCAGGGGGCGGCCTCCATCTCGTGGGCAACCGCCTAGATCAGGGTCGCCGTCACTACGGACACAGGCGTGTGGTGCCGTTGGTGGAGCCGGGTGCGCTCGTCACGTACATCACACCGCTGTTGCCCCACCCCACGTTGCCGGCGGCCTTACGTCCCACATACACGGGCAGCGACGAGCACGAGTAGCCGGGCGCGTTGACGATGTTGTAGCTGGTTCCCACGTAGACGGGGGTGGCGTTCGAGAGCGGGAACATCGACGTCTTCGAGAAGTCGATAGTGATCTCCCACTGGTTCTGCGACGAGGCCACCGAGAAGTCGAACGAGTAGTGGTAGTACGGGGTGCCGACGCCCCACTCGCCGGGGTATGACGTCCAGCCCGAGATGCCGTTGACAGTCACGGTGCACGACTGACCAGCGCCGTTCACCGGGTTGCCTCCAGGATTGACAGGCCGGCAGGTGATGGCGGGACCGTTCGCTGGAGGAGTCCAGCGCACAGCAAAGGGCCACCCGTCGATCACGGCCACGACGAGCGCGACGCTGCTCGCGTCGTATGAGCCGACGCTCAAGGTCTGGGTTCCCACAGCGGAGGTTCCGGTGGCTGTCGCGAGCACAGCGCCCGACGCTCCGTACATCGTGAAGGTCGTGGGTAGGCCCGCGCACGCGGCCGTCACACCCGAGAGCGACGCCTGGCTGTAGGTCGTGCCGGTGTAGCCGCCTGCGGAGGTCGCCGCCAGCGAGAGATCGCCACACGCCGCGTACGACACCTGCGCGCCGTTGTGGGGGGCGCTGATCGAGAGGCCGGACGCCGAGGCCGGCGCGGCGACGAGTCCGGCTCCCACCACGGCGGCTGCGACCGCGGCGAACCTGCGGCCGCGAAGCGTCGCGAACGGTTCCGATGGGGCAATCACGCGTCCAGTCGAGTGGCGCGGCGGTGCCGATCGCCGCGCGAGCGCGATCGCCATCCCAACGGGTGCCGCGTGGACCGGCTGAGCCTGTGCGTCGCTGTCGGCGTCGGCGTCGGCGTTTTCTCCGGCATCGTCGGCATCCCCGGCGACGCCCTCGGGCTCCGTCGCGTCGCCCTCGCCCGCGGCGGGGGCCGCGTCGTCCTCGTCGTCGTCGTCGCAATCGTCCGACCACCACAGCAGCAGCACGATCGCGAGCAGCAACACCCCGGCCCACACGATGGGGTTGAGCAGCAGCACCGTCACGCGGCCAAAGTTGGAGTAGTGCACGAGCACCACGCCGCGGACCTCGTCACCCGAGGGGGTGAAGGGGTCGATGAAGTCGTTGTTGTCTCCCTGCATCTGCCACCCGTCGGTGGCATTGCCGCCGATGATGCGGTGCACGATCTGGGAGCCGCCCAGCCCCTCCGGCGCGTACACGATGACATCGCCGATGCTGGGTTCCATGCGCCTGGCAATCACCAGGTCGCCGGTGAAGTACGTGGGTTCCATCGACGTTCCGGACACCACCACCATGGACGTGGAGCCGCCCAGCTGAGTGGGCCAGATGTACCACGCGTCGATGGCCACCATGAGCCAGATCAAGATGTTGCCCGCCAACGCCAGATACCGGCGAGTGGTCCACTCGCCGGTATCTGTGAAGCGTCGGAGAAGTCTCATCCAGTTCTCGAGGCGGTGCCCTTGCGGGCGACGACCTAGAAGATCGAGATGTCGATCGAGCCGAAGGTGGTGGTGGCGATGGGCATCGGCGCCGCGAACGTGATGGTGCGCGTGCCGGAGCCGTCGAGCGTCACCGAGCCGGAGGCAAGCGCCGCAGCCGTGGGCGTGGCGTTGTCATTGAGCGCGTACTGCATGGTGCGGGTGTCGCACGTAGCGCTAATGCCCGAGACGACGATCGCGGTGTAGTTCTTGGCGGCCGCGTCCAGCGTGTACGTCACGTTGACGGCGTCATCGCACGCGGCGAGGATCGGCGTGGAGCCGGCCGCGACGTTGCGGGTGGAGGTGATGTCAAGGTTTGAGGCCGAGGCCACGGACAGGCCCGCGACTCCCATGATGCCGAGGACGACGGCGAGGGCCTTGCGCGAGTTCTTCTTCTTTGCCATGTGTGGCGTTCCTTTCAAGTGGCGCCGTGCGTCAACGCCCTCCCCTTGTGGGCGCGACGCGCGACTGACGTCCGATTTCTATCGTCGGTGTGATCGACATCAATCTTCAGGTGCTTGAGAGGCTCAATTGCGACGAATATGACGCAACTATGACGAGGTGTGAGGTACATCACATGGGCGCGTCAAGGGATACGGGACCGAGGTCCTAGGAGAGCTGGCAGCGGGACTTGAACCCGCAACCGCCCGATTACAAGTCGGGTGCGCTACCAATTGCGCCATGCCAGCGTGTGTCAGTACGCGGAAGGATATCGCGCCTGACGTGTCACAGGCTCCCGTGACGCACATCACGGGAGCCTGTGACAACGGTCACATCACCTGTCTAGGCGCCCGCGAGATCGCGAATGCGCTGCTCCAGCTGACCCGGAACCGACCAGTTGACGGCGCTCGGATCGTTCTGCACATCCTGCAGCTGACCGTTGATCACCAGCGCGGGGGTGAAGCTGATGTTGCTCTGGCTGGCGGTCTCCGTGCCGGTGTTGACCCACGTCACGAACTCCTGGGCCGGGATCCTGTCGGCGACGGCGTCGGAGACGCCCGCCTGCTTGGCGAGTTGCACGATCTGCGCGTCGCTCAGACCGGTGGTGTTCTCCGCGGGCTGGTTGTCGAACATGAGCTGGACGAAGTCCATGTACTTGTCCGGCTCCTCCGAGGCGATCAGGGCCGCCGCCGACGCGGAACGCGTCGAGTACTCGGTGCCCTGCGAGAAGCGGTCGAGGAAGTTCAGCGGGTGGTAGTAGACGTCCACGAGGCCCTCCTCGCGCAGCGCGTCAACAACCGGGCCCTGCGACTCCTCAAAGAGGCTGCAGTACGGGCACATGAAGTCGTAGTACACGTCGAGGCGCACGCGCGAGTCGTCGAGGCTCTCGCCCACCACGCCGGTGTCGCCCACGGGGATGCCGTACGTGGCGTCGGCCGCCGCGAGGCTCAGCTGGTCGCCCTGCGGCACGGCCGCGACCGTGCCCTCACGCACGATGTAGGCGACGAGGAACGCGAACAGCGCCACGACGACAACGCCGGCGGCGATCCATCCGACCAGCGCCTTGCGCTGCGACGCCTTGACTTGGGCCTCGGCCGCCTTCTTGGCGGCGGCCACCTTCTGATTACTCGGCATGGGGAAGCTCCTTGATTCAGTGGACGGGACGAACTGGCTCGCCGCGCATCCACGCGTCGAGAGAGAGGGGAGTACGGGGGAATGCAAGCAGGAAGGCGCCAAGCACCACAAATCCCGCTCGCTCAAGCAGGTGAGCCGGGTAGTTGACAAGGTCCTCGTCAATGTCGCCGCCGCCGCCAAAGCAGCCGCAGTCGATGTTGTAGCCCTTGCCCCAGGCCCACAGGATGCCGAACGTGAAGCCCGCCATCATGACGAGCCACACGATAGAACTGGCGCGCGTGAACGCGCCAAAGATGAGCAGCGCGGCAAGCGCGAGCTCAAAGAAGGGGAGGCCGACGCCCACGATGGGTTCCAGGGCATCAGGCAGCAGGCGATACGCGCGCACGGCGTACACCGACTGGTCGAGGTCCAGCGCCTTGGGGATCGCCGCGGCGATCAGGATGCCCGCCATGGACAGACGCACGAGCAGGGTGATCCACGGCTGGACGGCGCGCCAGCGTGAGGGTGACGGGGACTCCTCGGCGGGGGTGTCGGTGTCGACGGGATGGGCGTTCGGCATCGGCTGATCTCCTTGTTTGACGCGTCAACGTCCTCGGAGCAAGCCGCGTTCCCCTCGCCAGGTCACGATATGGTCAACTCTTTACGAGCCGCCGGCCTCCTGCGCCCTGCGCACGATCTCGTCGTGCAGCGCGGTCTCGGACTCGGCCCAGTTGAACGCCTCGGGGTCAACCATGGTGTTCTGGATTGCGCCGTCGAGAGCGATGGTGGGTGTCCCACCCACGCCGTCCCTCACGGACGCTTCGGTGGCCACCCCCACCCACGACGCATACTCGTGCAGCGGAATGCGGTCGACCACGCCTTGCGGAACCCCCGCGCCGAGTGCAACCTGCTGGATTTCCTCATCGCTCAGTCCCGGCGTGCCCTCCGCGGGTTGAACGGCGAACATTCCTGCCACGAAGTCCAGAAACTGCTCGGGGCTCTCCTCGGCCACGAGCGCGGCGGCAGAGGCCGCCCGGGTCGAGAACTCGCTCCCCTGTGCCTGATGGTCGAGGATGCTGAGCGGGTGGTAGTACACGTCAACAGCGCCGTCCACACGCAACTCGTCGAGCACGTCCGCCTCGTACGCTTCAAACGCGCCACAGATGGGGCACATGAAGTCGAAGTACACGTCGAGCCGAACGGGCGCCTCGCCCAGGCCCTCGCCCACCACACCGGGCGCCGCAAGGCCGAAGCCGCCGTTGTCACTGGCGACCGACGGAGTCAGCTGGCCCTCGCCCGAGACCTCCGAGACGGAACCCTGGCGCACGATGTACGCCACCACCATCGCGAACGCAGCGATCACCACGATCGCGATCACGATCCACGACACGAGCGCCTTGCGCCGCTGCGCCGCCACCTGCCGCTCGGCCGCCTTCTTGGCCTCGGCCACCTTGCTGTTCGTCGCCATCGACGTCTCCCCTCGTGGGCTGTGTGCGTGCTATTTGGTGGGCAGTAGCGGCTCGCCGCGCATCCACGCGTCAAGCGAGAAGGGCGTCTTGGGGAAGATCGTGAGCCACAAACCCAAGGCGATGAAGCCAGCCCGCTCGGCCATGTGAGCCGGGTAGTTCACCTGTCGACCCACGACGTCGCCGCCGCCGCCAAAGCAGCCGCAGTCAATGTTGTAGCCCTTTGCCCACGCCCATGCCACGCCAAAGACGAAGCCCGCCATCATCAGCAACCACACGATCGAGCTGAGCCGCGTGAAAATGCCCGCGAGGAGCACGGCCGCGAGCGCGAACTCCAGGAACGGCAGGCCCACGCCCACCAGCGGTTCAAGCGCATCGGGCACCAGCCGGTACGCGCGCACCGCGTAGACAGACTGGTCAAGGTCAAGCGCCTTGGGAATCGCTGCGGCGATGAGGATGATCGCCATGGCAAGCCGGACGGCAAGGCTCACCCACGGTTGGATCAGCGTCCACGCGCCAGCCTTGGGCGCGGTCTCCTCGACAGTCATACGACCTCCTCGTGCGATTCCTGCGTATCGTAACCTCGCTCGGGGCGCGCGGCTGAGGGCCGCGGTCCCGGGTGGTCCTCGGCGAGCGGTCTTAGCCCGCCTGAGGTACCGGAGGCAAGGGCCACCACCACGGCTCGGCGCCCAGGTAGACGGCCACTGCCACGCTCGCGGCAACGGCAAGAGCCACCACGACCCATGCGGCACTCACCCCCCGCGTCGGCGCGATCGTCGTGAGCGCGTACCAGGTGCCCTCGCGGGTGGCCCACGACCACAGGCCCCACCACAGCGCCGCCTCGAACGCGAGCCCTGCCACAGCGAGCGCCGCGGCATGGCCCCAGCCCACCGCCTGATCCGACGTGGGCCCCAGCGCCCCCATCGACACGAGGCGCCAGCCGAGCCAGCCCACCGCGCCGCCGATGACAGCGGCCGTCGCGAGGCTCGGCAACAGCTCGACAAAGGCGCGCACGCCGTGCCACGGCAGGCCCACCGTGTGCAGCACGTTGTCGCGCCGACGCTCGCCTCGCCTGGCGCGCACGATGCGCAGCGCCTCGGCGCGCCTGAACACCGTCCGCGCCACGAGGGACGCCAGCGCGATGACCACCACCGCGATGACCGGGGCGAGCGCGACAGCCACGGCCGCTGCGAGCCACCAGCTCGCGACCAGCACTGGGCGCACCGGCAGCGCGTCATAGCCGAGCGCTTCGGAGGCCGAGGGCAACACAAAGTCGCCGTGGTCGTCGCCTATCCAGATGCCGTTCTCGTCATAGTCGGAGACCTGCGGCTCCTCCCACTCCTGCCCTGCATCCTCCTCGCGGTCCTCGCTCGCGAACTCCCACGGCTCCGCCTGCAACAGCGCAGTGGGCGCGGTGCCAGACTCCATGACAGCCGTCGCCTCCAGGTGATCCTGGGGCAGGACGATGGTGGCTCCCCGTAGAGCAGCGACCACGTCGCGCATGCCTGGCCTGGCATCGGGGGCCTTGTCGAGAGCCGCGGCGAGCACGGCGCCGCCAGGAAGATCAGCTGGCACCCTCCAGCCGCCGGCCAGCGTCTTGCGGATAGCCGAGCCGCCCACGCCAAACGGCGCCTTGCCGGTGGCGGCATACGCGAGGGTCGCCGCCCATGACCACCTGTCGGCGTCGGCCCCCGGCTCCTCGCCGTCGATCACCTCGGGCGCAACGTAACCGGCCGTGCCGCTCACAAGCCCCTCGCGCGTGAGCCGCGCGTCGTCGGTGCGGTGCGAGAGGCCAAAGTCGATCAGCACGGCACCCTGCGGCGAGATCATCACGTTTGACGGCGTCACGTCGCGGTGCACCACGCCCGCCGCGTGAGCGGCCTCGAGCGCACCCGCGACGCGCTCGGCGAGGTGCGCGAGCTGCTCCCCCACGAGGGGGCCGTTCGCGTGGACATAGTCCGCGAGCGAGGCTCCCTCGATGTACTCGAAAACCACGAAGGTCTCGTCGTCGTCGAGTTCCGCGTCGAGCACGCGAGGCACCGCCGGATGCCGCACCGCCATGAGCGCGCTGACCTCGCGACGCAGCCGCTCGGCCGCGACGGGATCATCGTGAGCGTCGACCCGCTTGAGGGCCGCCACTGCGCCCTCTCCGTCCCTCACCAGATAGACCTGGCCGGATCCGCCTGCGCCCAACTGGCGGACGACCGCGTAGCCGCCCACCTCGTCACCGCGCTGCAGGGGCCGGGATGGCATGGCCCACACGTTACCTGGGCGGACCGCCTGAGGGGAGCACCCCGGACAAAGGCCTCCCCAAGTTCTTCCAAAGTGTGGCAGGATGGCAGGGCCCCCGCGACGGCGCGGAGGCAGGTGTCAGTGTTCACTCATTGGCGCTCTTCACTTCGGATCGTCGGGCACGTACCTGCCCGTGAAGGGACCATCAATGGCAACCGTGACTTACGACAAGGCGTCACGCATCTACCCCGGTACCGACCGCCCCGCGGTTGACGCCCTCGACATCGAGATCGCCGACGGCGAATTCCTCGTGCTCGTCGGCCCGTCCGGATGCGGTAAGTCCACCTCGCTGCGCATGCTCGCAGGCCTCGAGGACATCGACGCCGGCAAGATTTGGGTGGGCGACCGCGACGTCACCAACGTCCAGCCCAAGGACCGCGACATCGCGATGGTGTTCCAGTCCTACGCCCTCTACCCCCACATGACCGTGGCGGAGAACATGGGCTTCGCGCTCAAGATCGCCAAGGTCGACAAGACGGAGATCCGTCAGCGCGTCGAGGCCGCAGCGAAGATCCTTGACCTCACCGAGTACCTCGACCGCAAGCCCAAGGCCCTCTCGGGTGGTCAGCGCCAGCGTGTCGCCATGGGCCGCGCCATCGTGCGTCAGCCCCAGGTGTTCCTGATGGACGAGCCGCTGTCCAACCTGGACGCCAAGCTCCGTGTGCAGACCCGCACCCAGATCGCCGCTCTGCAGCGTCGCCTGGGCGTCACCACCGTCTACGTGACCCACGACCAGGTCGAGGCCCTCACCATGGGTGACCGCATCGCCGTGCTCAAGGACGGCGTGCTGCAGCAGGTGGGCACCCCCCGCGAGATGTACGACACCCCCGCGAACGTGTTCGTCGCCGGCTTCATCGGCTCCCCCGCCATGAACATCGGCACGTACAAGGTCGTCAACGGTGCCGCTCAGGTGGGCACCGGCCTGGTGCAGCTGTCGCGCGAGGCGATCGCGGGCATCAAGGATGACGACAAGGGAATGATCACCCTTGGCTTCCGCCCCGAGTCGCTCGACCGTGCCGCGGCCAACGCCGAGGGCGCCATTCCGGTTGAGGTGGACGTGGTCGAGGAGCTCGGCTCCGACGCCTTCGTCTACGGCCGCGTGCCGGACGCGTTCGCCGGTGCCGCCGACGTCAAGTTCGAGGCCGGCGACTCGCAGGTCGTCGTCCGCGTGGACCCCCGCGACGTCCCCGCCAAGGGCGACACCGTGTGGGTCACCATCCGCAACGGCGAGCAGCACACCTTCGCGGCCGCGTCGGGCGCCCGCCTGGCCTAAGCCACACTCACGCCGAGGGGCGGTTCGGTGACCCGGGCCGCCCCTCGGCTTTTGTGCGTCCGGACTGCGAGCTCCCCGGGGGCGGGTGGCGGCCTGCCCTGCATCGGCCCGTAGGCTGGGGTCATGCCCCTGCGCATTACCGGAGCGGCCGATGCCGCCCTCATGGATCTGCCCTGGAACATCCCGCTGAGCGCGTGGCCAGAGGAGCGCATCGCTGCGCTCCCCCGCGGCCTCTCGCGCCACGTGGTGAGATTTGTGCGCCACGGCGACGCCGTGCTCGCCGTCAAGGAGACAAACCCGCAGATCGCTCACCGCGAGTTCACGATGCTGCGCGAGCTGGAGCGCATGGGCGCCCCCTGCGTGCACCCAGTTGCCGTGGTCACTGAGCGCCGCGACGCGAGCGGCGAGGAGCTCTCGGCCGCTCTCGTCACGGAGCACCTCGCGTTCTCGCTGCCGTACCGCGCGCTCTTCAGCCAAGGCCTGCGCAAGGCGACCCTCAAGCGACTCATCGACGCATTGGCCGTACTGTTGGTGAGGTTGCACCTGGACGGCTTCTATTGGGGAGACGTATCGCTGTCGAACGCGCTGTTCCGCCGCGACGCCGCCGAGTTCTCCGCATACCTGGTGGACGCCGAGACCGGCGACATGCACCCCGCTCTCACCCAGGGCCAGCGCGAGTACGACCTCGAGCTGGCTGTCACCAACATCACGGGCGAACTGCTGGACCTGCAGGCCAGCGAGGACCTTGACGAGGATGAGGACCCGTTCGAGATCGCCGAGCGCCTGTCGCAGCGCTACGAGATGTTGTGGACAGCGCTCACCAAGCGCGAGACCATCACCGAGAACATCCCCCTTCACGTCGCCGAACGCGTGCGCGCCCTCAACGCGCTGGGCTTCGACGTGGACGAGATCGACATGCAGCAGACAGCCGACGGCGCGGCGCTGACCATCAAGCCCAAGGTGGTTGACGCGGGCCACCATTCGCGCCGCCTGCTGCGCCTGACGGGCCTCGACGTGCAAGAGAACCAGGCTCGCCGCCTCCTCAACGACCTGGACGAGTTCAGGTCGTTCAGCGCGCTGCGCGACGACGAGTCGTTTGCCGCTCACCAATGGCTCACCGAGATGTTCGAGCCGACGATTCGAGCCGTGCCACGCAATCTGCGAGGCAAGCTCGAGCCCGCGCAGATCTACCACGAGATCCTCGACCACCGCTGGTACCTGGCCCAGGCAGCCAAGCACGACGTACCGATGACGGTGGCCACCGCGTCGTACGTGAAGAATGTGCTGCCGAGCAAGGACGATGAGCGCGCAGTGTTGGGACGCTCCATCGCTGAAATGACGGCGGAGCTGCCGGCTCTCACAGCCGAGGTGGGCACCGTGTGGACCGAGACGCGAGACGCCCATGCGATCGACAACACCTACGGCTGGGGCGCCGTGCCAGCGCCCGAGAGCGAGGAACCCGCCACCGTGCGGCGCGAGACCACCCGCAAGCCCGTGACTTCAGTTCCGCGAGCCCGCCTCGCCAATGCAGATGATGATGCCGGCGAGCTCGACGGAGAGGGCTTCTAGCCATGACCACGCCTGGGGGCGCGCGGCAGCGCGCCATCTTTCTTGACATTGACGGCACGTATGCGGCGCACGGCGTAGTCCCCGACGCTCACGCAGACGCCGTGCGGGCCGCGCGCGCCAACGGCCACAAGGTGCTGTTGTGCACGGGCCGCCCGTTCTCGATGTTCCCGCCCCACGTGCTCGACGCGGGCTTTGACGGCATCGTGGCGGGTGCCGGCGCGTGGGTGAGGATCGACGGGGATGTGTTGCAGGACATTCGCTTTCCGGCGGATCTTGGGCTGCGCGCAGCCGCGGCATTGGACGCGGCGGGAGCGCTCTACATCGTCGAGACGCCCGAGCACCCGGTGGTGACGCCGACGGCGTTTCGCGCCATGCAGGAGCGGGCCGCAGAGGCCACGCAGCGCGGGCTGGCACACACCCGGGCTCTCGAGGATATCCTCGCGCTGCTGCACGTAGAGGAGTCGCTCGCCGACGTACGCTTCACCAAGCTCACGGTGTTCTGGGGCACCACGCCTCTCGCCGACATCGCGAGCACGCTCGGCCCCGACGTCTCGGCCTACCCCTCCTCGATCGCGGAGATGGGGCCTGGCGCGGGCGAGATGTACCTCACGCGCGTCAACAAGGCGGTGGGTATGGAGGTGGCGCTCACGGCCTTGGGCATGAGCGCCACCGACGCCATCGCGTTTGGCGACGGGCCCAACGACGTCGAGATGCTGCGGTACGCGGGTGTGGGAGTGGCGATGGCCGACGGCGCTCAGGTGGCGCTCGACGCGGCCGACCAGGTGGTTCCCGGGCCCGATGACCTGGGGATCGTCACAGGCTTTGAGCGCCTGGGCCTGATCTCCCGCTAGCGGCGCGCTAGTTCCCGGCCGCCCGCTTTGCCTCGTAGAGAGCTATCGAGGCGGCTACCGACGCGTTGAGGCTCTCCGTGGCACCAGAGATGGGGATCGATGCGATCTGGTCGCACGTCTCGCGCACGAGGCGGGACAGGCCCGCACCCTCGGCACCCACGACGATTACGAGCGGCCCGTCCAGCAGGTTGGACTCGGCGAGCTCCACGTCGGCATCGGCGTCGAGGCCCAGCACAAACAGTCCGGCCTTCTTGTAGTCCTCCAGCGCGCGCACCAGGTTGGTCGCGCGGGCCACGGGGATGCGCGCGGCCGCACCGGCCGACACCTTCCACGCAGCGACCGTCACGCCCGCCGCGCGTCGCTCTGGAATGAGCGCGCCGGCACAGCCGAAGGCGGCCGCCGAGCGCAGGATCGCGCCCAGGTTACGAGGGTCCTGAATGCCGTCGAGCGCGATGATGCGTACCGGGCTCGGCGCCTCAAGCAGATCGGCAGGGTCGAGGTACTCGTACGGCGCGACCTCGAGGGCGACGCCCTGGTGAGGGCTGCCGTCCGCGATGCGGTCAAGTACGGGCTTGCCCACCTCCCGCACCGTCAACTCCTGCTCCACGGCAAGGCTCACGATCTCGGTGATGCGGTCGTCGGCCTCGATGTGCTGGAACACCAGCAACTCGTTGGCCGGCATCTCGGCGCGCAACGCCTCGAGCACGGAGTTGCGGCCGATGATGACGTCCTCGGCGCGCGACGTGCGGTCGCGAGGGCCCGACGAGCGGGTCGCGGGGCGCTTGGCCGCCGCTCGCTCCGCCAGCTGCTTTGACTTGTAGGCCTTGTGATACGGGCGGTCCTCCGCCTTGGGCGTGGGGCCCTTGCCCTCGAGCGCCTTGCGTCCGTTGCCGCCGCTTCCGACGGTGGGGCCCTTCTTGATGCGACGGGTCGCGCCCGGTCGCTTCTGGTTTCCAGCCATGAGGTCTCCTCCGTCAGTCGCGGGGGGCGAGCGACCACCGCGCGCCGTCCGCAGAGTCTTCGACAACGATGCCGGCGGCGGCGAGGCGATCACGAATCGCGTCGGCGGCGGCCCAGTCCTTGGCGGCACGCGCGGCGGCACGCGCCTCAATGTCGGCGGCGACCATGACGTCGAGCGCCTGCATGGCGGCATCGGCGCCCGACGAGCCCACCGCCCAGTGCTCGTCCATCGGGTCGAGTCCGAACACATCGAGCATCGCGCGCACGCTCACGAGCGCCTCGCGAGCGGCAGCCGTGTCGCCCGCCGCGAGAGCGCCATTACCCGCGCGCACAGCCTCGTGCACGAGCGCCATCGCGCGCGGCACGGCAAGGTCGTCATCCATCGCGTCGACGAAGGCTGCGGGCAGCGCGGCTCCGCCGACCTCGTCGGCGGAGACGGCGCCCACCGCGTCGGTCGCACGCGCCACGAAACCCGCAAGCCGCGCCCACGTGGCCGTCGCATCGTCCATCACCGAATCCGAGTACTCAAGCATCGACCGGTAGTGGACCTGCGCGAGGGCAAGCCTCAGCGCGGCTGCGCTCCAGCGCTCGATCACCTCGGACACCAGCAGCCCGTTGCCCAGCGACTTGGACATCTTGGCGCCTGACTGCGTGACCCATGCGGAGTGCATCCACAACTGCGCGAAGCCGTAGCCCGCCGCACGCGACTGCGCCTGCTCGTTCTCGTGATGCGGGAAGCGCAGGTCGAGGCCGCCGCCGTGAATGTCGAAGGCCTCGCCCAGATAGCGGCGCGACATGGCCGAGCACTCGATGTGCCAACCGGGCCTACCGAGGCCCCACGGCGAGTCCCACGAGGCGGTCTCCGGCTCGTCGACCTTGCGCGCCTTCCACAGCGCGAAGTCGCGCGGGTCCTTCTTGTGGCCGCTGGCATCGTCCTCGGCGGGCTCAAGATCGTCGAGGGCCTGGCGGGTGAGCTGGCCGTACGTACGCCTCGAAGGAGCGCACGTCAAAGTACACGGAACCCTCTGCCTCGTAGGCGTGTCCGCGCTCCATCAGGCGCTGCGTGAGCGCCACAATCTCCGGAATGTGACCCGTCGCGCGCGGCTCCGCTGCGGGCGCCTTCACGTTGACGGCTGCGTAGGCGGCATGGAACTCGCGCTCATACCGCAGCGCCCAGGCCCACCACTCCCAGCCGGCGTCGGCGGCCTTGGCGAGCGTCTTGTCGTCGATGTCGGTGACGTTGCGCACCATCGTCACGGAGTAGCCCGAGCGCTCGAGCCAGCGCTGCAGCACGTCGAACGCGACGGCCGAGCGCAGGTGGCCGATGTGGGGGCTGCTCTGCACCGTGGGGCCACACAGGTAGACGCCCACATGCCCTGGGGTGAGCGGCTCGAACGCGCGCTCCTCGCGGGTGGCGGTGTCAAACAGGTGCAAAGTCACGTGAGCAAGGTTACCGGCCAGGCTCGGCGCGCCGCGATATCGCCCGGCCTCTCTCGCTTGACAGATTGTTTTACACATGTAAGTCTTTTACAAGTGTCAATTATCGACCCCGAGGTGATCGACCCTCGTAGCGCGCGCTCCATGGCCGCGCTTCTCGAGGCCGCCACCGCGCTCATCGATAGCGGCGCGACCGACGCCACCATCACCGACGTCGTAGCCCTCGCGGGCACCAGCCGGCCCACGTTCTACCAGCACTTTGGGGACCTCCCCACGCTGCAACGAGC
>QKAX01000186.1 GCA_003246255.1 Demequina lutea
CATGGCCGCGCTTCTCGAGGCCGCCACCGCGCTCATCGATAGCGGCGCGACCGACGCCACCATCACCGACGTCGTAGCCCTCGCGGGCACCAGCCGGCCCACGTTCTACCAGCACTTTGGGGACCTCCCCACGCTGCAACGAGCCGCCGCCCGCGCCCGCCGCGACGCCGCTTACGCCCCCGTGCGCACTCCCGACTACTCACGCCCCTCGTGGCCCCAGGATCTCCATAACGAGATCACGGGCCTGTTGGAGCGCCTCCACGAGCACGCATCGTTCTACACGCGCGTGCTCGACGGCCCGGCCAGCTCCGATGCGTTCGAGGATGCCGTCTCGTACATCGCCGAGCGCATGCTCGGCACCACCCCTCGCACAGCGCTCGGCGGCGAACCCCTCGCCCCGCACGCCGCGCGGTTCCTGGCCGCCGGAGCCGCCTGGCTCTTCCGCGACTGGCTGCGCAATGACCACGCCGAGCCCGCCTCGCTCGTGGCAGATCGCATCATCACCCTCATGCTGAACGCGCCACCCGCCCCTAGGAGTCTTCACCCCATGTCCCGCCTCAGCGCCCTGCTGGAGCGCCCGAGCCGCGCCAAGACCATCGTGTTCTTTGTCGCGATCGCGCTCATTCCCACCCTGTATGCCGGCTTGCTCACGTGGTCGAACATCGACCCCACCGGCCGCCTCGACGGCGTCTCGGCCCTGATCGTCAACGACGATGCGGGAGCCACCGATGCCGATGGCCAGCCCATCACGCTCGGCGACGACCTCGCCGAGACCCTCGTGGACCACCACACGGATGGGTCCTTCACATGGGCCCGCGCCACCGCCGAGGAGGCCGACGCCGCGCTCGCCGAGGGCGACGCCTACATCGTCGTCACCGTGCCGTCCGACTTCTCGTCGTCTGCCGTCTCGGTAGGCGAAGGAGCCGACGCAGCACGCGTCGCCACGCTCGAGGTGCGCACCGACGACGCGACCTCCATGATCGTGGGCACTGTCGCGCACCGCCTGGGCACCGACCTCGCGCAGGCGCTCTCCGACAACGTCGCGGAGGGCGTGCTGTCACAGATGTACGTGGGCTTCAGCGACGCGCACGAGGCCGTCGCCGAGGCCGCCGATGGCGCGACAAAGGTAGCCGACGGCGCTCGCGACGCCGCCGACGGCTCGGCGAGCCTCGTCGTGGGCCTCGCCGATCTGCGCGACGGCGCCGCCACGCTCAACGCAGGGCTCGCCGACCTGGCCTCCGGCACGGCGGATCTGTCCGATGGCGCCGCGCAGGTGGCCACCGGTCTCGATCACCTCAGCGCGTCGGCCGACGCCCTGCCCGCCGCGGCCGACTCCCTCGCGGCCGGAGCTAAGGACGCCTCGGCAGGCGCGTCCTCCCTCGCGACGAACGCGCAGTCGCTGTCCGATTCGCTCGCGCAGCTCGACGCCAACTGGGCGGCCATGGACGAGGCAACGCGCGAGGCGACTGTCGCGGCGCTGAGCGACGCGGCGGGGCGCCTCTCCGCGGGTGCCGCTGCGCTGTCGACCGGCACCGCGCGCGTCGCCGATGGCTCGGCCCGCATCGACACGGGAGTCACCTCAGCAGTCGCCGCCATCGACGAGCTCGCGGCGGGGGCCGATACCGTCGCCGCCGGCGCCGCGACGGCGGCCGCCGGGGCATCGGACGCCTCGCACGGCGCCACCGACCTGGCTGCGGGCGCCGTCGATGCGGCGTCGGGTGCCTCGACACTCGACAGCGGGCTCGCTGATCTGAGCGACGGCTCCGAGCAGCTCGCGACCTCGCTCACCGACGGCGTCGACAAGATCCCCAGCTACACCTCGCAGGAGGCGGACTCGCTGGCCGCCGTCGCCGCCGACCCCGTCGCGGCAGACATCGTGCGCGACAACGAGGTGGAGAACTACGGCGCGGGCCTGGCCCCCTACTTCCTGGCACTCGCGCTGTGGGTGGGCGGCATCGCGTTCTACTTTGTCGCTCCTCCGCTGCGCAAGACGGGCCACATCACGTGGCTCACGGGGCTGCGCTCGTACGTGCCCGGCGCCGTCATGGCGGCCACGCAGGCCACCACGGTGGTGCTGGTGCTGCGCTACGCGGTGGGCGTCCAGGTGGCCAACCTTCCTGGCCTCTGGGCGCTCGCCGTGCTGGCGAGCATGGCGTTCCTCGCGATCAACCAGGCGCTCGTGGCGCTGTTGGGAACCGTGGGCCGGTTCATCGGCCTGCTGCTGATCGTGCTGCAGCTGTCCTCGGCGGGCGGCACCTACCCGGTCGCCACGGCCCCCTCGTTCTTCCAAGGGCTCAACGCGGTGCTGCCACTTCCGTACGCCGTCACCGCGTTCCGCGACCTCATCGCGGGCGGCACCGTGTCGCTGGGCCGGGGCACGCTGCTGACGCTCGCGTGGACGGTCGCCGCGCTGCTGGTGACCACGCTCGTGGCTAAGCGCGCGATGGACCGCCCCAAGGTGCTGGACAAGCCGCTGCTGGCCAACGCGGATCGCGTATCCGTGAGCCACGACGACGCGATCGCGCTGCTCGCGCGGCCGCTGGCGGCCCCCGCCCCCGGCGCGTCCCTGCAGCAACCCGCCGACGCGGATGACGCTGGGTTCAGCGAGCTCGACCTGGGGGCAGCCGACGGTGCCGACACCGAGACGGCCGTGGAGACGGCCACCCAGCCTGTCGCCGCGCAGCCGCGGGGATAGGGAGCGCCTACACCTCACCGCGGGGAGCAACGAGGGCTGTCGCGATCGCCGCGACGCCCTCCCCCCTGCCGGTCAGGCCGAGGCCATCGGTGGTGGTGGCGCTCACGCTCACCGGTGCGCCCATCGCCGCGCTCAGCGCGGCCTCGGCATCGGCCCTGCGAGGTCCGAGCTTGGGGCGGTTGCCAATCACCTGCACCGCCGCGTTGCCGATCTCGAAGCCCGCCTCGCGCACCAGGCGCGCGGCCTCGGCGAGCAGCGTGACGCCTGCAGCACCCGCCCACTCGGGGCGGTCGGTGCCAAAGTGCGTGCCCAGATCGCCGATGCCCGCCGCAGAGAACAGCGCGTCACAGATCGCGTGGGCGGCCACGTCCCCGTCGGAGTGTCCCGAGAGCGCGCGCTCATCGGGCCATGCCAACCCCGCGAGGTGAAGGCCGGTGCCCTCGCCAAAGGCGTGAGTATCGGTGCCGATGCCGGTGCGGATCATGCTGAGAGCCTCCTCTCGGCGGCCTCGAGGTCCGCGGCGTAGGTGATCTTGGCGCCAAGGGGATCGCCCTCGACCGTGCCGAGCCGGTACCCATAGTGCAGCGCGAGGCTGCCGTCGTCCGTGGCCTCCACTCCGTCGGCGTGCGCACGGCGATGCGAGTCGAGGAGCGGGCCCAGGCGGAAGGCCTGCGGGGTCTGCACGGCGCCGAGGCTGGGCCTGTGGAGGTAGCTCACGTCCGCGCCCACGCCCGTCACGATCGTGTCCACGACCGGGAGCACCGGAATTGCGGCGTCGTGATGCTCGATCGCCTGGAGCAGACGCCCCATGACTGCCACCGGCATGAAGGGGCGCGCGGCGTCATGCACCAGCACTGTGGCGTCGTCCCCTAGCTCCGCGAGAGATTGGATTCCCGCGCGGACGGAGTCCTGCCGGGTCTCGCCGCCCACCACCACGTCGATCTCGGCTGGCACGCCGTGGAGCGCAGCGACGATGTCGGCGAGCGCATCGGCCGGCGACGTCACCACGATGCGGCCTGTCACCGACGCGAGCGCGGAGGCGGCCCAGCGCACCATGGGCACGCCAGCAACCGGCACAAGTGCCTTGGGAATGTCACGGCCAAGCCTGGAGCCGCTACCTGCGGCCGTGAGCACGGCCGCGATGGTCACGAGGCGAGAACCTTGTCCAAACGCGCCTCGGCGGTGGGCTCGTCGCACTTCTCGGCGAGGGCGAGCTCGCTCACGAGGATCTGACGCGCCTTGGCCAGCATGCGCTTCTCACCGGCGCTCAGGCCCTTGTCGGTGTCGCGACGGCTCAGGTCACGCACCACCTCGGCCACACGGATGACGTCGCCGGAGGCGAGCTTCTCCACGTTTGCCTTGTAGCGGCGCGACCAGTTGGTGGGCTCCTCGATGTAGGGCTCACGCAGCACGGTGAAGACCCTCTCAAGACCGGCCTCATCCACGACATCGCGAACGCCCACCAGGTCGACGTTCTCCGCCGGCACCTCGATCGTCAGGTCACCCTGCGCGACTTTGAGCTTGAGGTAGATCTTCTCCTCACCCCTGATGACGCGCTTCTTGATGTCCTCGATCTGGGCTGCACCATGGTGCGGGTAGACGACGGTCTCGCCGACGACGAAGTTCATGAGTGTCCATTTCCCCTTCGGAGCGTTGACCTAGTCTACCACCCGGACGTTGGCCCTATACATGCCCTTTACCGGGACTTCACGGAGCGACACGCTGTGGAACACCCGGGCCGGTCCCAGTATCCTGGTCCGGTCCCCTCCCGAAAGGATGACCCGTGCACGCACGCGCGAAGGTCGCCGCCGTCGCTTTCGGCGCCACCCTGTCCCTTGCCGGCTGCTCGCTGGCGGCCTCCATCACCACCTCAAATGAGTACGACCCCTCGGACGGCACCGGCGCCACCGTGGGCGACATCTCGAGTGAGAACTTTCTGCTGATCACCACGGGCGAGGGGGAGGCAGCAGCCCTGATCGGCACGCTGTACAACGCCGGCGCCGACGCCGAGTCGGTGGTCATCAGCGTCGGCTCGGATTCCGAGACAGTGACGGTGCCCGCGATGGGCTCGCTGACGTTGGGCCTTGGCGAGGGCCAGGAGGCCTTCGTCACCACGTCGCCCGTGCTGCCCGGGCTGCTCGCTGAGGTGTCGATCGCGCCCTCCGGACAGGCACCCGCCGAGAAGCCGCTTCCCGTGATGGACGGCACGCTGCCGGAATACGACGCCGTGCTGACGCAGCTCGCCGAGTACGAGGGCTAAGCAGCCGCATCCGCACCGCCGTTCACCACGGCTACCGGGGCATCAACGCGAGCACCTGTTCCGCGACCTCGGGAAGAGGGCGCTCCTTGTGGAACAGCAACCACTCCAGCCCCGCGCCCGCGATTGCGCCAAGAAACGCTGCTCCTGCGATGTCCGTGATGGCATCTGTCGACTCGCCACGGGCGGCGGCGTACTCCTGCAGTACCTCGCGATAGTGCACCACGACCCCTGCGCGGACGGGCGCGACGACGTCGGCCCAGGGCCTGTCGGTGCGGAAGATCTCCGCAGCAACAATCTTCGCGCGGTCTGGGCTATCACTTAGCACCTCAAGAGTCGCGACCGTGACCGCGCGCATGGCGGACAGCCCCTTGGCTTCACCGCGAGCCTGACGCAGTGCAATGTCGAGGCGGTCGAAACCGTCGCGCACCACTTGCCCAAAGATGGCGTCCTTGGAAGGGAAGTTGTAATAGAGGCTTCCCTTGGCCACCCCGGCGCGATCCGCAATCTCATCCATGGACGCGCCGGTGATGCCCTTCTCGGCTGCTGTGCGCACCGCTGCAGCGAGGATGAGATCTCGCGTGGGCGTGCGTGTCATATGAGCTCCTACCGTGGATCGATGGGGCGGACTAGAGCGCGAGCTCGGGATGCAGGCGCGCCACCGTCCACACCTTCTGCCTGCCTGCCGCCCATGCGCTGACCGCGAGGGATGCCACGAGCAATCCTGTCATGAACACCAGCGCGGTCCAGAAGCGCGCATCGATTCCGCCGCCGATGAGCGCTCGCAGGCCGTCGACGACGTACGTGGCCGGCATGTAGGGGTGCAGCGCACCAAAGAACGACGGTGTGGTCTCGACCGGATACGTGCCGCCGGACGACGACAGCTGGAGCATGAGGAGCACCAGGCTCACGACGCGCCCAGCCGCGGTGCCCAGCAGCACGATGAACATCTGCTGCAACGCGAGGAAGGCGAGCGTGGTCAGGGCCACAAACAGTGTGGTGGCGACCAGGTGCTCAGGACGCAACCCCACGCCCGCCACGAGCACCGTCATCATGATCGCCACTTGGCCCGCGGCAATGATGACGGCCGGCACATACCCCGTCATGACGGTGCGCAGGCCCGAGGCATTGGTGGCGAGCGGCCGACGCGGCAAGGGCCTCAGAATCAGCCACGTGATGAGAGCGCCGACGAACGTCGCGAGAGCGATGAAGAAGGGTGCGAACCCATCACCAAAACCTTGCACCTCGTTCTCGGTGGTCTCATGAAGCGTCACCGGGTTGGCGGCGATCTCGCTCAGGAGCGAGATGTCGGATGCCGAGTACTCCGGAGCGAGCGCGGCACCCTCTGACAGCGTCGACGAGAACTCATCGGCGCCCGCCGCGAGAGCCGCGGCGCCAGAGCCAGCGTCGCTCGCTCCTCGACGCAGGGCATCGGCCCCGGATGCGAGCCCGTCCAGCCCGGTGGCGAGGTCCGATGCCCCAGCGGAGAGGTCATCCGTTCCGGCCGCCAGCCGCTGAGCGCCGTCCTCCAAGGCATCGACAGCGTCCTTCAGACCAGGCACCGCGCGCGATAGCTGATTGCTGCCATCGGACACCGCATCCGCACCTGCGGCCAGACCGTCCAGGCTCGAGCCCTTCGCTTCGAGCGTGGCCTCAAGCTGGGCGAGCGTCATGTTGGGATAGGCGGCGGCAAGCTGCGAGATGCTCTCGACGCCCTGCGCCACCTGGCCAGCGCCTGCCGCCAATGCGGTGGCGCTGTCGGGAAGCGTCGCAGTGCCGCGCTGCAGCGAGGACAGCCCCGCCGTCAGCTCATCGGCACCCGAGGCCACAGCCGTCACGCCATCCGAGAGATCGTGCGCGCCGGCCGCGGCGCGGGACGCGCCATCGTCGAGAGCGGCAGCGCCTTCGCCGATGCTCGACAGGCCGTCGCTCAGGTCGTGGGCACCCTTGTCCAGCGTCACCGCGGCAGTAGAGGCGTCGCGCATGCCGTCTCCGAGTTGGGATAGCCCCACGAGCATCGCGTTGGCGGTGGCCTGCGTGGTCGACGACGCGATCGCGTCGCGGACCTGCACCATGGCGTGCTGACCGAGGGTGGTCGCGAGGAAGCCGTTGGTGTCGTTGTAGGCCACGTCCAAGGTGGCGGCCCGTGGGGCGCCTGTCTCAACGGACGCGATGGATGCGGAGAAGCCCCGTGGAATGGTGACGGCGAACGCGTAGGTACCGTCGTCGACTCCGCTGTGCGCGTCGTCGGCGCTCACCTGCCGCCAGCCGAGCTGGCCGTCGGCAAGCAACTGGGCCACCACATCGTCGCCGGCGGCAAGCGTCGAGCCGTCGGCACGCGTGGCCGGCACGTCCTCATTGACGAGAGCGATGGGCAGGGCGTCCAGATGCTTGTCGGGCGCCCAGAACGCCCACAGGTAGAGCGCCCCATAGATGAGGGGGATGAAGAGCAGGACGCCGACCGCGATCTTGGGCAGCGTGCCGCGCCTAAAACGCAAGAGTTCGGTACCGGGAGAGAGCAGAGACATAGTGAATTCCAGGTGGTGAGGGCTAGCGGCCCAGCGCGATGAGAGCGCGGGCCTCGGGGTCGAAGAGGTCAAGGTCGCGCGCGTCGGCGCTTCCCACGACAAAGCGAGTTCCCGTGCGCGACAGATGCGCGATGCGCGACGCGACGTCAGCGCGTTCGCGCGGATCCTTCACGGCATCCAGATCGTCGACAAGGATCATCGCGGGCGACTCGAACGAGGCGAGCGCCATGCGCAGCAGCAGTTCTTGGGACTCCGACAGGTCGCGAACCAGCGTTCCCGGCTCGGGCATCGGCAACGGACCAAACACGGGAAGCAGGTGATCGCGCACCTGCGTGTGCGTGAGTCGGGGCACCCGCTGGTACCACGGCACCGTCCATGCAAGGCGCTCCCTCACCGCGTCGCTGACACGCGCGGTGGGTTCGAGGAGATCGATCGCATCGAAGCCCGCGATTCCGGTAGCTCGGCGAGCGGAGGCCGCGTCCGTCGTGACGTCGATGCCCATCACCGAGACTCTGCCCGAGGAGATGCGCATGCGGCCAGCAAGCGCGAGCAACAGCGACGTGCGACCGGATCCTCGGCTTCCGAGCACGACGGTGACCGGGCTGCACACGGACACATCGAGGGTGCCAAAAACGGTGCCGCGCGGCCCCTTGACCGCAAGCTCGCGCGCGTCGATGACCGGTGTGGCGTGGGTGGCGACGGACTCCGCGAGCGCGTCGGTGGCTGTGTGAGACATGAGACTCCTGTCTTGGACTGACTAGTCAGTCTAAACACATTTGTGACCACCGTGTACACCGCGTAGCGCCGAACACGCCCACACACGCAAGAGGGCCCCGCGCAACGCGCGGGGCCCTCTTGCACTCAGGAGCGTCTAGTCATCCGAAGCGACCCGAGATGTAGTCCTCGGTGGCACGCTCGGACGGTGCCGAGAAGATCGTCGTCGTGTCGTCCATCTCGATCAGCTTGCCCGGCTTGCCGGTGCCCGCGATGTTAAAGAACGCGGTCTTCTCGGACACACGAGCTGCCTGCTGCATGTTGTGCGTCACGATCACGATCGTGTAGTCGGTCTTGAGCTCCTGGATGAGGTCCTCGATCGCGAGCGTCGAGATGGGGTCCAGGGCCGAACACGGCTCGTCCATCAGCAGCACGTCGGGCTTAATGGCGATCGCTCGCGCGATGCACAGACGCTGCTGCTGACCGCCCGAGAGCGACGAGCCCGGCTTGTCGAGGCGGTCCTTCACCTCGTCCCACAGGTTCGCGCCGCGCAGCGACTGCTCCACGAGGTCCTCGCCGTCACCCTTTGACATGCGGCCGTTGTTGAGCTTCACGCCCGCCAGCACGTTCTCCGCGATGGACATCGTAGGGAACGGGTTGGGGCGCTGGAACACCATGCCCACGTGCCGGCGCACCGCCACCGGGTCCACATTCGAGTCGTACAGGTTGGTGCCGTCCATCAGCACCTCTCCCTCGACGCGAGCGCCGGGGATGACCTCGTGCATGCGGTTGAGGGTGCGAAGGAAGGTCGACTTTCCACATCCCGAGGGGCCGATGAAGGCCGTGACCGACTTGGGCTCGATGGAGAGCGACACGTCCTCTACGGCAAGAAAGCTGCCGTAGTAAACGTTGAGGTTGTTGACGTCAATGCGCTTAGCCACGTGCTGTCCTTTACCGGCCGGTCTTGGGCGAGAAGTACTGGGAGATGAGGCGCGCAACCAGGTTGAGCGCCATGACGATGAGGATGAGCACCAGGGCTGCAGCCCATGCGCGGTACTCGGTGATCTCGGGGATACAGAGGTTGGAGGGGCCCGCGGGGCACTGCGCGTCGCCCTTCTTCCACTCGGACACGATGTACACGGGGAGCGTCATCATGCGACCGTCAAAGATGTTGAGGTTGACGGAGTCCGCGACGCCCACAGCGATGAGGAGCGGTGCCGTCTCGCCAATCACGCGGGCGATCGCGAGCGTGATGCCGGTGGTGATACCCGCGATGGCGGTGCGGACCACCACCTTGAGCACTGTGAGGTACTTGGGCACGCCCAGCGCATAAGAGGCCTCGCGCAACTCGTTCGGCACGAGCCTCAGCATCTCCTCGGACGCTCGCACCACCACGGGAATCATCAAGACAGAGAGCGCCGCGGCGCCGGTGAAGGCGTTCTTGGTGCCAGGACCAAACACGATGGTGAAGAGCGCGTAGGCGAACAGGCCGGCGACGATCGACGGGATGCCGGTCATGACGTCCACAAAGAATGTGACCATGCTCTTGAGGCGACCCTTGCCGTACTCGACGAGGTAGATCGCCGTCAGCAGACCCACTGGCACGGAGATGAGAGTCGCCAGCAGCGTGATGAGCAGCGTGCCGTACACTGCGTGCAGGATGCCGCCCTCCGGCGCTCCACCGTAGATGCCGCGCATCGACTGGTTGAGGAACTCGAAGTTGAGCACGTGCTCGCCCGCCGAGTTCACCATGAAGCGATTGATGCCGCGCTGGATCACTGTGACCGACAGCCACACGAGTGGAATCAGCGCGATGCCGAACGCCACGTAGACGAGCGCGCCCATGCCGGCGTTGACGGCCTTGCGGCGGAAGGACAGGTCCCCCAGCGCCGAGCCCTTTGTCAGGGTCGTGTCGGCCATCAGTTGGCTCCCGAGAATTCGCTACGACGCGAGACAATCCAGCGCGCCAGCATGTTGACCAGCAGGGTGATGATGAAGAGGGCAAGTCCCATGGCGATCAGCGCGCTCACGCCCTGCATGTTCGCCTCGGGGAACTGGCTCGCGATGTACGCGGCGATCGTGTTGTGGTTGCCGGACTGCAGGATCGCGAAGGACGTGCTGAGACCCACCGACAGGATCATGTAGACGGCCATCGTCTCGCCGAGTGCGCGGCCGAGGCCGAGCATGGTGGCACCGACGATGCCGGAGCGACCAAACGGGAAGACGGCCATGCGAATCATCTCCCATCGCGTGGCGCCCATCGCCAGGGCGGCCTCCTCGTGCAGCTTGGGCGTCTGCAGGAACACCTCACGCGTGACGGCGGTGATGATGGGAATGATCATGATGGCCAGCACCAGGGCGGCCGAGAGGGCAACGCGACCCGTGGGCGACACGACGCCGGTGGTGGGATCCGGCGCGAACAGCGGAATCCATCCGAAGTACGTCGCGAGCCAGGCGTAGAACGGCTGCAGCACGGGGATGAGCACGATCGCGCCCCACAGGCCGTAGACCACGGAGGGGATCGCGGCGAGCAGGTCGATCAGGTAGCCGAGGCCCGCAGCGAGACGGCGCGGAGCGTAGTGCGAGATGAAGAGCGCGATGCCAATGGACAACGGCGTCGCGATAAGCAGCGCGATCGCGGAGATCAGCAGCGTGCCAAAGATGAGATAGCCCACCACCTGGAGGAGGCTCTCGCCGTCCTCGGGCTTGATCCACGAGACCTTGTCGGCGAGCTCGCCGCTCGTGTCGGTGATGGCCGGCCAGGCCTCCGTGAGCAAGAAGGCTGCAACGGCGGCGAGTAGCACGAGGATCAGGGCAGCGGCTCCGGTGGAGAGCCACTCGAAGCCCACGTTGGTGAGGGACCTACGGTGCGCCGTGAGGGGAACCTCTTCGGCGACGCGCTTGTCAGTAGTCGTCACTCTTCGTCTCCGTTGGGATCAAAGGGAAGGACGGTGGTGGACTCATCCTTGCGGACGAGCCCACCACCGTCCAATCAGCTCTACTTAGACACCGCTGTTAGCGGCGATGCCCTCGAGGATCGCGACGACCTTCTCCGACAGCGCGGGGGACATCGGCGCCGAGCCAGCCTGCTCGGCGGCGAGGGTCTGGCCCTCGGCCGAGGCCGTGTACTCGAGGAACGAGGTCACGTTGGCGGCAACCTCAGCGTCGTCGTAGGTCTGGCACACGATCACGTACGAGGCGAGCATGACCGGGTAGGCGCCAGCGGCCGACGTGGTGCGGTCGATCTTGAAGGCGAGGTCGTTGTCGCCGTTAACGCCCGCGGGAGCGGCAGCGTCGAACGCGGCGGCGGCACCCTCGGCCGAGTGCACGACGTACTCGTCGCCCACCTTGACGGCGACGGCACCCAGGCCACCGGCCTGCGAGGAGTCGAGGTAGCCGATGGTTCCGGGGGTGTCGGTCAGGATCTGCTTCACACCCGAGGTGCCCTGGCCGGACTCACCGAGCGAGTTGGCCCAGTCGCCCGAGGCGTCGTAGGGCCACGCGCCGTCGGAGGCCTTGGCGAGGTAGTCGGTGAAGTTCTTGGTGGTGCCCGACTCGTCCGAGCGGTGCACGATCGTGATGGCGGTCGCGGGGAGCTCCACGCCCTCGTTCTGCGCGGCGATCGCGGCGTCGTTCCACATCGTGATCTTGCCGTCGAAGATGTTCGCCACGGTCGCGGCGTCCATGTTCAGGGTGTCGATGCCCTCGAGGTTGAAGGCGATCGCGATGGCCGAGATGTACATCGGCAGGTTGATGGCGCCGTCGGCACCACAACGGTCAACGGCGAGCGCGTACTCGTCCTCGGAGAGAGCGGCGTCGGAACCGGCCCACGCGACGGAACCGTCGAGGAACGCGGTGCGGCCACCACCCGAGCCGACCGGGTCGTAGTTGATCGTCAGGTCAGGGTTCTGCTCCTGGAAGGCGGCACGCCAGGCCTGCATGGCCGTGTCCTGCGTCGAGGCGCCGGCACCGTTGAGCTCACCGGAGAGCGTCGTCGCGGGGGCCGAGGTGGCGGCGTCGGTCGTGGTGGCGGCCTCCGTCGTGGGGTCGGCCTCGTTGGAGGCCGAGCAAGCCGAGAGCAGCAGCGTGAGCGCGGCCGCGGAAGCGACGGCACCCGAGCGAAGTGCGAGGTTCACAGAAGTTCCTAACGTAGTGAAGCTTCCCGGCTTTTGCCGGACGTGGATCACGCTAGGCACGGAAGGTAACGAGCCCCAGGGCGGGCCGTGAACTCAGGGTGAACGTTCGGTGAACGCCGGTCACGGTTGTGCAACGGCCTGCGCTGGGACGGCTTGGGTGCACGGCTCGCCGGGTCCGGCTACGGCTCGAACGTGTACCCCACGCCGCGCACCGTCTGCACGTAGCGGGGGGTGCCAGGCTCGGGCTCGATGCGCCCGCGCAGGCGCTTGATGTGCACGTCGAGCGTCTTGGTGTCGCCAAAGTAGTCGGCTCCCCACACGCGGTCGATGATGACCTGGCGGGTCAGCACGCGACCCGCATTGGACGCGAGCAGGTACAACAACGAGAACTCCTTAGGCGGCAGCGACTGCGCCTTGCCGCCCACGCTCACAGTGAGGCGCTCGGGGTCAAGCGTGAAGCCAGCGACGGTCAGTCGCGACGGCTCATCGGGCATGTCCGCCGGGAACGTCTCCGATCTCCGCAGCACGTTGCGGACGCGCGCCACGAGCTCGCGACCGCTGTAGGGCTTGGTGACGTAGTCGTCAGCACCCAGCTCGAGCCCGATGATCTTGTCGATCTGGTCGTCGCGCGCGGTCACCATGATGATGGGAACCTGCGACTGCGCCCGGATCGCGCGGAATACCTCGGTGCCCGACATCTCAGGCAGCATCAGGTCGAGCAGGATGATGTCGGCCCCGCCGCGCTCAAAGGCCTCGACCCCCTGCCGACCGGTCGCGGCGAGGGTCACAGTGAATCCCTCGCGCTCAAAGATGAACTTGAGCGAGTCGCGGTAGGTCTCTTCGTCCTCGACGACGAGCACGTGGTCGGTCATGCTGCTGCCTCCTCGAACCCGGGAAGGGTCAGGGTGAAGGTTGATCCGACGGCCGGCTGCGACCACACGGAGACGGTGCCGCCGTGCTGGAGCGCGACGTGCTTGACGATGCTGAGGCCCAGTCCCGTGCCTCCAGTGTCCCGCGCGCGGGCGGGGTCGGCGCGGTAGAAGCGCTCGAAGATGCGCTCCTGGTCCTTCGCGTCGATGCCGATGCCCTGATCGAGCACGGCGATGGAGACCACCTCGTCGCGCGAGCCGACGGAGATGGTCACGCGCGAGCCAGGGTCCGAGTACGCGACGGCGTTCTCGATGAGGTTGCGGACGGCCATCACCAACAGGTCGCGGTCGCCCAGTACCTCGGGCCGCTCGCGCAGATCAGTGACAAGGCTGATGTTCTTGGTCTCGGCGGCCAGACGGGCGCCCTCGATCGCCTCGTGCACTACCGACGCGACGTCAAGCTCCTCGTGGTCCAACACCGACTCGCCGCCCTGCAGGCGCGAGATCTGGATGATCTCCTGAATGAGCTTGGTGAGGCGCCGGGCCTCGCGCCGCATCTTTCCGGCGAACTGGCGCACCAGTTCGGTGTCTTCTGCGGCATCCTCGATGTTCTCAGCCAGCAACGACATCGCGCCGATGGGCGTCTTGAGCTCGTGCGACACGTTCACCGCAAACTCGCGGCGGGTCTGCTCGGCGGCGCGCGCCTCGGTGTTGTCATTGGCAATCGCGAGGGCGAGTTCCTCGTCGAGCGGCACCACTCTCACGTGAACGATCGAGACGTTGCCCAGCACGCCGCGCTTGACCTCGACATCTTCCTCGAGAGTCTCGCCGCGCTGCCACGCCCGGCGCGCGATGTCGGCGACGCCCTCGTGCAGCGCACCATCGGGCCTCGCCAGCCCCAACGAGGCCGACGCATGATTCGAGTAGGCCGCCCGGCCGTCGGTACGCACCACGATCGCGCCCGGCTGGAGCGCCGAGACGATTTGTCGCGTGCGGTGAGGCACGAGCGTGCGCGCCACGACCTCTTGCTTTGCCTTGCGTCGCAGCAGAAGCGCGCCAACGAGTGTTCCCACGCCGAAGGCCACCGCCGCGACGGCCCATGCCACCGGTGTCATGGCGCCAGGGTAGCGAGCCGAAACGGGCTTTACCGAATGTTCACGGGCGTCACCGATTGTTCACCGCTCCCGCGCGGCTCCTCGGCCGCGAACGGCCCGGGTAATGCCAGACTAGGAACGATCTGTTCTACAAGGGAGTCCCATGCGTACGCTCTTCACCGCCGAGATGTCCGAGCTCGCCGACGACCTGGCCGCCATGGCGCGCCACGTCGCCACGGCGATCGACCACGCCGGCGAGGCCCTGCTCACCAAGAACGTCGACCTTGCCCAGCAGGTGATCGCCGAGGACGTCAAGCTCGACGCCCTCGAAGAGATGGTCGACTCGCGCTGCGTGTTGCTCATCGCGCAGCAGCAGCCAGTGGGCCTCGACCTGCGCACCATCATCGTGAGCCTGCGTATCTCTGCGGGCCTCGAGCGCATGGGCGACCTCGCCCAGCACCTCGCCGAGGCCGCGCGTCGCTCGTACCCCGACAGCGCCATTCCAGCCTCGCACGAGGACACCATCACCAAGATGATCGAGGCCGCCAAGAAGACGGCGCTCGAGGTGGTGCAGCTCATCGAGACGCGCGACCTCAACGTGGCCGCCGGCATCGTGTCCGACGACGACACGCTCGACTCGCTGCACGCCGAGTCCTACAAGTCGCTGATCACGCAGGAGGTGCACGGCTCGGCGCAGGAGCTTCTCAACGTGGCCCTGCTAACCCGCTTCCTCGAGCGCTTTGGCGACCACGCCGTGGGCGTCTCGCGCCGCATCGTCTACTTGGTGACGGGCGACCACACCGGCGAGCGCTCCACGATCTAGTTCTTCCGCCTCGCGCGCGCAAGGGGCTCGGCCGCTCAGGCCGGGCCCCTTTTGCATGCCCGACGCCGGGCGAAGCCTCCCGCTCCATCGCGCGCGACTCCCCTACACCCGGACACAGAACAGGGCCCCGATCGTGAGACCGGGGCCCTGCTGCGTCGGCCAGGCTATGAGAGGCTGACCGTCCGTCTTCGGTACTTCTATTGAACTACTTCTTGCCCTGGTTCGCCACTGCCTGAATCGCGGCGGCCGCGGCGTCGGCGTCGAGGTACGTGCCGCCCGGGTTGGTGGGCTTCAGCGTCTCCTCGTCCAGGTGGTAGACCAGCGGGATGCCGGTGGGGATGTTCACGCCCACGATCGCGTCGTCGGCGATGTCGTCAAGGTGCTTGACGATCGCGCGCAGCGAGTTGCCGTGCGCGGCCACCATCACGGTCTTGCCCGACTTGAGGTCCGGGACCACGTCCGACTCCCAGTACGGCAGGGCGCGCTCGAGCACGTCCTTGAGGCACTCGGTCGCGGGCACTGTCTCGGTGTAGCGAGGGTCGCCCACCTGCGTGTACTCGTTCTCGGCGGAGATCGCGGGCGGCGGCACGTCGTACGAGCGGCGCCAGATCATGAACTTCTCTTCGCCAAACTGCTCGAGCGTCTCGGCCTTGTTCTTGCCCTGCAGGTCGCCGTAGTGGCGCTCGTTGAGGCGCCAGTTGCGCTTCACGGGGATCCAGTGACGGTCGGCGGCGTCGAGCGCCAGGTTGGCCGTCATGATGGCGCGGCGCAAGAGCGACGTGTGCACCACGTCGGGCAGGATGCCCTCCTCCTTGAGCAGCTCGCCGCCGCGCTTGGCCTCGCCCCAGCCCTTCTCGTTGAGGGGGACGTCCACCCAGCCGGTGAACAGGTTCTTGGAGTTCCAGTCGCTCTCACCGTGGCGGAGCAGAATCAGCGTGTACGTCATAGGACCATCCAAGCGCATTCCGGGACCTCACGCGCGCGTCGTTGGTCCCGTGGAGAGGGCCGATGCCGGGCTGGCCGGGCGGCGTGGCGACGGGCGGGCGCGACGCCCCTGCTACGAGGCGATGCAGGAGGGGCTCACCACGCCGACGGAGTGATGAGGCAGCTCCGCAATCGCGCCATTCTCCATCTCGGGGGCGAGGCCCAGCACGTCGGCCAAGGCGTAGGACCTCACGCTGTGGCCCTTCTCCGCCACCGAGACGAGCCTGTCCCCCACCACGGCGAAGTGCCGCGGCCAGTAGCCAGTGTCGAAGGCGGCCCTGTAGGTCAGCTCGCCCTCGGGGGCCACGTCAAAGACGGAGATCACGTCGGCGCCCCGCACCGACACCAGCAGCACGTCGCCTGCGGGGCGTTCGTGCAGCACCACGTGCGCGTCGTATAGAGCGTCCCCCGTGCGCTGCGGGGCAATCGTGGTGGGCTGCTCGGCGAGGAGGTCGGCCTCCCCCGCCGCGCGATCCCAGCGATAGGTGCGCAGGTGGTGGTCAAGCTCGCACACCACGTAGAGCAGGTCGCCGCGCACTGCCAGGTGTCGGGGACCGGCGCCAGCGGGCAGCGTGGCCGCGATGCCGGGGTCGGCAAGCAACCCGTCGGCGCCGATGCTGTAGCGGCGAATCTGGTCCGTTCCGAGGTCGCACACGAGCACGTAGCCGCCGCACGGGCTCAGAGCGCTGAAGTGCGCGTGGGGGCCCTCCTGGCGGTCCTCGCGCGGGCCTGAGCCCTCGTGGCGCCAGATCTGCTGGGGCGCGGAATCGAGCGGCAGCCCCGCTGCGTCGAGCAGCACCACGTTGAGCTCGCCGGACGAGTAGTTGGCCACGTAGAGGGTGCGAGAGTCCGCCGACAGCAGCAGGTGGCAACCGTCCTGGCCGCCCACCGCGACGCGCGCCATCTCGCGGGCGTCGGCCGTTGACCTGACGGAGAGGGCCGTCGATCCCGACTCCTCCACCGCGTAGAGCACTCCCCCGCCCGGGTGCGCCAGCACAAAGCTCGGCGCGTCCTGCGTGGTGACCTGCTCGGCGGTGAGAGAGCCGTCGGCGGCCATCTCGGCGCGCCACACACCCTCACCCGTGCCCACGGGAGTGCCCAGGCCGGCGGCGGGGTACGAACCAATCCACAGCGTCGTCATGGTCCCAGCCTCGCACGCAAAAGGCCCCGCCCTGCACGGACGGGGCCTCTCGGCGTGAAGAACCTAGTTGGCGGCGTTGTACGCGGCACGAATCTCCGCAGAGATGCGGCCGCGCTCCGAGACCTCGAATCCGTTGGACTTGGCCCAGGCACGGATGGTGCCCGTGTCGTTGCTGCCCTTGGAGCGCGCGGCCACTGCGCGCTGAGTGGTCTTGCGACCCGCCTTGAGCCACGGTGCCATCGCGGCGCGGAACTCGTCGGCGTGAGCCGTGGAGAGATCGATCTCGTACGATCCGCCATCAAAGGAGAACCTCAGCGTCTCGTCGGCCTCGCCACCGTCGATGTCGTCGACGAGCAGAACCTGCACCTTTTGAGCCATGAAAATACCTCCTGGAGAACGTGCCTCCATATTGTCACGAATATGCACGCAAGAAAGGAGAATTCTCACCACTCGGTGAAAACTGCACAAACTCCCAGGGTCTGATGGTGAGGTGTCTCCACATCACGAGAGGCGCGGGTATGCCCGCCGGAGCGTGCTATTCGCCGCGCGCAGCGCGCTCGGCCTCTTCGCGCTCCATCTGCGCAATGGCCTCACGCTCGCGCCTGTCGGCTCGAATAATTCCGCGCATCACAAACCAGAAGAGACCACCCACCGCAATGGAGGGGATCACTCCCATGAGAATGGGGCCAATGCCTGCGTCCATGACCTACTCCGGCTTCACCAGCGGGAACAGGATGGTCTCGCGAATGCCCAGACCCGTGAGCGCCATGAGCAGGCGATCGATACCCATTCCCATGCCACCCGCCGGCGGCATGCCAAACTCCATGGCCGCCAGGAAGTCCTCGTCGAGCTTCATCGCCTCGTCGTCGCCCTGCGCGGCCATGCGCGCCTGCTGCTCAAAGCGGTGGCGCTGGATGACCGGGTCAACCAGCTCCGAGTACGCGGTGGCAAGCTCGAAGCCCTTGACGTAGAGGTCCCACTTCTCCACCACACCGGCTACCTCGCGGTGATCGCGGGTGAGGGGGCTGGTCTCCACTGGGAAGTCCTTCACGAACGTGGGGGCCGCGAGGCCGTGGCCCACGTGGTGCTCCCACAGCTCCTCCACGAGCTTGCCGTGGTTGATGCGCTTGGGATCCACCGAGATCTCCGCGTCGTCACACAGCTTCTCGAGATCCGCGACGGAAGTCTGCGGCGTGATCTCCTGACCGAGGGCCTCTGACAGCGAGCCATACAGCGACAGCTCGGTCCACTCGCCGCCAAGGTCGTATTCGCTGCCGTCGGCGTGCGTCACCACTGTGGAACCAAAGATGTCCATCGCCGACTTCTGCACGATCTCGCGAGTGAGGGTGGCCATCGTCGAATAGTCGCCATACGCCTCGTACGCCTCGAGCATGGAGAACTCGGGCGAGTGCGACGAGTCGGCGCCTTCGTTGCGGAAATTGCGGTTGATTTCGAATACCTTCTCGATGCCACCCACGACTGCGCGCTTGAGGAACAACTCCGGCGCGATGCGCATATAGAGGTCGATGTCGAACGCATTCATGTGCGTCACGAACGGACGCGCCGCCGCGCCGCCGTGCTGGGTCTGCAGCATCGGCGTCTCGATCTCGATGAAGCCGCGCGAGTGCAGCGACTCGCGCAGCGAGCGCATGAGGTGCGCGCGGTTGCGGGCGGTCTCGCGGGC